>JBCDAA010000250.1:0-13663 GCA_039186435.1 Myxococcota bacterium | reverse complement strand
GTGCAATGCGGTTGCGCTCGTCGGGGGGGCACCAGCGCTTCCAAAGCGCGCGAGGGGCGTTTCCAAACATGGCGCCGCCATCCAGCCGCT
This sequence comes from Myxococcota bacterium, assembly GCA_039186435.1. Classification (GTDB taxonomy): domain Bacteria; phylum Myxococcota_A; class Polyangia; order Polyangiales; family Houyiibacteriaceae; genus JALVDI01. Next base: position 13,573 of record JBCDAA010000250.1, on the reverse strand, counting down.
GAGAGTTACCGAGAACTTCAGAGATCGTCCGCTTCACGTCGGCAGCGTAACGGTGTTCGCCTTGCAAGGGCGCGACCCATTCCAAGAACGCGACGACCGCAATGCGCCGAAATCGGGTTCTTTGGAGAAATCCTCGCTATGATCGCAACTAGATGAAAGGCGACAGCCCTGAGCTAACGGTGATCCGGGAAGTCCTCGAGGGCATGCTGGCGCCCAAAGTCGCAGCGGCCGTGCTCTTCAGTGCGCTGGACTCGATGCAGGAGGAGCCCCTCGACCGAAACGCGTGGGTGGGGTTCGTGAATGGTCCTCTTCGCGACACCCTTCGTTCGCGGGCGGGTGAGGAGCTCGCGAACGACCTTCTCGGTCGAATCGGGATGATTTTAGGGACGCAAGCTGAACCAGCTCAGAGGCCCCAGCGGCGGTCCCAGGCGCCGACGAGCCGCTTTCGCACCACCCAGGGTCCCGCCAGAGTGCTGGTCGTTGCGGCGTCCGGTCGCCTCGCGCGCCTTCTTAAAGCGTCGTTGGGCAGCCAGATCGTACCCATGGTTCTCAATGATCCCCGGCGCTTGGACGCATTCATCAAGGATTTCGAGCCCACGCTTCTCCTCGCGGACGTTACCGATCCGGTTCGCTTCCTTCCCTCGCTCCCCAAACTCTCCAAGCCGCTCGATTCGGATGTGATCGCGGTGATTTGGGATGAGGAGACACCAACCGGGGAGGGTCTCAACGAAGGATTCGACGCAGAAGGGCGCCGTTGCGTGTGGGTAAATCGCCAAGAAGGCATCGATCCCATCGTCGACCTGATCCGCGCGTCGAAGTCGTAAATTCACGTTTGGGCGCTTGCATCTCGGTGGGGATCCGTCAGAGTGGCCAGCCCTCAACGGCAAGGAACCGTACGGAATGGCTAGCAAGGCGAATATCGCGTCCAATCTCAAGCGCAAGAAGCTCGCGGCGAAGTTCGCGGAGCAGCGTGCCGCGCTTAAGAAGATCATCAAGGACCCCGACGCGTCGGACGAAGACAAGGACGAGGCCCAGCGCAAGCTGCAGGGGATGCCGCGTGACGCGAGCAAGACCCGCGTTCGCAATCGCTGTGCGGTGACCGGTCGTCCGCGCGCGTACTACCGGAAGTTTGGTCTTTCGCGTATCGCGCTTCGTGAGCTCGGCCTCCGCGGCGAGATTCCGGGCCTTACCAAGTCGAGCTGGTGACGTCATGGCGAGCAAGGTCCGCGACAAGATCCGTCTCGTGTCGACTGCCGGCACGGGCTACACGTATTACACCACCAAGAATAAGCGTACCCAGCCGGGCAAGCTGAAGCTGAAGAAGTACGACCCGCGCGCGCGCAAGCACGTCGACTTCGAAGAAAAGAAGATGCCCAGCCCGAAGAAGTGAGTTCGTTATGTCGAAGGTCTGTGAAGTAACGGGGAAGGGCGTGTTGGTCGGACACAAGGTGTCTCACTCCAACCGCAAGACGAAGAAGCGCTCCCTTCCGAATCTGCAAACGCATCGCTTCTGGGTTCCCTCCGAGAACCGCTGGGTGAAGCTTCGGCTTTCCACCTCAGGCATCAAAGAGGTCGACAAGAAGGGCATCGAAACGGTGCTCCGCGAGCTTCGCGCGAAGGGTCGCAAGATCTGAATCGTGCGAACGCGAACGAGCCCAGGCTTTCCGGCCTGGGCTTTTTCGTTTAACCCACGACGTCATCCTCCACGAGGATTTCGCGAATGTCCTCCACGATGCGCACCGGCGTACCGGCCCTCCGCATGATCACGAGGCTCATGACGCGGGCGAGTCCGTGCATCACCGGGTTGGGCGAAAGGGCGACCTCGATGCTTCGCACGTCGGATCGACCGAGCTTTTCCCATTCCTTCGAGAGGCGTTGGCGCGCTTCCCCTGGAAAACGCTGAACGCTCCGCCAGTCGTGAATCGATCGGCTACCGCCGCAGGCCTGTATCTCGTCCGCGTGAATCTCCCGGAGTCGATCGATCTCACACACCATGCTCGCGACGACGTCCTCGGTAACCGTCGCGACGTGCATGCGAACCACGAACACCGCCCCGGTGAGATACCAAAGACGAAACCCTTCGTGCTCCGTGCCAGGACCGTCGAGAACGACCACGGAAGAGCGCTAGCACGTTGATGCGACGGCGCGACCCCTTGCCGCTCTGCCGAACGTCGGGCAGGGTCGGTGCGTGAGCGGGCCGCGAACCATGATCCCCCGAGCATCGGCCGGATCGGGAAGCGGGGCGGCCTCGGTGCCGCCTTCGATGGTTCGGGACGCGCAGCGACGCCTTCACCTGATGGTGTGGGTCACGGCGTTCGTCTTTCTTATCTACTTCATCCTCTTTCACACCGTGTGGGTGCAGTTCAGCGGCCTGTTTGGCGAGCGCCACGCGATCCTGGTGCTGGTGCTGAGCATTCCGCTGGGCCTTTGGCTTCGGCGGGAACGGGGGGCGCGAGAGCTGGTCGTTGTGGGAAGCGCGCTCGTCGTGCTTCACGGCATCGGCATGTCGATCAGCCAGTACCTCTACACGCCGCCGATGGAGCTGCCGACATCACAGATTTCGTGGGTCTGCGTGTTTATCCTGCTGCTGCCCTTTCTCGTTCCGGGGCGACCGGCGCATGTCGGGGTGGTGGCGCTGGTTGCCGCGTTCACCGATCCGCTCGGGTTTTGGATCGCGGCGACCTGGCTCGACGCCAACGTTCCCCCGACCGATGTGTTGGGGTCGTTTATGCTTCCGCCCTTCGTGACCGCATTGATCGCGTGGAAGTTGAGCGACGCGATGTTTGTCCTCAACCGCGAGGTTTCGAAAGCGCGACGGCTTGGGGCCTACGAGCTCACCGAGCGTCTTGGCGCCGGCGGCATGGGTGAGGTTTGGAAGGCGAGTCATCGGCTCCTCGCACGACCTGCGGCGGTCAAGTTGATCCGCTCGGAGTCGCAAGGAGAGGGCATGGCGATCGAGCGCTTCGAGCGGGAAGCGCAGGCGACCGCTTCGCTGGAGTCGCCGCACACCGTTGAGCTTTATGACTTTGGCGTCGCCGAGGACGGAACGCTCTTCTACGTGATGGAGCTGCTCCGCGGGGTCGACCTCGAGACGCTGGTGCGAAATCACGGTTCCTTGCCGCCCGAGCGCGTTGCGCATCTCTTGCTCCAGGCCTGCGAGTCGCTGCACGAGGCGCACGAGCGCGGGATGATTCACCGGGACGTCAAACCGGCGAACCTCTTCGTCTGCCGGAAGGGACCGCGCACCGACTACCTCAAAGTTCTCGACTTCGGTCTCGTCAAAGGATCCGGCCGCGACGACGATCCGAATCGCACCCAGGAAAACCAGATCACCGGTACCCCGGCGTATCTTTCGCCCGAGGCCCTTCGCGGGAGGCCTCCGGTCAGCGGTCGTTCCGATGTGTACGCGCTCGGCTGCGTCACGTTCTTTCTTCTCACGGGTCGAACTGTGTTCGAGGGAGAAACGACGGTGGCCATCGCGTCGGCGCATCTTCACGAGGAGCCGAAAGCGCCTTCGACTCACGCACCGAAGGTACCGCCAGGCTTCGATGCCCTCGTGCTAGCGATGCTCGCGAAGGACCCTGCGGATCGACCGGACGACGCCGAGGTTGCGGAGCGCCTGCTCGCGCTCGAGCTCGAGCCCTGGACGCAGGAGCGGTCGCACGCGTGGTGGGCCAAGAACCTCGCGGACGTGTGACGTTCAGACGCGGCGCCGCCAAACGACGACGAGAAATAGCAGGGCTGCCCACGCATGGTTCCCTGCGGAAGTGCTGCATGCGCCTCCTCCAGCGAGACTCTCCGCTCGGAGTCCCGTTGCAAGCACGGCGTCGATCTCATCGCGGCGATCGGCGGTCACAACAGGCGGACCTGCGGCCTGGAGCTGCTCGATACGCTGTGCGGCAGGCAGGTCGCCGACCTGGTAGGGCCAGTCGAGGCCAGCGCCGTAGATTTGCTGTCCTGTCGAGAGACGAATGCGCCACGGCGCGGAACCGATGCCGCGATCGCGATCGCAGCGAACTACGCGCTCGGCGTCGTGGAAGTTGCTTACGGCGGGGAGATCAGCGTTGAAGTCGAAGGTCGGATCGACGTCCATCTCCGACGCGCTCAAGGTTGTGTAGAGCCGCGTGATCCAGGGGGCTTCACGGAGGAAGGCTTCGCCGTCTCGGATGGGACCAAAGACCTCTCGATCGAGCGTGACGAGGAAGTCGTCGAGCTCGAAGTCCGGAATGTCGTCGGCCAGCTCCACGCAGTCGCTGCACGCCAGGAGGTCATCCACGGTCGTTCCCGCGGGTAGCGGTACTGTCGCCAACGCGTCTCGAAATCCATCCCAGTCTTGGTAGTTGAGGATGAGGTTGCGGATGGCGGCTCCCTCGTTACGCACGAAACGCATTCGAAGTTCCTCAAGGCTCTCGTTCGAGTTGAGGAGGGGCCCAAGCTCACCGGTCGGTCCCGCCATTTCCGTGACGAAGCCGTGGCCTCCTGCCTCATCCGCTGCTGCGGAAACCACTTCGTTGTAGTTTGCGTTGGGATTGAGCCAGTTGATCAGGGCTTCGTTGAGGACGAGATGGCGGTAGTTGCGCGGGAAGGCGCGCGACGGGCCAAGGACCCATACCAGGACGCCCATGTCTTCCGCCGCCGCAACCGCGGTCGGCCGAATGGGGATCATCGGGTGATCGGTTTCGTAGCGGAGCTGGATGGGCCGAATGCTGCCTTCGCTGCGACCCTTGGTGAGTCGAAACGCGATGAGGTTCATGCCGCCGGCGAGATAAGGGCTGAGCCGTTCTCGACCAAAGTCGTCGACGTCGTAGCCATTTTCTTGAAGCCACTCGACGGCGACGTCACCCGGCCGAGCAACATCGGGCCTCACTCGAATCGTCACAAAGTCGAATGGGCCGACGGTACCACCGTCGATGACGGACACCGCGGGCGACTCAGCCTCGGTGACGCCGGTACCATCCGAAGACTCGGTGACGACTCCGCCACGGGTGCGTAGGCAGGTCCCCCCGTCGGTCGCAAGGCGGTACACCGGCGCCGTTCGACCCTGAAGACGTTGAAAGAGCATGTTGGTCGACACTCCGACGTCGGGCGCGCCCGGGACCGGAAGTACCCATGCAAAACGTTCCGCGGGACCTGCGTACTGAATCTGAACGATGGCCGTGACCGTCCCGTCGCCGTGCTCGCGGAAGATGATTTGTTCGGCGGACTGCAGCACTGGGTTCGCGGTGCTGCAGAAGAAGCCGCCGCACGCTGATACAGGTGTCGGTCGAATCGTGAGCGCGAGGGCGACGTTTGCAATGAGAACAACGAGGCGCATGGAGTCTCCGGGGTGCTCAAAGCCGGATCGTAGGAAAAAACGATCCGGTCACCCGCGGAAGACTAGCAGAACAAACGCTGAGTTCCGGGTGCCGTCTCAACGCGCGGTGAATACCTGCACGAACGCGTCGTGGTCGTAGTCGATGAGGATTTCGCAGCCCGATCCCGGCGCGAGGCGTGAACCCCATTTGCCTTTCTCCCGAAAGAGCTCGACCTCGGCCCACGTGCCGACGGTGGGGTCGATGGCACAGCACGCCGCGAGCGGGTCGTGGAGCTTCTTGCCGACAGGTTCGGAAGAAGCTGTCTTGGGCACGAGTCGACAGACGGGAACCTCGGTCGGTGCGCCGACGTCCACGAGATCGTGATCGAGTTCCTCTGCGCGGGCGAGGGCGTCCGCGATCGAGGCCTCACGCTTTTCTCCGTCGCCGACCAGCAGTACGTGCGGCGCGTCGATCGCCTCGTTGCGGCTGTGGTGGCGACGGCGCTGGAGGTACGTTTCCATGCCCTGCCAAATGCGCGCGAGAGCGAGCGACTCCTCGACCAGGGCCCCGATCTGCTGGTGAAGCGTTTCGTCGTAGACGACGCGGTGGCAGACGTTCTTGGAGACAAAACGGCGTTCGCGAATTCCCGGATGCGCGAGGGCTGCGAGGGCCGCTTTCGGCGCGCCGCCGAGGTTGAAGGTCGCCATCGTTCGTCTGCCAGCGAACTTGGGGAGCTGAAGCTCCGGCGGGACCACCCCGTGTCCGGCGAAGCCGCCCTGCGCGACCCAGCGGCCGAGGCGAAAGTCGGTTGACGCGCAGGCAGCGCCGAGGTTGTGAACCGGGGCGCCGGTGATCAGCGTGGTCGTCTCGTCGCAGAGGCGCCGCAGGACGTCGACCGCGGGCTCTGCATCGGAGGATGGCTCGAAGGCGCCGTACGCTTTCCGATGCCAATGCGAAACGCACTCTTTGGGGTGGTCGAGCTTTCGTGCGCCGACGGGAATGGTGACCGCAAACCACTCGAGGGCCTTTCGGATGAGGCCCACCTGCCAGCGCGAACCGGGCGTAATGGTGACGGCCCGTAGGTCGACCGCCGGGTGACCGAGGAGGAGTAGGAGCGTCAGGAAGTCGTCCGGATCCTGCGTTTCCATGTCGAAGACAACGGGGATTGCATCCCTCATGGCGAGGGAACCTAACCACGCACTGAACGGCCGCTACTCCATTGCCTCAACAGGTTCGCGCAAGCGAACCTCCGAGCAGCGAGGCGCGATGCGTCATTGGAGGGGGGGATTCACTCCCCGTGGGTCTAGGGATAGACCTCCCAAAGAAAACGATTTCGGCGAAGAAGCAGGTTGTCTCAGAACTCCGCCGCGCAGATCTGCGAAGCGAGAAATGCGGGAAGAAAACAAATCCGGCGGCGGAGTTGGTGAGACGCCCACTGATACGACCGCACCCTCGCGAGTCTTCGTGGGGGAGCGTTTTTGCGCTCGCTATCTCCGGAGCAGCGGGAGCTGGTCCGCGAGGGCCGAGAAGAGCTGTCGTTGTTCTGCCCGCAGGAGCGCCTTCGGGATCGTGGCGACGACGGTGCTCTGAGTGGCGCGATCGAGGTCGCGTCGAAGCATGCCGAGGAAGCCTGGTTCGGCGACGAGGATGAGACGTTCGAACGAGCCTTCGGCGCGGGCGGCGCCGAGCGCTTGGGCCACGGTTTTTGCGAACGCGGCGGCGGCGCGTTGCGTGGGGCTGTGCTCGCGTTCGAGGGCGTGGCGACCCATGCCAACGCGATCGAAGGCGCGCCCCGGGCGGTCGGCGTCAAAATCTTGGTTTCGCTGCTTGGCGCGAACATCTTCAAGCTCTCGAACCGTCACAAGCGTGCGTCCTTGAAGGGCGAGAAAGCGTGCGTGCGTCCGGTCGGCGAGGGCGACCCAGGTGGTTGTGTGGGGAATCATGCGGCTTGAAGGTTCAAACGCCGTGCCGAGGAGTGAATCGCATATTTGTTCTTCGATGCGCGAAACGATTGCGACGGGATCCGCACCCCGCGCAGTTTTCGCGTTCCAGCGCGTGATCCAGGACTCTCGCAAGTCTGGGCTTGTCTTCGCGCCCGACGGCGGTGCCGTCCTCCACCGCAGCGTTGTCCTGGTTCACGCTCTAGCGTGAGGTCGCTTCTTCGAGGATCACGGCGAAGAGCGTTAACCCGTAGGCGCCGAGAAGCACAACCGCGTGTCTCCGCTTGAGGTGTGCATGGCGCCAGAGCAGAACGAGAAAGAGCACCGCGACGACCGCGACGCCCATGCCGAGTCGGACGGTGGCTGGGGTCACGGCTTCTCCGCCCACCGTGGCGTAGGGAACCCCGAGACAGATGAGAAGGTCGAAGGTGTTTGAGCCAACCGCGTTGCTAACCGCGAGAGAAGCCTCCCCGCGCTTGGCCGCTTCGAGGGAAGTTAGAACATCGGGGATCGAGCTGCCGATGGCGATGGCGACGGCGGCGACAAACACCGTGAGGGTGCGAGCCGGAATGTTGAGAGCGCGGCCTCCTTCTTCTGCGAGGACCTGCGTGGCTTCGACGAGAAGATGACTCGTCGCGACGATCGCGAGGGTGGCGGCGACCATCTTGAGGAGCTCGGGCCGCCACGACACCTCGTGTTCCGTTTGGGGCGCGCGGCGTTCGGCGCGCACGTCGTACGCCAGCCATAAGAGGTAGAGCGCATAGACGCCAAAGAGGGCCCACGCTTCGACTGTGGACAGCACGCGGCCGCTGCTGAGGAAGACCAGCACCAGGAAGATCGCGCAGCAGTACACGATGCCGTCGCGCCGGATCACCGCGCGCTCGAGGCGCCCGCTCGAACGAAGCGCCACCAGGCCAACGATGACGGCGAGGTTGAAGAGGGCGGACCCAAAGACGGTCGCCATACCGAGGTCTTCGACGGCGCTATGGCCTTCACGCGCGCGTTGAAGTCCGAAGAAGGTCGTAGTGAGTTCGGGGGCGGAGGTGGAGACCGCGGCGAGGGACGCACCCGCGATGGATGGGGGGATTCGAAAGTGCGCTGCGAGCAGGGTGACGCTCCGAACCAGGACGCTCGCGACGCGGCTTGTGAGCCAGACAGCGGCGACTAGGACAAGGACGGCGGTCACGGCGTTCATGGGTAGAGGATTCGCAGCACGTCGCTCCGGGTCACGATGCCCACGATGCGGTCGCCATCGAGAACGGGGACGCGCCCGATGTCCCGAGACTCCATGAGCGAAATGGTCTTTCCGAGGGGTGTCGAAGGCTCGACCGAAATGACGTCGTGGGTCATGCAGCCCGCGACGGGGATGTTCGCCGAGCTCTTCCGAAGGGCGCGCTCGATATCGCGAAGCGAGATCATCCCGGCGAGGAGACCGTGTGGGTCGACGACAGGGGCGCCCGAGTAGCGACGCGCACGGAGCTCCGAACGTGCGCGCGCGAGGGTTACGTCGCGGGTGAGCGTGAAGACGCCTTGCTGCATGGCGTCGCGGGTGGGGCGGGGGGTGGTGCGACAAAGCCGGCTGGCAAGCTCGCGTCGAACCCTATCCGTGGACTGGCGCCGAACGAGCGCTGCACCAGCTCCGGGATGACCACCGCCGCCGAAGTGTCGGAGGATTGCGTCGACGCTGATCGAGCCGCGCGCGCGCCCAATCAGTTGAACGTTTGGGCCCTGCTCGAGAACCGCAAAGACCGCTTCGTAGGGACTCAGGTGAAGAAGCTCCTCGACGAGCCGTGCAACTCCGCCGAGGCGCTTGGGGACGCGGGCCTGCGTCATCCCAACGCCGTATGCCGCCGGCTCGAGCCCTTGAAGGAGCTCCTGAAGAAACGACTGCTCGTTTGGATCGAGCGGAGGATCGAGAAATCGCCGAAGTGCACTGACGACCGCGCCCTCCGCGAGGAGTCGTCCGTAGGCGTGCACGTCCCTCGGTGTGGTCTGCGCGTAGGTGAACCCTCCGGTGTCGGCGTGAATCCCGAGGGCGAAGAGGGTGGCTTCGATCGGGTCGAGGGGGATGCCCTCCTCGAAGAGAGCCTCGCAGAGAAGCGTTGTCGCCGCGCCGATCGCTTCGACACGAACGAGGTCCGCGCGAATGTCGTCGTTCGCCGGCGGGTGGTGATCCCAGACTTCTTTTGCGGGTGCCCGCGCGAGGAGGGGCGCGACGTGGCGAAGTCGACTGCTTCGGCGGACGTCCGTGACGACCAGTTCGTCAAACGTCTCGAGGTCGAGAGCGCTGCACCGGGCGACAGGAAAGCGTCGGCGATGGAGTGCGAGAAAGCGGCGAACCCCGGGGGCGACGCGGCGTCCGAGGCCCAGCTGCGCGCCAGGATGAAGCTTCTGCGCGGCGACAGCGCTGGCCAGCGCGTCGAGATCCGCGTTCTCGTGAGTGGTGATCAGCGTCCCAGCCACGGAGAGACGCAATGCAAAGGGCGCACCACTAGCGTTTCTTGGCGAGCCTCTTCTTCTTGGTGGTCTTCTTGGCGGTCTTCTTGGCGGGAGCCTTCGACCCGCCAAGCGAGATCGGCGTTTCAAGGGTTAGGGCGGGCAGCTTTGTGAACTTCTTCGGATCGAACTTCTTCGGTTGCACGTCCGCGGCCGCTTCCACGATGGCGTCCCCGCCGAGGAGCTCGAAGAAGGGCTTCGCACCGGAGCGCCCGCCGAGTACGGTGCGACCCTTGCCATACCAGCAAGATTCAACCCTGGGCGTTTGCTGGCACGCAAGGGGCTACTCCATCGCGCCACGCAGCGCTTCTGCAAGCGCCTCTCCGTCTTCGAGTTTGCCCACCGGCCATTTCACGCCGAGGCCCTCCTCCGCGGTGGGCTTTGGGATGATGTGAAAGTGCACGTGGAAGACCGCCTGGTGCGCAAGCGGGCCGTTGTTTTGGAGAATGTTGTACTGCTCGCAGCCGGTGACCTTCTTCACCGCCCGGGCGATCCGCGGCAGGACACGACCGATCGCGGCGGAGGCTTCATCCGAGAGCTCGTCGATCGTCGCCGCCGGTTCCTTTGGAATCACGAGCGTATGACCACGGCTCAGCGGCCCGATGTCGAGGAAAGCGAGCACCTGATCGTCCTCATAGACCCGGTGGCAGGGGATCTCGCCGCGAAGAATCTTGCTGAAAATGGTCTCGGCCATGGGCGGAGTGTAGCGAAACCTCGACGGGCTTTGGGGATAGCGCTAGAGCACCGCTAATGACGTCCCTCGACGAGGTGAAGGAGTCCTTCGAGTTTCTGGACGAGTGGTCCGATCGCTATCGCTTTCTCATCGAACTCGGCAACGAGCTCGAGCCGATGCCGGAGGCGCTCAAGGTGGCGGAGCACAAGGTCAAGGGCTGCCTCAGCCAAGTGTGGCTTGTCGGAAAGCGCGACGGGGAGCGGCTTCAGTTCTTGGCGGATAGCGACGCCCATATCGTCCGGGGACTCGTTCGTTTGGTGCTCCTGATGCACGGCGACAAATCGCCCCGGGAGATTCTCTCCGTCGACGCGAACGCGGTGCTGGAGGAGCTCGGTCTCGACAAGCACCTGAGCCCAGGCCGTAGCAATGGTCTGCACTCGATGATCAAGCGCATCCGTGCCATCGCAGAAGCGCATGCGGCGTAGGGTTCTCAGCGCCGAGGTTTGCTCATGGAGTCGATAGCGATGGGGATCGCCACGGTGCTCGTGGGCACGTGGATTGGCGCGATCATCTTTCACTCGGCCGTGGTGGCACCGACGGTGTTTCGAGGTCTTGACGAGGAGGCGGCGCGGTCCTTCTTGCGCACGCTCTTTCCGAAGTTCTTCAAGCTCGGACTCGTCTGCGGGACCCTAACCGTCGTAGCGGCTGCGGTCGCACTCGCGGCAGGTTCGGACAACGCACTGCTTCTTCTCGGCACGGCGGCTGGGATGACGCTGCTGGAGGGAGTGTCGCTCGCCATGATTCCGGCGATCAACGCCGCCCGTGACGCCGGTCCCGCCGGCGCTGCACGTTTTGCACGGCTCCACAAGATCAACGTATTGCTCACCGTGGTGATCCTGATCGTCGGTCTCGTTGTGCTCTATCGGCTCGGCGCCTAGCGCCGATCTCCGCGAGCCTCGTCGCCGGGTTGGAAATGCGCTCGCAAGTAAGTAGCGTCGGCTCCGATTGGAGCAAGAGATGAAACTACTTGAAGACAAAGTCGCCCTCGTCACCGGCTCGTCCCAGGGAATTGGCCGCGCCATCGCGACGCTCTTCGCGCGCTCAGGCGCTGCGGTAACGATCAACTACTACCAGTCCGAAGAGGCCGCCCATGCGCTTGCGACGGAACTTCGTGACGAGGGAGCGCGCGTCATCGCGGTGCGCGCCGACGTACGAAATAAGAGCGAGGTAGACGCGATGGTCGCACGGACGGTGGAAGAGTTCGGGGGCATCGACATCCTCGTTAATAACGCGCTTCACAACTACCGCTTCGACCCGGTCAACAACCCCTCCTTCGAGCAGATGACCTGGCCACTCTTTCAAGAGCAGGTGGACGGAACGGTGGCGGCTGCCGTGCACGCAACGCAGGCGGTCGTTCCTCACATGCGGGCGCGAGGTGGCGGAAGCATCGTCAACATCCTCACCAACCTGATCACGAATCCGGTGGTGCAGTACCACGCCTACACCACCGCAAAGGCGGCGATGATCGGCCTCTCGCGGAATCTCGCAAGCGAGCTTGGGCCCGACAAGATTCGGGTCAATATGATCGCCGGCGGTCTGATCATGACGACGCAGGCGAGTGCGCCCACCACTCAGGACGTTCAGGATCTCGTCAAGAGCGTGACTCCGCTTCGTCAGCTCGGCAGCCCCGAGGATTTGGCGAGCGCCGTCCTCGCGCTTGCGAGTGACCTGAACCGCTTTGTCACGGGGCAGTTCCTAGCCGTCGACGGCGGGCTAACGATGCCCTGAGAGCGACGAACGCGTCCGTTCGCCTGCAAGCGGCGTGGTTTTGGCGAAGTCCCGTTTTCGATTGCGCACGCGCGCTGCGATAAGGCGATCGAGACTCGAACCCCAGCCCGTTTTCGCGGGGGGCCGAGACGCAGGTTCTGCGACGCTTCGCGAAGCGACGCAGAACCTGCATCACGAAAGCGCAATAGTGCTCTTCTTGTGCGGGCACGGGCTTTGCTCCTGCATCTCGTAGAAGGAGCGACCATGCGCGTTCGAGACGTAATGACCACGAAGCCCCAAGTGACCACGCCTAGCACCACTCTCGGTGACGCCGCCGAGCAAATGGCCGAGGGAGGGTTTCGACACCTTCCGGTTGTTGAAGGCGGCGCGCTGGTCGGGATGGTCAGCGAGCGAGACCTTCGAAGCCTGATCCTGCCGCGCCTGATCGACCGCCAGGCGCTCGAGGAGATTCGCGCGCGCTACGATGCGCCGGTTTCCGAGCTGATGGTTCCTGACGTGGAAACGGTCGATCCCGAAACGTCGATTCGCGAGTCCGCCGCACGGCTGCTCGAGGCGAAGGTGGGCGCTCTACCGGTGGTCGATCCTTCGACCGGCCAACTCGAAGGAATCGTGAGCTACGTCGACCTTCTTCGCGCGCTTTCCAGGTGACGTTCGGCGTGCTCGTTGCGGGCGCTGCCGCGGGCCTTGCTGCTGCGCCTCACTGCGCGGGAATGTGTGGTCCCCTCGCCGCTTGGGCGAGCACGCAGGGACTGAGTCACGGCGTCTACCAAGGCGCGCGACTCCTCGGCTACGTGCTTGCCGGAGCTCTCGCGGGCGCCGTCGGTGGCGCGCTGCTCACCGAGTTTCGCGTCGGCCAAACGCTGCTCAGCTGGACGCTCGCCCTCGGTCTTGCACTCTCCGCGTGGCGCCTCTGGCGAAGCGAACGAGGAGCGCTCGTTCCTCTTCAGCGAAGCAAGCCTTCCCTTCGGCGCGCCGCGACCGTGGGGTTTTTCACGATGCTGCTCCCCTGCGGCGCGCTCTGGGCGGGTCTTTTGATCGCGGCCGGTTCCGGCACCGCGGCTTCGGGTGCGCTCACGATGTTTGGTTTTGGCGCCACCAGCGCTCTCGGGCTTGTCGGCGCAGGGTGGGTCGCCGGACGCCTCCGTGCCGCAGGCCCCGGGCCGCGCAAAGTCCTCGCGGTTGCCCTCGCCCTGGGCGCCTGCGTCATGGTGCTCCGGCCCCTCCACGTGTTTCACGAAAGCGCGCAATGCCACGGAGCCCCCTGAGCTGCCGGCACTGCGGATTGGACGTTCCGCCGGGGCGCCCCGACGAGTTCTGCTGCGCCGGGTGCGCGTTCGTCTACCGCCGCCTTCACGCCGAAGGACTCGGTCGCTTTTACGACC
>JBCDAA010000249.1:0-13673 GCA_039186435.1 Myxococcota bacterium | reverse complement strand
GTTGCCGTCGAACCAGGCGAGGTGGCTTTCGGTGGCGTTTTGCACGAGGACGAACGCTTGCCCGGGCTGCGCCGGAACCACGCCGCGCACCCAGCCGGCGGGAAGACCGCGGCCTTCGCCGTGCTCGCGAATCACATCGTCCGCGTCGACGTAGAGCAGCCCGCGCGCCGTTCCGATCCAAAGGCGACCTTCCGGCGTCGGCCACAGTCCGGTGCACTGAAACGCTTCGCCGTAGCCTTCCCATCGTCCTTCGCGGAGGCGCGCCACGCCGCCCTCACCGCAGGCCCAGCGGACGCCGTCGTCGGTGACGACCACGCCGATCACAGTGCCGACCGGCGCGGGGGGAATGACCGCTTCCTGCACCTGATTGCCGCGTACCTCGGCCCAGCCGCCGGCGGTTGCGACCGTCGCGGTGCCCTGCGGACTGACGGCGACCGCGCGCACGTCGTTGCTCGGCAGCCCTTCGGCGGTGGTCAAACGAGTCGGCGCGTTTTCTCCGTAGACCAGCAGGCCCCGATCGGTGGCGACATAGACGAAGGTGCCGCCCTCGGCGACATCGCGAACCGTGTCGAGGTCCGTCACCGTTTGAATCGTGCGCTGAAAGTTCTGCGCTGTGAGCGCGTCAGGCGTACGAGTCGGAAGCTGGAGCGTCGACGGTCCGCAGGCCATCAACCCCAACGCGAGGAGCGTGCGTTTCAAGACTTCACCTTTGCTTCAAGCCAATCGAGGACAGGCGCCTCGCAGTTCGTGCCGGAGAGGCGTGACATTTGTTGGATGCCGGTGGGGCTGGTCACGTTGACCTCGGTGAGCATGCCGCCGATCACGTCGAGGCCGACAAACCACAGGCCGTCGTTGCGAAGGCGCGGAGCCACCGTTTCGACGATGCGGCGGTCGGCGTCGGTGATCTCCGTACCGACGACGCGCCCGCCCACGTGAATGTTGGAGCGGAGGTCGCCCTTTTGGGGAACGCGAAGGATCGCGCCGAGGATCTCGCCGTCCATTAGCAGGATGCGCTTGTCGCCTTCGCTGACCTTGTCGATGAAGGCCTGGACCATCGCGACGCGTCGCCCGTGGCGGGTCACCGTTTCGATGTGCGCGTTGAGGTTCTTGTCACCGGTCGACATCGCAAAGATGCCTTCGCCGCCGTGGCCGTCGACCGGCTTGATCACCGCGCGGCCGCCCACCTCTTCGAGAAAGGCCTTGATGCGCGTCTTGTCGCCGCTCACGAGAGTCCGCGGGGTGAGCTCGGGAAAGTACGTCGCGTAGAGCTTTTCGTTCGCGTCGCGAAGGCCGCGCGGATCGTTGACGACGAGGGTCGTGCCGCGAAGGTGCTCGAGCAGCAGCGTCAGCCAGAGGTACTCCTCCGTGAAGGGAGGGTCCTTTCGCACGAAGATGGCGTCGACGTCGGCGAGGTCGACGAGCTCCGGCTCCCCGAGGGTGACCGGCACGCTCGCTTCGCGGGACATCGTCGCCTGCCGAACTGCAGCCCGGCAGCGGCCGTCCACCACCTCGACATCCGGCACGAGACAATGATCCACCCGATGCCCGCGGTTTTGGGCTTCGAGCATGATGGCGAAGGATGTGTCTTCGTCGACGATGACGGTGTCGACGGGATCCATCACAAAGACGAGGCGCATCGCGTGAGACCGGTAGCACCTTGGACCCACCCCTATCAAGGGACGGGATGACGGCGCGAGGCTTCCGGTGTACCCCGTGAGGGTGAAGTTCCGAGACTTCCGAGCCCGGCGAGCCACGAAGCGTCCTTCTCGAACGAGCTGGATCTGGAGCGCCCCCGCGCTGGTCTGCCTCGCCCTGGTGATGGGGCCGGCGCCGGGCGAAGCGGTGTCCGACACCTTCTGGGGCGAGTATCGCGAGATGGCGGTCGCCGCGGACCATCCGGACGCGTCTGCGGCGGGTTATGAAATTCTCGCGCAGGGCGGGAACGCGGCGGACGCGGCGGCGGCGACGATGCTTGCGCTCGGGGTGGCGAATCCGGCGTCGAGCGGCATGGGCGGCGGCGGCTTTCTTCTCTACTACCGCGCGAGCGATCGCTCGCTGACCTTTCTCGATTTTCGGGAGCGCGCGCCCGCGGCGGCGACGGCGGATATGTACGCGGACAAACCTCCGCCGATGGAAGGACCGGCGAACGCCGCCTCCCAGGTGGGCGGTCTTGCCACCGGCGTCCCCGGTGAACCGGCGGGCGTCGCGGAGATGGTCGAGCGTTTCGGTTCGCTCCCGCTCAACACGATCGTTGGACCGGCGGTGCGCCTCGCGGAAGGCGGCGTTGCGGTGTCGCCGGCCGTCGCGCGCATGTCGTCGATCTTCGGCGGCCAGATGCGGCGCGACGCGTTGATGCGCGGCTGGTTTCCTTCGGACGAAGGCGGGATGCCGGTCGGGTCGGAGCTTCGCCAGCCCGAACTTGCGCGGACCCTTCGCGCGTTCGGTCGCGGCGGCAAGCGCGCGATCTACAGTGGCGCCATCGCGCGGGCGATCGCGTCGGCCAATCGGCGCGCAGGCGGCGTCATGACCACCGCGGATCTTCGGAACTACCGCGTGGTCGAGCGCGAGCCGCTTCGCGGAAGTCATTTCGGATTTGAGTGGGTGACGGCGCCGCCGCCGAGCGCGGGCGGTTTCACGATGCTTCAGAGCCTCGCGATTTTGGAGGGCATTCCCGAGCGCTGGCGTCGCATCGACGAAGGTCCGCCGAGCGCGGCGTTCCTGCATGCCCTCGCGGAGTCCTGGAAGGGTCCCTACCTCGACCGGCAGCGCTACTTTGGCGATCCGGATCACGTGGAACTTCCCCTCGAGGCAATGATGGCGCCCGAGCGGCTCCAGGCGCGCGTCGACGCCTTTCATCCTTCCCTCGCGATGCCGCCAGCGGATTTTGACTTGCCTCTTCGGCCCGAGGACGACGTCGTGCAAAGCGACAACGCGGGCACCAGCCATCTCTGCGTCGTCGATCGCGAAGGCAACGTGGCCGCGGTGACGACGACCGTGAACCTACCCTTTGGCGCGCGCTACACGGCGGCCGGGATGGTGATGAACGACGAGATGGACGACTTCGCCCGCGCCGTCGGTGAAGCGAACGCCTTTGGTCTCGTGGGCGGCGCGCCGAATCTTCCGGGGCCCGGCAAACGTCCGGTGTCGACGATGTCGCCGACGATCGTGATCGGTCAGGGCGGACCCGCGCTCTGCATTGGCGCGTCGGGAGGCAGTCGCATCGTCACCGCGACGCAGCAGGTCGCGATGAACCAACTCCTCTTTGGCATCTCCCCGCAGGATGCCCTCGAGGGGCCGCGCATTCATCACCAGGCCGCGCCGAATCAACTGCGCACCGAAGAGGTCTCCCCCCTCGATGCGGATCGTCTTGCGGCGCTCGTCGCGCGCGGTCACGTGCACGAACCGATTCACAACGTCGCGACCGTGCAGCTGATTCGGATTCGCGGCGTCGGAGAAGCGCGTCGCCTGATCGCCGCAAGCGATCCGCGCAAGGGTGGCCGCCCCGCAGGTCGCTAGCAAAACACCCGTTAGCGAAACCAAACTTCGAAGACGCCGTTCCGATAGCTCGCCG
The DNA here is from genome assembly GCA_039186435.1 of Myxococcota bacterium. Lineage (GTDB taxonomy): Bacteria > Myxococcota_A > Polyangia > Polyangiales > Houyiibacteriaceae > JALVDI01. The sequence goes on along the minus strand of JBCDAA010000249.1, from coordinate 10,102 downwards.
CGATCCCTGCACGGAGGCGATGGCGCTCGCTGATGCCCGGCCAAAGGCATCCGTCCCGGCGACGCAACGGTGCGGTTCCGGGACGCTGCGGGTAGCCCGCGCGTTCGGCTGCTTCACGACAGGTGCGTGCGACGATGCGAGCGCGGACACGCGTCGCCCGGTCTGCTTCGTAGTGAACCAGAAGCTCAGGTCCGTAGCGGGTCCATCCTTCTTCGCTTCCGGTCGGAGCGCGCGTGGCCTCAATTGCGGCGCGGCTTGCTCCGAGCAGCGTCGAGATTTCCGCCTGGGCCAAAGCCACGCTCGAACCCATCAACCCGAGCGTGAAGATGGTTCGCGCAAGCGCTCGCAACCCGGTTCGCGCAACAGTCTGTGCAAAGGAATGAACTGATCCGATCGTCACAGATTGGACGTACGCACGACAAAGAGTGCGCATTCCTCGCGGACTCTGAAGATCTTGCGGACTTCCATGGAACAACAATCCACGAAATTCTTGAGTTTCCAGCCCCCCGCACGTTGGCCCGCGGAGTGCATAGGTTTGGAGAGGGCTCCCATGAACGACTTCGCACTCAATACGCAGCAACTTCGCGCCCTCGGCCGTGAGGCGGACGAGTCGGCGATTCATCGCACCGGTCCCGAGCGTCGGGGCGCCCGTCGACTTCCGGTGGTGGGCCTCGCGGAACTCGACAATCAGGCGAGCGGTGAGCTCGTCGACCTGAGTGAGACCGGCGCGCAGCTGGCGCTCGATCGACCCTCCCGGGTTGGCGCCGAGCACATGCTTCGAATCCACCTTCTCGGAAGCGGCGAAGAGACGCGTCGCGCGCAGGTGGTCTGGGCCGGTCAGCGCGGCCGCGCCCACCTCGTCGGTCTTCGCTTTCTCGCGTAGCGCTGTTCGGGTCGTTTCGAACCGTTGTCTGGAACGGCGCGTCCAGCGAACACGCCGGGCGACCTGAGCGTGCGGCGCTCGTAAGCGACATTCGCAACGTGCGGCACGTGGCTTGCTCATCGTTTGGGTATGCGACCGCTGTGGCCCATCTTGGCATCGACGCTCCTCTTCGCTTGTTTTCGTCATCACGAACGGAGTGAACCGGGTTCTGATGGTGGCGTGCCGGACGCGGGCGAGTGCGTCGTCAACGAGGGCGCCATCTCCGGTCTCGAGTGTCCTGCGAGGGCGCGCCCCGGCGAGGTCGTGACGATCTTCTTTACCAACGACAACCTCGGATGCTGCGAGTCTGGTGATGCTCGCGTCTCAGTCCGTGCGGAGCGTGCGGGATGGGAACTCACTTCGGAGTGGACCGCCTGCGGCTGTTCGGCCGACCGCTGCATTCGTCCCAGCGAGCGAGACTCTGTCGACCTTGGTCCGCTTGAACCGGGGACGTATACCGTTCGCGCAGACGCAGGGTCTTGCACGTTCATCGTGGAGGAACCGACGTGCGCCTCAGTGCGGCCCACCGAGTTGAGGGCTCCAGCAGTTCTCTTCGAGGGTCAACCCTTTGCCTTTTCCGTGGTGGATCGCCGCAGGATCGGTTGTGGTTGCCTGCCGCAGATGACGGCGATGGACGGGCGCTATGAAGGCGTCACGACCCTTACGTCGACGGGGCCCTGCGAGGACTGTTTTTGCGACTACGGTTTCGGATACTTTGGAGACGCGCCCACCGAGCGACCTCGATTCAACGGCGACGACCTGCCCACCGCAATGCACTTTGGCGTCGACTCCTGCGCTCCGGTGGAAGCCACGCTGCTGGAGATCGTGCCCCCGGAAGAGGACGTCCTTCGCGTGGGACCCGAACTATGGTGGGCGCGACTTGAAGGGTTCCACGCGACGTGCTGTGTCGAGCCCCTTGGCGGGGTGATCGACCGTAGCCTCACTCCGCGTGAGTTTGATCTCGAGTTGCGGGCGTGTGTGGACGTGGATTGCGGTTGTGTCCCCGACGGTTCGGTTGGCGCCTTCGAGGCCTGGTTCCCGCTCGGCGAACTCGCGCCCGGCGTTCATCGTATACGGGCGGGGAGCCTGGAGACCGACCTGATCGTGCCCTAGAGGTGTCGTCCTAGCGGTGTCGTCCTAGCGGCAGGTGTCCGCGCACTGGCCGCGCACGCAGCGAACCTCAAAGCGGCAGTCCGGAGGGATGCTCGGCAAAGGCGGCGGCGGGCAGGTCACGCTTTCGCAGTGTTCGCCGCGCCACTCCTGGATCCAAGTCTTGTAGGCGCGGCTGTAGGCGCGAAGGCTGCGCGGATCGTTGCAGCAAGGATTGGTCGCGTCCGGAATCGTGTCCCCATGGCAGTCGCTGTCGACCGCACAAGCCAGCGGCGCCGGCGCGTCGGCCGTCATGAAGAAGCCGTCTCGAACAGACTCGCCAGCGGTTGCGCGCGTGGCCGCGGGCTCTGAGCAGCCGCAAAGAACGCAGAGCAAATACCCCCAACTCGCAATGCGCATACGAGGACGATAGCACCGGGGTAAGGCCCCCTCCCACATCGGCGAAACGTCAACGCTGCGAAGCAGCGAGGGCGAATCGCAACGCGAGACAACGACACTGCGAAGCAGTGGCGGTGCATCGCCCTACCATGGACCCAACCCGCGCTTCGGGGTCTCAGCCAAGAATCCAAAACGGAACCCAAGACCTGAAGGGAGGGAGGGTCCCGAACGCGCAGCCAGCGTCGCGACGAGCGAAGCTCGTGCGCGTCGCGCAGCCGGAGAGAGCGAAGCGAACGAAGGGAAACTGCCTAGGAGGGACCCCTCACCCCGCTCCCGACCGGCCGCTCAACAGTCAACGGAACCCCGAAACGAACCCCCGAAACGAACCCCCAAAACGAACCCCCGAAACGCGGAACCCCGAAACGCTATCGCCGAAGCGCTACCCACTCCAGAAGTGCGTCGCCCGTCAACGCCGGTTCGCTCATCGCCCCCAAAAGCGCCTCCCGCGACCCTCCCTCCCGAAGATGCCGAACCCCGTTTTGCAGCCCATTCGGGTCCTGATCCAGCACCGCCGCGACCATCGCGTAGCTCTGGTGGTACGCGAAGCGCGCCGAATCGGAGTCGTCGATCACGACGAAGCTTCCCTCCATCGACGGGAAGGGAATGTAGGTACGCTCCCGCGCCATCAGGGTCATCGTCCGCTCAAGATCGGAAGGCAGCCGCCCCTGAAAGAGCTGCGCGACGCCTTCGTGCAGCCAGAGCGGCGCGCGGGGCGCATACCAGCCGAGCTCCGCATGAAGCGCCTCGTGGCGAAGGGTGATTCGCTCGCGCGCGCTTCCGACGACATTGCCGGGCACTCGAAGCGAACCGTCGTAGCGCGCGCCGCTCCAGCCCGGCCCGCACGTCACCGCTGCAAAGTCGCGCCGCGAGCCGTAGACGATCACCCGAAGGCGAGGTCGACGCGGCAGCCCGAGGAGATCCGCCGCGTCGTCGAGCGCTGAAAGAACCTCGAGGTGCACGCGCTGCATCGAGGACGCGTCAAAACGCGTCGCGTGAAGAAGGGTGACCCCGTCGCGATCCACCTCGCGCATTCGAGACTCGATCTCCGCGCGGCGCGCAACGCGAGGCTTCATCGTCAGCGCCCAGGGATCGTCAGGCACAAGCGCCGCATACCCTTCCAAGGCAGCGAGCGCCTCGTCGCTCGGCCCCACGCGCACGAGGACCGATGCGAGTGCCAGCAGTGTCGCCGCATCCTCGGGGTCGCGCCGATGCGCTTCGCGGAGCGCTTCCATTTCCGCGTAGGTGTCGCCGGCAAAGCGCGCTTCCACAGCGCGGGCGAGCGGTGCCCAAGGCGAGGTGAGGGATTGCGAGAGGTAGCCCTGAAAACGCGCGACGTCGTCGTGCTGCCGCGCGTTCGAGGCCATGACCGCACCCGAAAACGCGATCGCGAGCGCGTGGTCGAAGCCGTCTTGGTCCACGTCGTCGGCCTCCTGCAGAAGCTCCCACGCACGATCGGGATCGCGGCGCACATACGCGAGCAGGCCCGCGCGGAGCTCCGCACTTCCGCCTTCGCCTTGCAGAATCGCGCGGCAGCGATCCCAGAGCTCCTGCTGAACGAGGTTGATCGCCGACTGCAGCGAAGGACCTGTGGGAACCACATCGCCGCTGCATCCAGGCAGCTGAAGCGGCGCGCTGATCGCGGCGGCCGGCGGCGCAATCACGCGCGGTTCGGAGGTCTCGAGCGCGCCCACTTCTTCGAGCTGCAGCGGCGCCGGCGTTGCGGCGGACTCAGGGGCCTCCGCCCGCGTGAACCACCACGCGAGACCCGCGCCCGCGCCGAGCAGAAATAGCGCAGCAGCCCGCATACCGAGAGAACCTAGGGCTCCACGTTCGATTCCGCCAAAGACGCGTAGAGGCCAAGTCCCTGAAGGGTGCGCTTCGCGGTCGCCCAAAGCGTCTCGCCGCTCAAGCCAAACTTGCTCTGCATGTTGATGCCGATCATCAGGTTCTGCGTGCAGATGGCGAGGACGCGCGGGTCCGTCTCGTCAAGCTCACCGCGCTCGATCGCCCACGTCACGAGTTCTTCGATTCGATCGATCGTGTCCATCGAGAGCTTCAACACCAGGCACGCGGCGTCGTCGTCCCCGGGCAGCATTTCGGCGATGGCGTTCGAGACCATGCAGCCGCGCTGCGCGATGTCGCGACCTCGGCACGCACAGAGCGCACGAAAGATCTCCGTCAGCGCAGGCTTCAGCGGCGTGTCGCGATCGAGTGAGAAGAGTCGGCCGCTCGGAATTTCGGTGAGGTAGCGCCGCAGCGCGAGCTGAAAGAGCGTTTCCCGGCTCCCGAACGCGTTGTAGAAGCTCGAACGGGTGATGCCGAGCTTTTCGGAGAGCGCTTTCACCGACGCGGCGCGGTAGCCGTGACGCCAGATCTCCTGCATCGCGACCTCGATGGCTTTGTCGCGATCAAAGGCGAGGGGACGGGGCATGCGATCAATATTGGACATCAGTGAACAAAAACAACTGGACACGCCAAGGAAGAGTATTATGTACACACATGAACAAAATGAGGATCGGCGAAAGCTCTTGAATTAAAAGAGCTTTGCGCCGGCGAGGAGGTGTGATGGCTCGGTTCAACGACAAGGTCGTGCTCGTTTCGGGAGGCGGCAGCGGCATCGGAAAGGCGGCTGCGGAACTCTTCGCCGCCGAGGGCGCGAAGGTCTTCATCACCGGTCGCCGCGAGGCGCCCTTGAAGGCGGTCGCAGAGAGCGGAAGCCAGCTGGCGTGGCTGAGCGCCGACGTCAGCAAACCCGGCGACGCCGCGCGGATCGTGGAAGCGGCGGTCGCTGCCTTTGGACGTCTCGATGTCCTCGTGAACAACGCGGGGACCTTTACGATGGGGCCTCTTGCGGAAAGCTCGGACGACGAGATCGCGCGCGTCTTTTCGGTCAACGTCTTCGGCACCCTCGCGCTCACGCGTGAAGCGCTCCCGCAGCTGATTCAGCACCAAGGAGCGGTGGTGAACGTTTCGACAACGCTCACCCGAGGCGTGATGCCCGGTACGTCCGTGTACGCGGCGTCGAAGGCGGCGCTCGATCACGTGACGCGCGTGATCGCGGCCGAGGTCGGGCCCATGGGCGTGCGCGTCAACGCGGTGGCACCCGGACTCACGGTGACGGATATGTCGGCGGGCTTTCGTCAGAACGACGACGCGCGCGAGATGGCGATCGCGCAAACACCGATGGGGCGCATGGGCGATCCGGTCGATGTGGCGCGCGCGATCGCGCTCGCGGCGAGTCCTGAGGCGAGCTGGGTGACCGGACAGGTCATTCAGGCGTCGGGCGGGTTCATGCTCTGAGGGAGGAAGCGATGATCGAAAATCTTGTTGGAATTCAAATCGACGACGAAGAGACCTACGCGGAGTACCGCCGGCGCCTTGCGCCGGTGCTCGAGGCGCATGGTGCCGAGCTGCTCTTTGATCTTCGGGTCGCCGAGGTGCTCGAAGCGCGCGGAAACCAGACCTTTAACCGGCTCTTTCTGATGCGTTTTCCTTCGCTGGAAGCTGCGAAGAAGTTCTCCCAGAGCGAGGAGTACGTTTCCCTGCGAGACACCTACTTCACGCCGAGCGTGTCGAATACCGTCTTCTGGGGGCGCTACGAGGTGTCGCCGGATGCGTAGCGCCGCGGTGCTCGTGTTGCTCGCTGCGTGCGGCGGCGAGCTTTCTTCGGACTCCGCCGCGTCGACCGCGCAGGCGCAAGCCGAGACGCCCGTCGAGAGTTTGGTAGGCGTGATGATCGAAGACGCGGAGACCTACGCCGAGTACCGCCTGCTGCTCGCGCCGGTTCTCGACGCGCACGGGGCGGAGTTGATCTTCGAAGTTCGCGTGGACGAGGTGCTCCGCGCGCGCGACAACGAACGCTTCAACCGACTCTTCTTGATGCGCTTTCCTTCCGCGTCCGCAGCGCAGCGCTTTTCACAAAACGCGGAGTACCTCTCGCTACGGGAGCGACTCTTCGACCCGAGTGTGTCGAACACGGTCTTCTGGGCGCGCTATCCCGTACCGCCGCGCTAGCGAGAACGCAGATACATGATCAGGTCGCGCGTGTCGTCGTCGCTGAGGTCGATCCCGTAGCGATGTCCGACGACGGGGCCGGAACCCACGGGACTCCGGTCGTAGTCCGCTTCGAGACGTTCTGGTGAAAAGAGGTCCTCGAGATCAGGAACGGCGCCGTTGTGGAAATAGGGCGCGGCGTCCTGAACGCGAAGAAGCGCGGGCGGGCGGTAGAGCCCCGTGCCGCGCGCTTCGCCGATCGCGAGCGCAGGGTCGGTTCCAACGACCTCTGCAGAGATCGCGTTGCCGCCGCCAACCCGGTTGTGATGACAGGTGGTGCACTCGCGCTCGAAAATCGTTTCGCCGCGAGCTGCCGCTTCGGGATCACTCGGCGCAGGCGCAGCACCTGGCGAAAGTGAGTAGAGGTACATCGCCACGGCCCAGCTCAACTCCCGCGGGGGACGCGCGCGCTGGTGGTTTGCGTGGAGGTATTGCGTCTCCTGTCGGAGTGCGAGCGCCGCGGGTCGATCGTGCACGATCGTTCCGGCCTGCGTCAGCGTCGACTGATGGCGCAGCCCGTAGAGGTCGGGGATCGCGACTGGATCTTCACCGTCGTCTTCGGTGATGTCCGCGCGGCCGGGGCCCCAGGTTCCCATGCGCCGTCGAAGTTCCGGGTCGACGGGAACGCCGGTCTCATCGTGAAAGGCGATGCGTAGCGCGCCGTAGTCAAGGTCGCGGCGCGCGGCACCGATGGCGAACTCGTCGTCCCGCTCGGCGGCGTGACAGAGCGCACAGGTAATCCCCACCGTTTCCTCTCCGTCGACGTCGCGAAAGATCACCGCCCCGGGAACGCGCCCGCTCGCGTCGCGGATGAGTCCAAACGCTTCGCCGATCTCGGGGTTTGCGACCCCGAACGCCACGTAGGGATCGGCGCGAAGGGGATAGCGAAAGAAGACTTCACGACCGAGGGCGACCCACTCGTCCATCGTCTCGGGGCGCACGCCATCCCAGAGGGGCTCGGTTCCTTCGGGAAGTCCGATGCGTCCTTCGCCGATTGCGTCTGCGAGCTCGCGATCGATCTCCACGCTTCGCGGGGTCCACTCGGGAAGCGCGTCCCAGCCCCGCGTGTCGAGGCCGTAGGAAGAAATCCGCTGCCGCGAGTAGAGGTTGTCGTGATTGCGAAGCGAAGCGAGCATCGCGTCGCGACGGAACCCGGGGTCGGTCAGATAAGCGTCCGCTTCGGCGAGCATTCCCTCCTCGGTCCAAACGCCAGGAAGCGGCCCCGCGGGGGAACCGCCCTGACATCCGAGAAGGAAAACTGCGAGCGCAACGCGCATCAGGTGGCGAACTCAGGCTCGCGCATTAGCTCGGTGGAGCGCAGCACGACGACCTCGTCCCCAATTCGGACCGTGATCTCGAGGAAGAAGGTCATGTCGTAGGTTTCCCAGGGGCTGCCTCCACCGATCTCCGCCCAATCGATGCGGCTGAGGTCGTAGCTGGTCTGGAGCTCGCCAAGGGTGGTCAGCGTTTCGTCCCAGGCGCCGTATTCTTCCGCCCACGCAAGCGGGTTGTTGGCGGTGAGCGACGCGAGGTGGTTTCCGCGTTCGCCGAGGAGCGCCACGTCGAGGATCTCCACGTCGATCGGATCGGCCATCGTCAGGACGTCGAAGAGAATGATCGCGCGGGAGGGGCCGCCGCAGCAGAGCGTCGCGCAATCGCCAATCCGGCCGTCGCCTCGTTCGTCTGCCTCCGGGTCGGGCGCGCCCGCGTCGAGGCCACACTCGCTAAGCGACGCGGCGAGGATCGACGCTTCGACGCGGTCGCTGGGATCGGCGCCGCGGCCGTGGTCTAGAAAGCACCCGTGAAGAAAAAGTGGGGCAAGGACAAGCAAGGGAATCCGTCGCATCGCCCAAGGGTGAGCAACGGTCGTGCCAGCGAAACCCACGAAAAACCGGTGCCGAGCCGTGCCGCCGCGCCAGGCTGTCGCAAGTTGACCCTCTAAGGGTCAACTCAGCCGAAGGGGATCCCGAGTTCGAAGACGCCCCAGCGGTGGTTTCGCGGGTGCACGCGCGGGCTCGTGGAAAAGAGGCGCGTCTGCCGATGGTGAACGTAGCGCATCCACGCGCGCGGTCCGCCGACGAGGAACCCAAAGCGGAGCGTGCCGATGCCGTTGCGGCGTTCGATGTCCGGTGGATCGGTCGCGCCGCTCGCTTCGACGACCAGGTCGTGCCAGACCGCGGTCGCTTCGCCGCTTACGAAGAGTGCAACGCACGCGCTCTTACAGCGCCCGCTCGAAAGCGTCGGCTCACTGACCTCCGCAAAGGCGCGCGCCGTGATTCCGTACGCAGCCCCGAGGGTTGTCGCGATCCGAATGCGCTGCGCGAGGTTGCCGAGGTCAGCGCGAACGAGCAGTGCGCCGCCGAGCCTCAACCCGTCGACGTTCCAGCTTCGGTGATACGCGTAGGTCGCGGTGGCATGTCCGGCCGCCTGGTTCGGGAGCTGATTGCCCCAGCCCCGAGGCTGGCGAACACCGAGAACGCGGTGGATCGCTTCCTGCGTTGGGCCCGCCTTCGCCGCGGGTCCGATGACCCCGAGTCGCGCCCGCACCTGAAGCGTGTGATGGGTCCAGCGAAGGAGCACGCCGAGGTCGCCGTAGAGGTAGCCCGCGAAATGAAGGTCGCGCTCGGGCGGCTCCACGAACTGGATGTTGCGCGGCGTCCACATCGCTTGGCCCAGACGCAGCTGCCAGGAAAGGAGATGCTCTGACGCGTTTGGATCCACGCGCTTGATCGCGCTGGTGATCCCGAGCTCGTGGCGATGCGAGTACCAGCGGTCGATGTGCGCGAAGGAGTCGTTGTCGATGCGAAGGTGCACCAGGCCTTGGGCGTTCGCGCTCGGTCGACCGATCGACAAAAACGACAGAAGTGCCAAGCCGCAAAACGCGCGCACGCCTGAAGGTAGCGCGTCGCTCGCTCGCCGGGTGATCCTTCTCGCGCGGGAGACTTAGAGCGAGCGGCGCGTGACCGGCCACTTTTCGTTGGCTTGCCGAATGTAGTTGGCGCGGTCCGCGTTCCATTGCCGCTGCACGCTAGGGGAGTAGTTCAGGTAGAGCTTGCCGCCCACGATCGACCAGGCGTTCGGGTCGATGCGCACCGCGTCGCCGCGCGCCATCGCATAGGCGCAGTAGCCACCGTATTGCGGGGCGTAGCGGCGCGGGTTTTCGCGAAATGCGGAGAGATGTTCGGCGCTCGCAAAATGCCAGGTCGCGCCGCCCCAGCGATGGCTGTGTTCGGCGCTGCCTCGAACGGGGCGTCGGTCGGTGAAATACGCGACGACGTCGTAGCCGCCGATGGCCGCGGATCCTCCGTTTCGATTAAAGGGGCCGGCGCCCTGCGCCACGGCAAGGGCCGAGATTGCGAGCAACAGGACGCTGAGAACCATCCGCATGTCCTACCTACTCCTCGGCCCCAGCGACGTTACGCAGGGAGCGTGTCTGCGCTCGAATTTTGGGGCAGGTCATACCGGGCCGAAATAGCGCCAGCAATGTTGCCCGTGCCCTTGCCGGACGGAGTTCCGCGGCGGGTGTCTGGCTGATTTGGGCAATGATTGGTTGTGGAGCCAGCAAATCTTGCCCGTGCC
>JBCDAA010000248.1:0-13699 GCA_039186435.1 Myxococcota bacterium | reverse complement strand
CGAAAGAACCCGAGGTACCACTCGAGGATGCGCTCGCCGAAGAAAAGCCACTCGAGGGCACCGAGCGCGAGGAGTGGGCCGAAGGGCATCTTCAGCGGCGAGGATATGCCGTCTTCTTGGGTGTCGGAGTCGTCGCCAGAATCTTCGGCGTCGGCGTCTTCATCAGATTCTTCGCCAGACTCTTCGTCCGTGTGGTCTTCGTCCGCGCCCGATTCCGCCAGGGCTGAGGCCTCGCCTTCGACGTCGGCGCAGCGCGCGTCGCGCGGGCCGAAGTCGTTGTTGTCGACGTCCTCCCCTGCATCCTGCGGGGGCGTGACGAGTTTTCGCCCCGAGAGATAGCCCACGATGACCGCGAGCACGCCCTGGAGCGAACCTGCGGCGATCGAAAAGAGCACCCCGCGCCAGCCGACAAAGGCGCCGATCATCAGCAGGAGCTTTGCGTCCCCTTCGCCCATGCCGCGGCGGCCCATGAGTCGCTCGTAGCTCCACACGAAGACGAGCTGAACGATCAAAAAACCGGCGCCTGCGCCGATGGCCATGTCCATCGCCTCGACGTCGCGCCACATGACGCTCACGAGCCCGAGGGCGGCGCCAGGGAGGGAAACCTCGTCCGGAATCATCATCCACTCGAGGTCCGTGAAGGTCGCAACGATCAGCGCGCCGACGAAGGCGAAGTAGAGGGCGACCTCGGCGGTCGCGGCACCTGCCGCGGTGCCGCCTGGGGCGTGAATGAAAAACCGTTCGGCGAGCGCGACGCAGAGCACGCCCGCGAGGACTTCCACCAGCATGTAGCGCGGCGTCATCTTGGCACCGCAGCAGGCCGCGCGACCGCGTTGGACGACGTAGGCGAGGATCGGAACGTTCCGATACCAAGGGACCGGAGCGCCGCAGGCGGGGCAATGGCTCGGCGGGCTGATGACCGACATCGCCCGCGGCCAGCGATAGATCGCGACGTTGAAGAAGGACCCCCAGAGCGACCCGAAGAGGAACGCGGTCATGCGGACGAACCAGGTGGGGAGTTCTTCAGCGAGCACGGAGGGAGAATAGGGGAGCCTGTCCGGAGGAACAGTTCTTTCCGTTCCGTTTATGCCGCCCGGGTTCGCGTTCTTGCCTGCCCAGGACCGCGCCCGCCGCGCTCCCGTCCAGCAGGATCTGCGTTTGTGGACCTGCGCTGGCGACCGCTGCTGCGCCGGGGTACACCTCGCCGTGGTCGAGCTCCGACAGGCCCTGAAGGACGTCCGCCGCGTCGTCGTCAAGATCGGCTCGCGTGCGCTAGCCGGCGTGAGCGCGGAGAAGACAAATCGCTTCGCCGCGGTCGCGTCCGAGATCGCGGCGCAGCGTGAGGCCGGTCGGCAGGCTGTTGTGGTGTCCTCCGGTGCGATCGCATTCGGGCGGGAGCGCCTCGGCATGACCGCGCGGCCGAGCGACATGCCCCGTCTGCAAGCCGCCGCCGCTGCCGGTCAGTCGCAGCTCGTTCGCCGATGGGAAGAAGCGTTTGAGGCGTTTTCGCTACCGGTCGCACAGGTACTGCTGACGCATGCCGACCTTACGGATCGAGACCGCTACCTCAACGTGCGCCGTTCCCTCGACGCGCTTCTCGAACTCGGCGCGATTCCGATCATCAACGAGAACGACACCGTCTCGGTCGAGGAGATTCGCTTTGGCGACAACGATCAGCTCGCCGCGATGGTGGCGACGCTCGTCGGCGCCGATCTCCTCGTGCTCCTCACGGACGTCGACGGAGTGATGGACGACAGCGGCGCGCGCATCGCAGCCGTCCGCGACCTCGACGAAGTCACCCCCTTCATCCGGAAACCGGAAGGCGACGTTGGTCTCGGCGGGATGGCGTCCAAACTCGAGGCCGCGCGACGGGCGGCGCGACGAGGCGTTCCGGTGGTGATCGCGAAAGCCGAAGCGAATGTGCTCTCGAGCGTGCTTCGCGGTGACGACATCGGGACGCTCTTGCTCCCGCACGGCGCCAAGCTCGCGAGTCGAAAGCACTGGATCGCGTACACGCTTCGCCCCCGAGGCGAGGTCCTCATCGACGAGGGCGCGGCCAAGGCCCTCCGGAAACGGGCGAGCCTTCTCGCCGCGGGGGTCGTCGGCGTGCGAGGCGCATTTGAGGCGGGGGATGCGGTGCGCCTCATGGGTCCGGCGGGGGAGGTTGCGCGGGGGCTCGTTCGCTACGGGCTCGCGGATGTTGCGAAGGCCGCGGGAGCCCAGAGCAGCGAGCTCGAGGAAGGTGCGGTGATCGTGCATCGCGACGATCTTGTGGTTACGGAGGGAGAGTGATGTCCGAGATCGACGCCCTGGTGGAGCGCTGCGCGAAGGACGCAAAGGAAGCGGCTCGAACCCTCGCCATCGCGCCCACGCCACAGAAAAACGCAGCACTTCTTCGCGCGGCCGAGGGGTTCGTCGAGAACGCTGACGCTTTGATCGAAGCGAACCGAAAGGATCTCGCGACCGCGGAGCGCATGGAGCTCAGTGCGGCGATGCTCGATCGGTTGCGGCTCGATGCGCCGCGCATTGAGGCGATGGTGGAAGGGGTTCGCCAGGTGGCGGCCCTCCCCGATCCGGTCGGTGCGGTCGCAGAAGAACGAACGCTCGAAAACGGTCTCAAAGTCACGCGTGTCCGGGCGCCTCTTGGGCTCATCGGCATCATCTACGAGTCGCGGCCAAACGTGACGGCGGACGCGGCGGCGCTATGCATCAAGAGCGGCAACGCGGTGCTTTTGCGCGGCGGCAAGGAAGCCTTCGAAAGCAACAAGGTCATCGCGTCGATCGTGAGCGAGGCGCTCGAGGCGGAAGGTCTTCCTGCCGCGGGGGCGACGCTTCTTCCGACGACCGACCGACGCGCCACGCTGGCGATGATCGGACTCGACGGAGTGGTTGACCTTGTGATCCCCCGCGGCGGCGAAGGACTGATCCGTTTCGTCGCGGAGCATTCGCGCGTTCCGGTCGTGCAGCACTACAAGGGCGTTTGCCACGTGTACGTGGCGGACGATGCAGACCTCGAGATGGCGCTCGCGATCGCGGACAACGCGAAGACGCATCGACCCGGGGTGTGCGATGCGATGGAGACCTTGCTCGTCGACCAGGCGGTCGCGAGGGAGTTCCTGCCCCAGCTTGCCGCACGCTTTGGCGGCAAGGTCGAGCTTCGGGGCGACGACGCGACGCGGGGGATTCTCTCCGATGCGAAGCCGGCCTCCGACGCGGACTGGGACACCGAGTACCTCGAGATGGTCCTTGCGGTGCGGGTGGTGAAAGGTATCGACGAAGCCATCGCCCACGTCGCCAAACACGGCTCTCAGCACACCGAGGCGATCGTGACGACCAGCGAAGCGAAGGCTCAGCGCTGGGTTCGCGAGGTCGACGCAAGCCTCGTGCTGGTGAACGCATCTACCCGATTCAACGACGGTTATCAGCTTGGGCTGGGTGCGGAAATGGGCATCTCCACCACGAAATTGCACGCCTACGGCCCGATGGGCCTCCAAGAGCTGTGTACACTGAGGTGGGTGGCCTACGGACAAGGGCAGATTCGCGCGTGATAGCAAGCCTTCTCTCGCATTCTCGAGTGAAGCGCCCCCTTGGGCTTGCGCGAAGCCTCCGCCGACGCCACCTAGAGAGCACCCCGCTTCCATGGAGCGGAGTAAGGACGCGTACTTGACGGAAGAACTGGAGACTCGCATGCAACCTGCGACCCCACGGCCTGCCCGGCGGACCGACGTGGAAGCGAAGGATATCGCTCTCGCGATCGCTGCGGCTGGCTTCGACAAAAAAGCACTTCGCATCGAGATCATCGATGTGCAGGGCAAGGTGGATTACGCCGACTACGTCGTGATCATGAGCGGTCGTTCGGACCGGCAGGTCAACGCGTTGGCGCAAGGCATCCGCGAGACGATGAAGAAGGACCACCAGCAGCCTTGCTACGGCGTGGAAGGTCTTCCGCAGGGAAGCTGGGTGCTGATGGATTTCGGGGACGTGATCGTCCACATTTTTCATCAGGACACGCGCGGCTATTACGACCTTGAGGCGCTGTGGATCGATGCGGCACGCGTCGACGTCGGCTTCGAGCAAGACGACGACCTCTTTCCCCGCTGAGTCTCCCTATTGAGGTAGGGACATGCGCGTCGTGATCGCCGCGGTCGGCAAGGTCAAAGAAAAGCACGTCCGCAAAGCGGTCGACGACTACACCAAGCGCATCGGCCGCTACGCGCGCTTCGAGGAGCATGAGCTTCGCGACGGTTCGGATGACGAGGTCGCGAAGCGCTTCGACAAAGTGCTTGGGGACCGCTCCTTCGTCGTCGCCCTCGAGGTCGATGGAAAGCCGCTCAGCAGCCAAGGACTCGCCAAGCAGGTCGCGCGCTGCGAGGGCAGCGGTGTCCAGTCGATGGTCTTTCTGATCGGGGGAAGCTACGGCTTGCCCTCGCGTATCAGCGACGCCGCGGATCTCAAGCTCTCCCTTTCCGCGATGACGTTGCCCCATCGACTCGCACGGCTGGTTTTGGCCGAGCAAGTCTATCGGGCGTTTACGATTCTCCGGGGCGAGCCCTACTCGCACTAAGGGCCTTGTACGACGCAAACCCGGCGCGCGTCGCGCGATGACGCTGCATGTTCCGTGCTGCACTGGAAGGGCTTCTGGATTTACTCGCACCGCCGCGATGTCCCGGCTGCGACGTCACCAACGATTGGGGCACGGACGGGTTTTGCGAGGTCTGTCACCCGCTCCTCGAGCCGCGCTCGTCCGGTCCGGCGCTCTACGACTACGGGGGACCGATGGCCGAGGCGATCCGTCGTCTCAAATACGGGGGCCGCACGGACGTGGTGGCGCCGCTCGCGGAACTGCTCCGGGCGGCGGCGAACCGGCACCGTGGCAAGGTGGACGCGGTCGTCCCGGTACCCCTCCATCTGCAGCGTCTGGCGGAGCGCGGATTCAACGCGCCAGAGCTGCTCTCGGTCGCGCTCGCAGCGGACCTCGGCGTTCCGGTCGACATCCGCTGTCTATCTCGGACGCGGCCCACGCCGCCGCAGGCGTCCCTCAAAGAGGCCGAGCGAGACGCGAACGTTCGAGGGGCGTTCGTGGCGCAGGGTCCGCCGCGGCGCGTTCTCCTGGTCGACGATGTGCGGACGACCGGGAGCACCATGCGCGCTGCGGCCGGCGCGCTGCACCGGGCAGGAGCGGCCCAGGTGCGAATGCTGACGCTTGCGGCGACGCCCTAAGGTGCGAACGCCGGGAGACGACTTAAGCTGAGGTCCCGCGGCGTGGGAGGCGATCATGAGCCTCACCAAAACAGCGACCCTTGACCTCCTCTCCAACCAACCTGGCGTGTTTGAGGCGCATCTCACGACGGAGTACACGAGCGACGCCTCGTCCTTTGCCGCGTTTTGTGCGGCGCGCGATTGGAAGTTTGTCTCGATCGAACTACCGCGTGGCGTGATGCAGCAGCAGCCGATGACCGCGACCTACCACCAGGGCGTCTTTGCAAAGGTACTCGGTGAGGTGCGTGCTATGGGCGCAGAGCTCGCTTCGGCGGGGTTCCCGGTCGTGCGCACGAAGGTCGAGGCGGTCAGCGCGGCGCATATGCCGGCGGATCCGTCCGCGATGGGGTACTTCGAGTACCACCTGAAGCTCCGGCTACCGAACGCGGACGCGACGCTCGCGGCGATGGAGCTCGCCGTTGCCCACGGCGCCCATCTGTCACGCAACGCTCGTCGTACCCTCACGGACGGCAGCCACGAGCGCTTTGTGACCCTGCGGGTTCATCACGCGGGGCGGCGCGAGGCGGATGCTCGCTTTCGGGCTCTCGAGGCCGACCTTCGGGCCCTTGGCGTTCCGCTTTCTCATCGGCTGCGGGAGTTCGTCGTCTACGACTCCAACGCCTCGGTCGACGACGGGTGGCTGCCCTGACCGATCCCCTCATCGAGGTCGCGTCCCGTGTCACTCGCCTCCCGTCGAAGGATCGCTGGGTTCTTCGCGGGGGGCTGGTGATGCGCGCGTGGCTCTCGCCGGATCCGCGGCCCGTCGACGACGTCGATTTTCTCGTTCGCGCGAAGACCTTCGATGAGGTGCGCGCGCTCGTGGTGGAAGCGTTTCCCGAGTCGTTTCCCGATGCGTTCGAAGAGACGTGGAGTGAGACCGACTTTCCGGCGCTTCGGGGGACCCTCGTCACCGGCGACACCGTAGTGCAGGTCGATGTTGGGTGGGGGGATCCGCTGCCCGTTCCGAACGAATCGTTGACGCTCGCAGGATCGAGCTTCGAGGTTCCTGCCCGCGAGGTGATGTTCGCCTGGAAGGTGCACGGGCTCTTCGAGCGCGGCCCGGGGCGCTGGCGCCCGAAGGACCTCCTCGACGTGGCGCGAATGATGCGGCGGTGCGACCTGCAGACCGAGGTTCTTTCCACCACACTGGTCACCGCGTTTCAGTCGCGCGGTGACGACTTCACGGTGTGTCAGCGCCTCTTCGACGGGGAGTTTGGTCGAAGTCGGGGGAGTCGCCGACGGTGGAAGAAGTTTCGAAGCGCCCGGCCGGATGCGCCCGACGATCATCTGGCGCTCCTGGACGCGGTCGCCGCGTTTCTTCGCCCGCTGATGAACCGCTCGCGGATGAGCGGCCCCTGAGCAGCAGCGATTGATGGCATGATCCGCGCGATGGACGCGCGTTGGCTGTGCTTTTTGATGGTGGCCTGCAGTTCGCACGGGACCACGCTCGTTCACCCTCCCTCGGCCTGCCTTCAGGATGCGCCCGTGCAGGTGTCGGTGGACGGAATGCGGGAGGACTTTGGGCGTCTTGAACTTGTGCTTCGCCGCGGGTACGCGGGGTTTCCCAAGGCTGCAACCGAGCAGCGGTGGTCCCAGATCTTTGCGGAAGGGCGCGCGCGGCTTCCTTCGTCACCGGTGACGCCGCGCGAGTTTCGCGACCTTCTCGTGGAGCACTTTCGGTTCCTCGACGACAACCACGTCGGCTTTTGGACCTACGAGGCGGGCGTTCGAGACTGGCGCGGCGTGGGTGGTCACCATCAGGCGTACGTCGGCGCGATGGAGGTCCGCGATGACTTGGCTGCCCTCGCGGATGGCGATGCGACGCTCGTGGCCTGCGAGGGGTACTCGCTCCGCGAGCTCCTTCGTCCGGGGCTTGCCGAGCGGGGCGAAGACCTCGTGATGCGTCCGGTGATCCTGGCGCGCGAGGAGCCTTCCCTTCGGTGCGAGTTCGCGCGGGGTGAGGAACACTTTGAACGTGATGTCGCGCTTTCGGCGGTCAGCCTTCGGTCGCCGGGTCCGCGCTTTTCGAGGGAAAACGATCCTCCGTGGCTTCGTCTTCGAACGTTGGTGATGAGTCACCGCGCGAGTTTGGACGAGTTTGTCGCGTCCGCGGAGGAGGTGCGTTCTGCGCCCGTGGTGGTTCTCGACCTTCGCGGTGCGGGGGGCGGGAGCGATCGCTTTCTGATTCAGTGGTTCGCCAACCTCGTCGACGATGATCTTCGCTATTGGGACAAGGCGAGGCTTTCAAGCGAGGTTGTCCTCCAAGGCGGGCTCAACTTCTGGGAGTGCGTTCGGGCGTCGCGGCCTCCGACGGACGAAGCGGGCGCGGCGTGGATCGATGCGCGCATCGAGCGGGCGCAGCGTGAGCTTGGCGACGTGGACGCGCCGTTCTGGGATCTCCGGGAGACTTCACCGCCGGTGGTGGCCGAGGCGCCATCGCCCTTTCGAGGGAGGCTCCTGCTCGTTATTGATCGCGGTTGTCAGTCGGCGTGCGAAACGGCGCCTCTGCTCGCGCAGCAGATTCCGGGCGCGGTGATCGTGGGCGAGAACACGCAGGGAGTGATGAAAGTCGGCGAGATGCGTCGCTATCGTTTGCCCCGCAGCGGCATCAACCTTTCCCTCGGGCACCAGGCTCACGAGGATCCCTTCGGGAGCTTTCGAGAGAGCTACGGCTTCGCTCCGGATCTGTGGCTCGATGGGGAGGACACGGAAGACGACATTCGTCGTCTGGCCGCGTGCCTCGCGCGCGAGGATTGCCCGATTCGCTTTCGCTGACGGGCTGTTTCTAATGAACGGTTCTAGTGAACGATCGCGCCTTCGTTCGACTCGGAGACCGGAAGGATCGGTGCCCACTGCAGCTCGAAGAGGAGGTCGTCTTCGATCCGGTGCCCGCGGTCGCTGAAGAAGAGCGCGTTGTCCTCGCTGTTGTGGTAGCGCTCGGCCACGAAGATGATGCCGCTTCCGGTACGGTCGTAGCCGAGCTGGACAATCGCGTTCTTGAGCCACTTGCCGCCCGCGTCGAACTCGAGCGTCCGGGGAAGTGTGTAGAAACCCTCGCTCGGAAGCCGAAGCAGCGACGCGTTCCAGTCGTCATCGCCGAGGGGCGTCGTCGGCTCCTGCCAAAACCATCGGTTTTGCTCGTTGTGATGAGGTACGACGACGAAAGGGGAACCGCCCTGCCGTCCGACGTAGACGAGCCGGCCAGCGGGGATTTGCGCCGCCTCAAGGGGATGGGGGATGGTGGTGCGGTACAACCCGTTTTCGACTGTGGCCATCGCGTCTCACATAGGACGGCTCGCCCTGGCCGGCCAGCTTTTGTTCACGAGCTGCGGGGGAGAGCCCCCTCGTCCTTCGCCTCTTGAGCACCTTCGGGTGGGGGTGGATCCGGCGGAAGAAGCCACCGTTCTTGAAGAACGCTACCTCGCGGCTGGGTACCGTCGACGCGTACGGGTCGATGGAGAGACGCACTCCGCGCTTTCGATGGAGCACCTCGAGAGCGGCGACACGCTCGTGCGGGTGGTTTCGCGCAGCGGGGTGGCGTTGGCCCTCGAGGCTCCGTCGACCGAGCATGACCGCGCCGCCGTCGGCCTTCTGGATCCCGGGCGAACGGATCTAGACGGCGACGGGGCGGAAGAAGTTCTCGTGTATGCGATCGACGAGGCGAGAGCGCGCCGCTGCGTGGCGATCGTGCGAATCGATGACATGCGCGTTCGGGAAGTTCGAATTCCTTTCGACGACCTCGGCGGCGAGGCGTGCATCGAGGACGTCCGTGATGTAGGTGGGGACGCGCGGCCTGAAGCGCTTGTCGTCGTTCGTTATCCGGAGTGGTCGGCGGGAACCCCACCGCAGGTCGCTGTGCCTTATGCGGCGCCGAGCTGGACACGCATGCCTCGCGGCGCAGCACGAGCGTTTTTGGAAGAGGAGCGCGCATCACGACAGGAGGGTCTGGCGGAAGCCCGGCGAACCCAGGACGTTCGGGAGGCGTTTCGGCTCGGCGTGGAGCTTGCGGCGCTTGCACGCTTTTCCGGGGCCGAAGAGAACACGCAGATTGAGGCCCTCGAGGCGGCGACCACCAACTTGGAGCTGCCGGGTCCCCTGCGAGCGCGCATCGAGGAAGTGACCGCGCGGATCCGTGCGGGGTGGCGTCGGCCCGAGCTACCCGAGGTGCTCGGCGAGGAACGTGAGGAACGCTGAAACGCGGGCGGTGATGAGCTGTCGCCGAAAGAGGGCTTGAATCGGCGGTCCCTCGGTCGACTCCGCGGGGAGAATCTCGACCAGTTGGTTCGACGCGAGTGCCGCGTCTACCAGGTACGACGGAGCCTGAAGCAAGCCGACGCCTTGGGTTGCGAGCTGCACGAGGGCGGGCCCGTTGTTGAGGGTGACGAAAGGGGTGAGAGCGAAGGAGCCGTTCCGGAAAATCCAGCGTCGGCGAATGCGGTGGATCGTCTCGTAGAAAAGACATCGATGATCGCGAAGGTCCTCGACCATTTTGGGACGACCAAAGCGCTTGAGATAGGAAGCGGACGCGACCAAAGCGAACCTCGAATGCCCAAGAACGCGCCGACCGAGATCGGAGTCGCGCGGGTTGCCAACGCGAATCGCCACGTCGACGTTCTCCGTAACGAAATCACGATAGACGTCCGAGAGATCAACCGAGAGTTCGATCGCCGGGTACGCTTCGAGAAACGCCGGGAGGCAGTCGAGGAGTTTGCTCTGGCCAAAGGCGAGCGGCGCGGTGACATGGAGCGGACCTCGCGGGATTCCCTGCTGTGAGATGGCCGAGCGCGCGTGAAGTACCGCGTCGAGCGCCGCGCGACAGCTTTCGTAGTACCGCTCTCCCTCGGGGGTGAGCGCGAGGGTTCGGCTTGTCCGTTCGAGGAGCCGCACGCCG
Source organism: Myxococcota bacterium (assembly GCA_039186435.1). GTDB lineage: Bacteria > Myxococcota_A > Polyangia > Polyangiales > Houyiibacteriaceae > JALVDI01. The sequence goes on along the minus strand of JBCDAA010000248.1, from coordinate 3,549 downwards.
AGGCTTTGTTCGAGCGCGGCGACCGCGCGAGTCACCGAGGATGCGCTCACGCCGAGGGAACGCGCGGCTCCGCGAAAGCTCTCGTGCTCGACCACACGAACAAAGGGGAGGGCGTGGCGAAGCGGGTCGTTAGTTGCGATAATCGCAACTATAACTTGTCTATTCGGCCTATTGGTGCGTCAGGTGCACCGCTCCAGGCTCAGGGCATGCGAGTTCTTCTCACGGGGGCGACTGGGTACATCGGTCAGCACGTCGCCGCACAGCTGCATTCCCAAGGTCACGAAGTGGTAGGGGTCATTCGCTCTCCTCGCGGAGCCCCGTCCTGGATGGAGACGGTCGTGGGCGATCTCTGTGCGCCAGCTTCGATTCTCGACGCCGCGGCCAGCGCGGACGGCGTGGTGCTCACCGCCTTCCCGTCGCACGGCGCAACCTGGGCCGAATCGGTTGCGACGGAGGCTGCATTTCATCGCGCGCTTCGATCGCGCCTCCGAGGCCTCGGAACACGCGTGGTCTGCAGCAATGGGAGCATCTTTCTCGGGGACTCGGGCGACGGGCGTCACGACGAGAGCGCGCCCGTGGACACGAAGCATCCGGCGGCGATTCGGGCGGCGGCGAGTCGCGCGCTCCTCGACGGTGCGGCCGAGGGATTTGTCCCGGTGGAACTTCGGATTGCGAGCTTTGTCTACGGCGCTGGCGGCAGCATCTTCGTACCGGCGCTCTTGGCGGCGGCACGGCGCGACGGAGAGAGCATCTACGTGGGCGATGGATCCACGCGACTGTCCACCGTGTCGGTGACGAGCGCCGCTCGCGCCTACACATGCGCGCTTGGGAAGGGAGTCGCGGGCGCGCACTACCACATCGCGGCGGACGAAGCGCCGACCACCGCGGATCTCGCCCGCGCGATCGGTGCGTCGATCGGGGTTCCCACGCGGAGTGCTTCCTTCGAGGAGGCGCAGGAGCGTCTGGACCCGTTCACAGCGCTCTTTCTCGCCACCAGCAACCGCCTCGACAATCGCCGCGCCCGTCGCGAACTCGGCTGGGAACCGGGTCCCGAGCCGGGCCTGCTGTGGGACGTCGCCTTCGGGTCGTATTCACGGTAGCGCCATGCTAGCCCTCCGGCATGGCCAAGAAGCGCGTCGACAAGGGCGTGCCGGGCATGGAGCTCCTCGTGTGCCGCAGCCCCAAGGCGGCGAAGCAATACGAAATCGAGGAGACCATCGAATGCGGCATGGTGCTCAAGGGCTCGGAGGTGAAAAGCCTTCGGCAGCGTCGCGCCGATCTCGAGGGGGCCTACGCCGTGGTTTCCCAGGGCGAGCTCTTTCTTCACAAGATGCACATCGCGCCTTACGAGCAGGGTGGCCCTTACTTCAACCACGAGCCGAAGCGAACGCGAAAGCTCCTCGCGAAGCGGCACGAGATTCAAAAGCTCCAAGGCCGTCTCACGACTCGTGGCTACACGCTGGTGCCGCTGCAGTGTTACTTCAAGAGCGGCGTCGCGAAGGTTCAGCTCGGTCTTGGCAAGGGCCGCAAGACGCATGACAACCGCGAGAGCATCAAGCGCAAGCAGGACCTTCGCGAAGCGCGCGAGGCGGTGAAGAACCGATGATCGCAGTGGAGATTGGATCGTCGCCGGGCGAGTGGCGCGGCTTTCAAAAGGACATCCTCGAGGTCGTCTCGATACACCCCTTTGCGCCGGGGGCGCCCATCGCGCTTTCGATCGACGGCGTTGCGCTTCAGGGCAAGAGCATCGGCAGCAAGCGGCAGGACGACGGTCGCTTCGTCGTGCGGATGCGGATGATCAACCTGCGTCGGGAACACCGCGATCGCCTGCGTGCGATCGCTGATCCGTCCTAGGCGAGCGCATCACGCGTCGCGGCGAAACATGATGTCCGTGCGCAGGACGTATTTGTGGCCACCAAGAACCGGATCGCCTTGGTGCAGAGTGGGGTGCCAGAAGATCAACACCCGCCCGGGCGTTGGCGTCACGGCGTCCGTGTGAAAGCGGGTCGCACCCCCCTCCGCTTCGGACAGGTAGATCAGCACGGTAAAGAGACTTACTTCCTCGGGGCTGCGGCGAAACGCTCCATCGCGGTGCCAACGAAACTGCTGTCCCTCCGTGTACCGGTAGAAACGAAGCCGTTCGTTGAGGCTGACCGCATCCCAGCAGAGACCCTGAAGCCGCAGCGTTAGAAAGGGCTCGGGAAGTCGAGGACGAAGCTTCGTCCAAAGCTCATTTGCGAGCGCATCGTCGTCGACGATGACGCGGTCGTTGTTCCGAACTTCCGGACGTCGAACCACACCGGTCGGCGCGTTGATCGGTGCTTCGCCAAAGCCGAGCGCTTCGCTACGGGCGATCAACGTCGTGCACTCGTCCGGTGTGAGAAGCGCGTCGAGGACGATCGCGTCACCATCGAGAAGTCGCCGCATGAGGCGGCAACCTAGGGACGATTTTCCTCAAGACAAGAAGAGGAAGTCGTGGCCTTCCGCGAACTCGCGCTCCTTGAGGAACGCGCGGATTTCGTCGCGGGCGCCCCGTGCACCCACGGCGGCGAGCACAAAGTGTGTCGCTGGATCGAGCGCGTCCGGACCTTCAATCAAAACCCCACGAGCGATGCGACCAACTTTCTTTGGATCGATGTCGACGAAGAGGGATGCGCGCACTCCGTGAGGCTCCAGGGCGCGCATCATTCGGCGCCCGGTGCGGCCGGCGCCCCACATCGCGATCGTACGGCGCTCGCGGGTGATTCGCCTGGCGACGAAGGGCGCCTTGGCGCGCTGAAATGCTTCGATCCGGTACCGCGGATCCGAGAAGGTCGCGCGGCCGGCGCGGTGGTGCCAATGAAAGAGCACCTGCGGGACCTTTGCGATTCCAAAGCCGGCCGCGTTCATGCGAAGCCAGAGGTCGTAGTCTTCGGGAAAGTCGCCGTTCCGGTAGCCGCCGACCGATTCGAGGGCGCTCCGGCGCATCATCACCGAAGGGTGACAAAGGGGCGACTCGATGAAGAGCGCGCGATGATGCGCGTCCGCGTCGACGATGGTGTTCTGCCAGTCGACGTAGCGCGCGAGTCCTTCCAGACCTCCGACCGCGCGAACCTGTGTTCCGACGAGGGCAAGGGCCGGGTTTTGAAGGAGAGAGCGCTGCGCGGCAAAACGGCCGGGCAGCGTTTCGTCGTCGGCGTCCATGCGGGCGATGAGCGCGCCGGAAGACGCGGCGATGCCAGTGTTCAAGGCGCCGACCAACCCTGGGGTCGCCGACGAAATCAACCGCAGGCGAGGGTCGTCGATAGCGGCCCCGATCGCCGCGGATCCGTCGGTCGACCCGTCGTCGATCGCGATGATCTCGGCGCCCTCGTCCGCGTCCTTGAGAACCGACAAGATCGCGCGCGGCAGGGTGGGCTCGGCGTTGTGAAAGGGAAGGACGACGGAGAGCGTAGGCAAGGTTCACCGGGCGGCTGGGTTTCGCTCCGGAGGGATAGCGCACAGAGTGGCTCGCGTCGCGGGCCCCGCGCGTTCATTCCGGCCTGACCTGGACGAGTCCTAGCTTGTCGG
>JBCDAA010000247.1:0-13720 GCA_039186435.1 Myxococcota bacterium | reverse complement strand
GTCAGTCTCGTCGACGATCACGCCCGGCGGACGCTCTACGCGTGCGCGCTCTATCAGGACGGGTTTGACCTCACTTCGGTGGAGGCGCTCCTCGATGGCCACCCCGTCGTCGATTCGGTCCAGCAGCTCCTCGACCGCTCTCTCGTCACCGCCCGAGCCCCCCGTCCAAAGCGACGCTTCGCGCTCCTCGAGAGCGTCCGCGCCTACGCGCGCGAGCACCTGGCAACAAACGACGCTGAAGCGCTTCACGACCGACATGCGGAAACCGTTTTGCGTGGCGTCGATCCCCTCCGCGACCCCTCCGCGGACGCGTTGCGGAACGCATGGCCAGATCTTCGCGCGATCGAGAAACGCGGTGACCTTCGCGGTGCCCGGGCGAGCCTGGCCCTCGCACCGCTTCGATTCGCCCGAGCGCCGCTCCGAGAACACTTGCGGGTCCTCGCGCGCGTTTCGGAAGTCGGGGACCCCCTCGTCTCACTGCACGCGGCGATCCTCCGCGCCGAAGCGTTGCCCCCGAGCGAAGGGATCCCTCTCCTTCAGGATCTCGAGCAGCCCGACCTGCTTCGAGGAGAATGGCTTCGCGCGCGAGCGACCCTCTGCCGACGCGGTGGCGATCTCGTAACGGCCAGCGAACTTCTCGAGGGCGCTCTCTCGGCGTTTCGGAGCGCAGGCCGCGAGCGCGCGGAAGGAATGGCCCTCCGGGAGCTCGGCGTGGTCCACCTCCACGCGGGCCGCCGCGCCGCCGCCGAACGTGCATACCGCGCGGCGCAGAAGGTGCTCGCCCGAAACGCCTATCTCGCCGAAGAGGCCACCGTGCTTACCGACCTCGCCGTACTTCTCCTCGACGCCGAGGGCGACGACGAAGCGGTCCAACTCTTGAAGGAAGCGCAAGCCCGCCACCGTGCCGCCGGCGATGTTCGACGAGAAGCGATCGTTCTCAGCAACCTGGGAGTCGCATCGCACCAGGGCGGCCGCATCGACGAAGCCGCAACCTACTTCGAAGATGCCCTTCAGGTGCACCGTCGCGTTGGCAATCTACGCTTCGAGGCGTTCACCATGGGCTCCCTCGCGGGGGTCTTTCAGGAACGAGGCCGCCTCTCGCGGGCGCAAGATCTTCTCGAGCAGAGCGTGTCGGTGTTCGAGGCTCTTGGCGACGCGCGGTGGGAGGGATGGGCGCGCGCGCGCCTCGCCGCAGTGCACGCAGCGGCCGGACACGAGGAACTCGCGCGTTCGGGCTTCGAAGCCGCGCGAACGCTCCTTGCCGAATCGGATCCGCGCTGGTGGGAGCCCGCCCTCGTCGTGCTCCAGTCGCTCCTCCCCGGCGAGTCCCTTCCGAGCGACGTCGCACCGGCGAGCTCCGCGCGAATCGCGCAGCGCCTGGTGGTCGCATCACGCAAGACGCCGGCGACCCCCGAGCCGATGCCGACGTTGATCGTCGCTGCGGACGCAGCCTGGTTCCAGGTGGGCGATGCGCGTCGCGACATCGCTCGTCGTCGCGTTCTCCGTCGTCTTCTCGGACACCTCGCAACTCGTCGCTCGGACGCTCCCGGCGAGGTCGTTACCCGAGAGGAGATGCTCGATGTCGGCTGGCCGGGCGAAAAGATGCTTCCGCGTGCGGCCTCCTCTCGTATCTACGTCGCGGTCCGAACACTGCGTGAGCTCGGGTTGCGAGAAGTCCTCGTCACCCGAGGGGGCGGATACCTCCTGCATCCCGGCGTCCCCCTCGCGTTTGCGGAGTGAGCACTCAATCGGGACGAAAGCGAAAGAAGAGCCCGACCGCAGAGAGAACGAGCACGGCCACCAGACCAAGGCCGACCGCGAGCGGACGGTTCCGTTCGCGCGGCTCCTTGCCGAGCGAAACGAACGTCACGTCGCGCAACGAGCACGGCTCCCCAGCGAGGCGGACGGCGAGAGCCCCGGGCTGCTCGCCCTCTTCGCGCCGTAGCGAGCAGCCTTCGATCAGCGCAGAGATCTGCGTCTCTGTCGTCGAATCACCCAGACTCAGACCCCTCTGGTTCAGGGCGAGGGACACGAGCTCGTCGTTGGTCGCCGGGATATGGACCTGCCCTTCGGTGCGAAGGGCGTCGAGGTTCTCCGCGATCGTCGCCTGCGACACGTGCCGTAACGGGGCACTGCATCCAAGGGTGAACACGAGCGCCAACAGTCCGACGTGGCATAGGTAACGCAACGTGCAGAAGGGTACACCGGCGCGTTGCGATCGACGGGGAGCCCGATTTGCCTCCGCGCGAGACGTTTTTTTGAGATGAGCTAGCGCCGGCAGGGATCCCATTGCGGTACGGGCGTTGGCGTGTCGCTCGGGCTTGCCCGCCGAACTGCGGAACCCGCGCGAGGCCGCCAGAGCTCCGCGGAGAGCCCAACCTCACGGACGACGCTCTCGCGAACGACGTACTGCTTGGTGATCGACGTCGTATCGCCCATGGATGCGATGTCCCAGCGCTTGGCACGCACCGCGATGCACCGCTCGACGAACGCGCTGATGTTGCTGCGAATCGACACGGTGTTTTCGTCTTCCTCGGGTCGGACCACGAGATCGAGAACGATCTGCCCGTTCGCGGGCCCTAGACGCGCCGTGTGCTCCGCGAGGCAGGCATCGACTTCACCGTCGTGAAGCGCAAGGTCGTGATCCTGATTGGGGTGATCGCCTGCGGGCGGGTCGGTCGGCGGCCGAAATGCGCCGCGGTCGCTGCCGGGAGTCGGCTCGCACGTCTCGCCCTCCGCCGCGATGGCGGTCGCGAGCTCCTCGACCGAGCCGCTTCGATCGCTTCGGGCAAACCGAAACGGGAACTGCACCGCCTGCTCAAAACGCGGCGCAAGAGACTCCTGAAAGATGGCTTCGGCACGCGTGTAGTCCACCGCATCACACCCGCAGACTCCAAGAGGCGCGAGCGCGTGTGCACCTTGGCCCTCGGCCCACGCTTGAAGGGCACGCCGGCCCTCCGCGCACTGGGTGATTCCGGAAACGTCCGGGGTAGGACGCGCGGGGGCGGCGCTCGGAAAGCTCAGTAGAGTCAGCGCGCGTCCGTTCACGAGCGGACGAATCGCGTGGACGAGTTGCCGCTCGGTGAGCCGCGCATCGACGACGACCGCCACCGGGGCGTTTCCGCGATCGACCGACCGAAGCACTTCGTCGAAGTGCTGCCCTACGCGATGGTCTGGTTCCCCTGGCATCTCGAAGCGCCGTGCGACGTTTGGAATGTAGAGATCGCTTCCTGCGGGTCCGAGGTACACGCGGACCGAGTCGCCGGTGACGGGAGTCCCGCCGTCGACACGCAGCGTCTGAAAACCTGCGCTTACGGGAATACGCCCGCCCTGCGCCGCGTGCGGCTCTCCGGCCGCGGCACGAAGCGCCTCGAAGGGCTCGCACGTTTGCGCGACCGGCGTTGAAACGGTCGTCCCCGATGATGCTTGCCCGCCACACGCGAGCAGAAATACCCAAGCAAGTCTCTTCACAATTCTCTCCCCTCTGGCGGCGTTCGCCGCGTCACTTTCCTTCCGTGCTTCCAGCGAGCTAGGGCGCGATTTCAAACACGTCGGCTCGAGGCACCCAGACCGTTCGTCGCATCCCGCCTTCGACGAGCCACACGTGATGAGGGTTGCGCTCTCGCTGGTCGACGAGTTGCGCGGCTTGTTCACCGGCGCAAACCACCTCGCCAAGCGCACTCGCCGCGCCGCGAAGTTCGCACGCGTCGCCTTCGAGAACGAGCGCGAGGTCAAAGACCGCTCGCTCGGAACGAAAGACGAGGCGCCACGTTTCCCGAGACCTCTCGAGCGCGATGGTAACCGTCCCAGGACCGAAGCTCCGAGGGCCGCGATAGAACTCAAACTCTGACGCCTCACCGAGCTCACGGCAGGCCGACTCATCGCCTTTCGCGCAGTCGACCGACGCCACACAAGCGTCGAGGCAGGGCGTGCAACTGTGGGTTGCTTCCGGCTCGCCACAATTGCCGCTGCAGCTCGCGTCGCAGAGGAGGTCGCGCGCGTCGTCAAACCCCTCAGGAACGTGTTCCGCGAGGTGTTGCTCCAGCGCGGCACAGGCAGCCGGGTCCTCCACGCATCGCGCGATCGCCTGGCAGTGGGCAACCGAGCGCCGATTCGACGCAATGCACCGATCGACCTCCTCCATCGGGACGTCGCGTGCGCGATCGATCCAAGCTTGGACGGTTCCGACCGCACGGGTGTGGGGAAGCGCGACGTGCAGTCGCGGGCGAAACCGAATCAGTGAGAGCTCGCGAAGCGCGACCTCGTCCATCCCGCCGCAGCAGCGGTTCATCGCTGCAAAGAGGTCGTTGGCCAGCGGGCTTGCGAGCCCCTCGCGACCGGTTCCAAGGTACGTGCGCCCGAGCTCCGGGCACTCCGCAAACTGTCCAAGGAGCTCTCGAGCAACCTCTTCCGTCGCGCGGGGACGGCCTTGGGGAAGCGCCCAAGGTTGAACCACGAGGCGGATCGTCCACCGATCCCGGTAGGGTTCGATCATGGATTCGAGTTCGGCCGCGTCGAAGTCTGCCGGCACTGCCAGGTCCACGACGGTCCAGCTTCGGTGAAGAGACCGCGGCGCGCCGTCCACCGCACTGAGATCGGCGATAGGCTCGCCACTCAGAAACCAGCGATCCCCACGTCGATCGACAGGGAGTCCATAGTCGTCGTCTCGTCCTTCCGCGGCGATGGGAAAGTCGTAGGCCGGAACCTGTAACGTGCTCGCGCGACCGCGCTGGAGCGACGCGTCGAGAACCGTGCGCAGATCGGTTCCGCACGTACCAGCCGTCTCCTCCGCGGATGTCCCGACAGGGGTCTCCGTGGTCTGCGTCGCGCCGCAACCGACGCTCACGACGCATGTAAGAACAACCGAAACAAGCGATCCAGGTAGCCAGCTGCGCATGCCCACCGAAATAGGCGTGCCGGAAACGCGGTCAACGGCGGAAACAATACGGTGTGTGATTCCATCGCCGAGGGAGAGCGGTGCGCCATCAGCGCTTGGTCAGTCGCTCACCCCTAATTCTATGGTCTCGATCGATCATGCGGGACGCCGCGTAGCCTGCAATTCCGGCGCACGCGAGACTCGTCGACGCAGCGATTAAAAATAGGATTAACAGCTGGTAGCGAACCGCCATCACCGGCGAAGCCCCCGCTAGGATCTGTCCCGTCATCATTCCGGGAATCGACACCAGCCCCACGATCATCATCGCGTTGATAATTGGGATCATTCCCCGGCGAACCGAGCGCCGCATCGGGTGGCGGATGGCCTCCCATCGGGTCGCCCCCATCGCGAGCTCGAGCTCAACCTTCTCGCGATCTTCCGCAAAGGTTCCAAGCAGACTGTCGAGGCAGAGCGAAATCCCTGTCAGCCCGTTGCCGAGGAGCATTCCGAGCAGGGGGAGCGCGTAGCGAGGCTGGTACCAGGGCTCCGCGCGCACGAGAACACCCGACGCAACGAGGGCAGTCGCGCATGCGCTGATCACGAGCGTGAGGAACGCGCCCCCGAACGCCCCCTGCAGCTTCCACCCGGAGCGCGCGAGCGCAGCCTGCGCCGCCGCGAGGGTCATCGCCACCATCGCCGCCGCCGTTACCGAGAGCATGACGTTGCCGAACACCCACTGCAGGACGTACCCGAGGAGCGATAGCTGAATCACGCTTCGCACCACGCCAAGGGCCAGATCGCGTTCGAGGCGGAGCTTCATCCAGACGCTGACGATGCCCGCGAGGAGGACGAAGCAAGCCGCGCCCGCGACATCGAAGACGCTGAGCTGGATGACGTCAGACACGAAAACGCTCCAGCTCGATCCGCGCGGCCCAGGGCGGCGGATCCGTGTGCGTGACCAGCACCATCGCCGCGTCTCCCCTCCGCGCTTCGAGCAGGTTCCACACATCTTCGCGCGTTTCCGCATCGAGAGCGGCCACCGGTTCGTCCAAGAGATACACCGCCGGCGTGAGAAGAAGTCCGCGAACGAGATGAACGCGCTGACGCTCGCCCCCGCTGAGGCGTTGAACGTCGCGCTCGAGGGTTTCTGCAAGACCGACGGCCGCAAGGAGCTCCTCCGCAACGGCGGGATCAAACGCGCTCGTCGAAACCGAGTAACCGAAAGGAAGCGCGAGGTTCTCTCGAACCGTCCCGTCGATCATCGGCGCGGACTGGCCCAGGTAGAGGCACCTACGGCGCCACCGCGGTGTTCCGACGTTCGACGGCGTCTCTCCGTCTACGCAAACGGCGTCGCCTGGATCCGCGTGAAGCGCTGCGAGTGTTCGGAGAAGCGTCGATTTTCCAAGGCCGCTCCGACCCTCCAGCACGCACGCTTCCCCTGCGGAAACCGCAAACGAAACGCCCGCCAGCAGCGCTCGTGCGCCGACGGAAACATCGAGGTCACGCACTTCGAGCCGCGCAGTCACGGCCTCGTCGTAGGACATGGCAGCGCACGCTTCAACGAGCCCACCTCACCACGAGCGTAGTTGATTCCGCGACGCGACTATGGGACCCCCTCATCGTGGACGCAGCGTCAGAACGCGAGCTTCGCCGGAAGGAAGCGTACCTCCGCCGCTTTCACGACGCGGATCCCGGACGAAGCGGGCGGGGTCTCCTCGCGGGACGAACGCGGCAAGGCCACACCACCTACGATCTTGTGGCGGAGTGCGCTCGTTGCGAAAGCGTGCTCGATGTTGGATGCGGCGATGGCGTCCTCCTCGCACAGGTCGACGCGACCCACGCCGTCGGCGTCGACTTCAGCCGCGCCGAGCTACGCGCCGCGAAACGTCGACTTCCTTCGGCGCACTGGGTCGAGGCGCGAAGCGACGCGCTTCCCTTCAAGGGCGAAACCTTCGACGTCGTGGTCATTCACGCATCGCTGATCGCGATGCCGGTCGAAGAAACGCTCAAGGAGGTCTATCGCGTCCTTCGGCGAGGCGGGCGCCTCGTCACCTTGGAGCAATCGGACCTCCCACCGCAGGGCGCGTTTCGCGAGTTCGTGCTCCGCCTCTCCGATGCGCTTCCGGAAAACACCCCCACCCTTGGAGATGCGCGCGTCACCGACCGCGAAGCGATGGACCGACTGCTCGGAAGCCTAGGCTTTGAGGGAGTCCGCTTTCGGGACACCCTTCTCGAGTTTGGTGCGGAGGAGCGAAAGGTCTTTTTCGCGTCGCTCTATGGCTTTGACCTGCTCGACCCCGCAGCGCAGGCGCATGCCCTCGCGGCCCCCGGGACAACCTGCGTGGCGGGCGTTCGCTTAACAGAGGCGACCAAGGCAGCGGCGTCCGAGTAGCGCGCGGACGCTCTCAGTTTCCAGGCTCGGCCAGCACGTCCGCGATATCCGGGCGGCCAAAGGAATACGTTGCCGAAAGCGAGAGGAACCAGGAATCGACGTCGTAGCTTCCTGCGCATCCGCCCTGAGCCGTAAGGACGCGATTCGCGCCCGCGCCCGTGGTCCGAAGATCCGCATCGGAGCAAAGCGGCTGGTTCGCCTCGATCCGTTGCGCCTTGCCACCGCCCCATCCAAACGCCCAGTCGATGTCGAGAGGACCCGCGCGCACACCAAAGCCGACGTACGCGCTGAACTGAATTCCTGGCGGCGGAGAAAAGGGCGTCAGGGTTTCACGTCGCGAAGCGCTTCGACCGACGGTGCCGCCGGTCCTCACTGCAAAGCGAGGCGCGACCCAGAGCTCTGCGCCGATCGCGCCAACGTACACGTTCCGCCAGCGAAACTCCGCGGTGGTGTCCGGCGCCAACGGGGTGTCGAGGGAAAACTCCTGAGACGCGTTGGCTTCCTCGTGCAGCTGAACCCGAAACTCCACACCGAGGGTAAAACGATCGCGCCAGGTCGTGTACGCGGCACCCACGCGAAACATGTGCGGCACGTACCAGCGCGTGGAGGTCGACACCTGCAGCGGGTCCGCCCCGGGCACCAGGGGAACGCTTGTCGTCCCTTCGAGATTCACCCAGAGCTTCGAACGATACGCGAACGCGAGCGTGAGCCCGTCGATGGGGCGATAGCTGATCCCCAGCAGCACACCGGGAATGCCCGTGCCCTTAAGCTTCTGCTCCGCGAGGCTGATGGAAGGATCGCCCTCGCATTCGGGTCGCGTCGCCGACGAGCAGTTCGGGACGTCCTGGTGTGCACGCACATCCTGACGCCCCCAAGGCACGCGAAGCGTCAGCCCGATCGAGAGGCGCTCACTGATCGAAACCTGAACCGGCACCGAAAACTCGGTGACGAAGAGCGTGACCTCCTGGTCCGTCGGCGGTGCGAGACGAAAGCGCTCGTCCTCACAGGCGGAAGGGTCACCGTTCGTGACGCAGTCGACAGCCTGATAGCCGCCGCCAAAGCCGGTGTAGACGTAGCCGCCGACTCCGAGGACGACCCGCTCGTGAACACGAAAGGCGGCGCCTGCGAAGAGAAGCGGCGCGTAGATCAACCCGCTGTCCTCTTCGGTTCCCGGTCCCGCGAAGGGCGCACGAAGGTTCACCAGAAGGGACGTTGCAACGATGGTCGCAGAGAACTTCTCGATCTGATCGAGCTGCGCCGGATTGTGAAAGAGCGCCGTCGCGTTTCGCACGGTCGGCGTTGCGATCGTGCCCATTCCAACGACCCGCGCGTCGTAGTTGCCGGGGGGTTCCGGATTGGCGTGGGCTTGAGCCGCGCTGAGGAGCACGAGCGCCCCTCCCCAAACTGCAGCCGCTCTCACGGCAGGAGCCTACCAATGCAGACCCCAACCCTGGCGCTTTCCGGCCAACCGTTGCCAGCCGACCCCGAAATGCACTTCAGCGGTGGCGAACCGTTCGACGCAGTGCGTCAATCACCGCAGCGTTCGACGAAATCTTCCATCGCATCGAAATGAAGGCCGCGTCGGTTTGCCACCTCCAGGTACCGGCGCGCGTACGCGCAGCCCTCGGCCGTGAGGCCCAAACGTCGCGCCAGAAGCGCGGCTGCAATCGGTTGCGGGTTCGGGGGGAGCAGACTTGTCTGCAGCGCTTCGGTGGCGCTCCGTCGCTGCCGCATCGCAACCTCGGCGATGACCAGCTGCGCCTCGCGGTTGTCGGCATCAGAGGCGATCGAACGCTCGGCGTAGCGCTGCGCGGAAGCGAAGCGGCCGAGGTTGAGTTCCATGCGCGCGCGCACCGCGAGCAGTCGCGGGTGCTCCGCTGCCGGAGAGGTCGTCCCCTCGGGAGCGTCTTCCGGAAGTGCCGCTTCGAGCGCCTCCTGAAGCGATGTATTCGCGAGGTTGGTTTTGCGATCCATCGCGTGCGCCATCGCGCGACCGAGGAGCATGTCCACGCGGTTCTCCCCAAAGCGCACGGCCTGGTCGAACATGCCAGCGGCAGGTCGGTAGAGCTCCCCCTGAAGATAGAGCTCGGCCATCGCGCGACGGAGGAAGCCACTCCGCCGAAGATCACGCCGGCGCGTTGCCTGAAGCGTGTAGCGCGTGCCCGCGACGCCGGCGCCGGACGCAACCAGGTAGCGAACGCGAAGCAGCACTACTTCCGCAGTGTTGATACGCGCGGCCCGAATTCGTTCGATGATCGCTTTGGCGTGCTCGACGTTTCCTTCCTCGACATCGAGATGAAGGAGTCCGACGAGCGCGACGGGATGTGCGGCCTCGATCTCAAGGGCCTTTTCGTACGCCTCGCGAGCCTCCGGGCCCTCCCCCTGGCCGCGCGCCGCTTCGCCACGCTTCGCCTGCAGGTCCGCGTCGTTCGGAAGCTGCTCGGCGGCAGCACGCGCCGACGTTAGCGCGCCGGCGTAGTCTTCCTTGGCAAGCTGTGCGTCGGCGAGCGAGGAAAGGAGACGAACGTCGCCTTGATGGGCTTCGAGGGCCGAGGACGCGAGACCGAGCGCATCGTCCGCGTTTTCTTGAGCGAGCAGTGCGGCAACCGCGATGGGAACAATCGCGGGATGGTGGGGCGCTGCCTCGAGCCCTTGGCGCGCGAAACGTTCCGCGTCGGCAGGTTGTTCGGCTGCGAGCTCGAGGGCCGCGCGCGCCGCAAACCCTTCGGCGGCGTACGCGCTATCACCCGCCGCGCGATCGAAATAACCCCGCGCTTCATCGAGGTTGCCTTGAAGCTGCTGCGCGGTTCCCACGAGCAGCCACGCCGCGGGCGATGCGGGCACCGCCTGAAGACTCGCGAGCGCTTCCGTTGCTTGTCCGCGTTTAATCTGGAGCTCCGCGTTCACGCGTCCGGCGAGGGCCGCGTCCGCTACGGGACCGGACAACCCGTCGAGCACCGCCACGGCTTCGTCGACCGCATCCGCAGTCAGCAGCACCTTGGCAAGCCGCCATCGAAAAAGCGCATCGCCGGGTGGCATCGATTCACGGGCAGCGGTCGCCGTCGTTCGTGCTTGGGCGCGGTCACCACGGCGCGCGTGACCATCCGCGATGACGAGATGCGCCCAGCCTTTTTCGGCTGGATGCGCGAGGTCGCTAGCGAGCACCGCTTCCGCGTCTTCGGCTGCATCGTCGCGCCGCGCACGCGCCCGAATCCGCGCTCGCGCCAGCCGAATCGGAACGTCGTCCCCCACGTTTCCAAGGGCGGAGAGCGCGCCTTCGGAATCGCCGGAAAGATCGAGGGCGACCGCCAGTTGACCGATATAACGCGGCGCGTTGGCGTGTTCCTCCACGCTGACCGCAGCGCGCGCGTCACGAACCGCGGTCGCCAGGTCACCGTTGGCCAATGCGCTGAGGCTTTTTGCGTACGCGGTCTCCGCCGCGAACGTGCCCGCCGGAATCAAGCGCGACGACGCCTGCGCAGCGGCCGCGACATCGCCGCGTGCGAGCGCCAGATACGTTTCGGCTTTGTAGCGCTCGGACGCTTCGTCTTCGTCGTCGGGAACCGCTTCGAGAGAAGCCTGTGCTTCTTCGATCGAAAGCGATCCCCCCAGCGCGAGAATCGCGTGGAGGCGCGCCGTCAGACCAGGGGATTCGCTCCCCACCGTGTCGATCGCGTCTTCGACATCCGCGACGCGACCGGTGTCACCCGCGCGAAGAGCGCTGCTCTGCACCGACGCCTGGTGGACGAAGTGGTAGACCGTGTAACTGGTGATCAAAACCAGCACTACAGCGACGACCGCAGCAACCGTTCGACGAACGCGCTGCTTTCGGAGCTCCTCGGGTGGGGTGAGGACCTCTGCGACCGGGGGGATGCTGGTCTTGCCCGTTTGTCGCAACGAGAACAGGTCCGACTGCTCTCTTTCCGATTTCGGATCGGTCATCCGCGGCGATTTTCTCGCTATTCGAAGCCTTTCCGCAACTTTCGCTAACGGTTACGGGACGAGCGCCGGTTCCGGAAGGACGATCTGCAGGCTAACCCCATGGAACTAATGGTTTATTGCGCCTTAACGAAAAACGCCCGGACAAGCCGGGCGCTTTCGTCGCCTAAGGTCAGCAGTCAGGGTGGTGCGTCCAGAAGCGAATCCACGCGTCGCGATACTCCTGAAGCCAGTACACGCGGAACTGCGGCGGCGTCTGAAAGACATCATCCCGAGGAAGGTCCGTCTGAAACGAACGGTCCTGGGCAAGGTTCGGGATTTCGACATTCGGCGGCGTGAGAACCTCGTCCTCATCGGTGGCGACGACGTCGTTCGCGATCGCGTGAACCTCATCGATGCCATAGATACGCCAAGCGGTGACCACCGAATCGGGGTCACCCACGCGAGGCTCGCCGAAGGGTGCGTGCCACGCCACGGCGAAGTGTTCGTGCACGCGAATCCCGACGGGGATCGCTCGATCAACATCCGGGCCGAGATCTTCGGCACGCAGCGGCGCGTCCGAGATTCGCTGGTCGAGGTAGAACACCTCCCCCTCGTACACCGACGGATCGAAAACGCTCAGCTCGCCTTCGACGGAGTCGGGGTTCACCGACGCACACCCCGCCGCAATCATCAACGCAACGCTCAGTACACTTGCTCGCATCCGGCACCTCCTTAGAAAACAATACCGAAGGCAGGCCAAAAAGCGGAACGAACTGCAGTCCGACGCCTACCCTCCCCTACACTCGTTTTGACAAAGGGGACATTGAGCAACGTCCGTTCCGTCGTGTTTTCCTTGGCGGGAGCGGTGTTTTCGGGAACCGCGAGGTGTGCGCCGTTAGAAACGTGACGTGTAGACGAATACACGCGCGTGCCTACATCGGCGTACAATCTGCGAGTGAAGCTCCCGACTCTTGGCGGCGCGCAGCTGTGGGCCGATCGTCGATGGCGCGACGGATGGCGCGTGCAGCAACATGCGCTGACCGGTCACCACCGACTGCTCGACGCGTCGAACCGGAGCCACCGTTACGGCGGGCTGGCGGAGTGCATCGACGGGCTGCCCGAAGCGCATCATTACGAGGAGGTCATCATTCTGCTCCATGGATTGGGTCGAAGCGGACGCTCGATGCGGTCGATGGGGGACGCGCTTCGAAAGGCAGGGCATACCGTCGCCGAGCTCGACTATCCGAGCACCCGTCGACCGATCGCGGCACACGCAGGCCAGGTGCGCGAGGTGATCGAAGCGCTGGATGTCGACAGCGTGAGTTTCGTGACGCATTCGCTGGGCGGGATCATTGCGCGGACCATCCTTGCGCGAGGAGATCTCAGCGTGCGGGCGCGCCGGCTGGTGATGTGCGCGCCGCCGAGTCGAGGCGCATCGCTTGCGCGGGTGCTCCACGAGCGCGTGACCGGCGTCTTTGGCGCGGTGATGGGGCCGGTCGGCGCGGAGCTCGCGGGGGTTCTCACCCTTCCTGCACCCGAGGTGCCCTCGCTGGTGGTGGCGGGGAGCTCTGGACGCGCGGCGGGCTACAACCCGCTCATCGAAGGGGATGACGATGGCATCGTGGCGGTGAGCGAAACGAAGCTTGAGGGAGCGGAGCATCAGGTTGTGGAGAGCATTCACACCCTGGTGATGAACCACCCGGACGCACAGGCGGCAGCGGTTCGCTTTCTGTCCGTCTCGTAGAAAACCACTGTCAAAAAACGTGGATGGCCTGCATTCCCGGCCTCGGCCCGCCGATCGGGCTTGTAATTGTGCAGCAATCTTGCGTTTGTTTTTCTGCGACAGCGCAAGCGCGAGGGCGTCGTTCCTGTGCGCCATGACCCATCCGCTCCACGCCCGTTCCGACCGCGCGATGATCACCATCGCCTTGATTGCGGCCGGCACCTTTCTCTCCGCTGGACTCGCCTTTTCTCAGCGCGGGCTCGCACCGCTCTCGGAGCACACCCGCCTCTGGGCAGCGCTCGGCACGACCTTGGTGCTCTCCCTAATCCTGGCGCGGCACGTCTACTGGTGGCTGCGTGTCCGCGATGTTCCGCCGCACGTTCGGGCTCTTTGGGACGCCGGCCGCATTCACGTTCCCGCGCGCACGATCGGCGTCGCACTTCTCGTCGCGCCCGCGATCCCAACGCTCTTCCCTTACTCCCTCGTCGGTCTGCTGCTCGGCCTCTTCGTGCTCAACCCGCGCTTGATGCTCGTCGACAGCGAACGCAAGCGCGCACTCACAACGCGTCTCTTCGGCGCGAGGGAACGATCGCTAACGGGGATGGAACTTAAACTCACGCGGCGCCAAGGGGTGTGGCACGTCGTCGGTCAAGGAAGCCAGGGTCACGTTAGCTTCGGCCGCACGGGCGGCGCGCTCGACTCGATCGATCTCGCGCTCGCGATCAGCGCACAAACCGGTCTCCCGATTCGCGAGATCACAAGCCCTTCCTAGAGAGGCGAACCTAGAGCGGTTGCCAGCGAAGCGTTC
>JBCDAA010000246.1:0-13825 GCA_039186435.1 Myxococcota bacterium | reverse complement strand
GTGCTGGGGTTTCCTGCGGAGCTGGTCCTCGGCACCGTGCTCCCGGGGGCTGCGCTCAGCATTCTGGTGGGTAACGTCTTCTACGCCTGGCAGTCCAAACGGCTGGCCGTCACGGAGGGGCGGGACGATGTCACGGCTCTCCCCTACGGGATCAACACCGTCAGTCTCTTTGCGTATGTCTTTCTTGTGATGCTGCCGGTCAAGCTCGCAGCGGAAGAGGGTGGAGCCAGCGCGGAGGACGCGGCGCGCATTGCGTGGCAGGTGGGACTTGCGGCCTGCCTGGTGAGTGGCGCCATCGAAGCCGTGGGTGCGCTGGTCGCCGAACCCATTCGACGAGTGACCCCGCGCGCAGCCCTCCTCAGCACCCTCGCTGGAATCGCAATCAGCTTTATTGCGATCGACTTCGCGGTTCGCAGCTTTGAAACACCGCTCGTGGCGATGCTTCCGCTTGCGGTGATCCTCGCGACCTTCTTCGGCAAGGAGGAGATGCCCCTCGGGGTGCCCGGGGGCGCGTGGGCGGTGGCGCTAGGCAGCGCGCTCGCGTGGATTCTCGCGGCGATGGGAGAGCCCTCACCCGTGTCGCCGGATGCGCTCGCGTCGGCGGCGGCGATCGACGTCACAGTGCCTCTCCCGGTGGTGGGCGACTTGCTCGCGGGCTTTCAGCATCCCCTCTTCGCGGAGTTCTTCGTTCCCGTGATGCTTCCGATGGGGCTCTTCAACATTCTCGGTTCGCTCCAGAACATCGAGAGCGCGGAAGCGGCAGGCGACGCATATCCCGCGGGGCCAAGCCTCGCGGTCAACGGCGCGGGGTCGGTCGTTGCGGCGGTCTTTGGGTCCTGCTTTCCCACGACCATCTACATCGGCCATCCCGGCTGGAAGGCGCTCGGTGCGCGGAGCGGCTACTCGGTTGCGAACGGCGTCTTCTTTTCGCTCCTCGCCATGCTCGGGCTGACGGGCCTGCTCGCCGCGCTCGTCCCCCTCGAGGCGGGCATGGCCATCGTTCTTTGGATCGGCATCGTGATCACCGCGCAGGCATTTCAGGCGACGCCGCGATCGCACGCCCCGGCCGTTGCGTTTGGTCTCTTTCCTGCGATCGCCGGATGGGGCGTTCTCATCCTGACGCAGACGCTCGGGGCCGCCGGCGTCGCCACCGGAAACTTCGCGCTCGCCGAGCAGGTGATCGCCGCGCCGGAGAGCTTTGCGGCCGTGGGCATGCACTTTCCCGGTCTCGTCGCGCTCTCGATGGGGTTCATGCTGACCTGCGTGGTCTGGGCTGCGGCGAGCACGATGTTGATCGAGCGACGTTTTCGCATCGCGGCCGCCTGGCTCTGCGTGGGTGCGCTCCTTTCGTTCTTTGGACTGATCCACGCAGGCGAGCTCACTCCCGCCGGCGGCGTTCCGGACATCGGTTGGGCGACCGGCTGGCGTTGGTCGGTGGGCTATCTTTTGGGCGCCGCGTTCTTTGGCTTCATGCATTGGAGCGCGAAAAGTGGACGTGACCCAGAGACAGGATCACTCTGAAGAGGTGAGGCTCTTTTCCGCGCTCCACTCCCCCGCCGCCGTGGTTGGACTCGCCTTCGGGCTCGCCACGGCCTGGACGCTCCTCTACGAAGGGGCCGCGGGTGAGAGTCGGGCGGCGGCGGAGAGCCCACGCCGTGCGCCCGAGGTTGAACGCAGCGCCCACGGGACCGACTCCGCGGCTGCGGCCGCCTCCGTGGTGCGGGCAGCGATTCCTCTTCGACAGGGGCCTCGGCTTTTGCGGGAACCGCCCGAAGATGTGCTCGGCCTCGACATCTCCATCGAGGATCGCGACGGGCAGTCCATGGCCGCGCTCCACGAAGCGCTGCGACGCGCCGAGCGAGGCGAAGGCCAAGCGCGTCTCGTGTTTTACGGCGCCTCCCACGTGGCGAGCGACCTCTTCACCGGCTACCTGCGACGCGAGCTTCAGCGGCGCTACGGCGATGCAGGCCACGGGGTGGTGCTCCCGGCGCATCCCTGGCGGACGTATCGACATCGAGGCGTCGAGGTCGAGTCGAACCGCCGGATGTGGGACTCGACGAAGGTTCGCGCGAGCTCTAGCGAGGTCGACTACTTCGGCGTGCACGGCGTGTACGTGGAGAGCAACCGCCGCGGCGCGTACGGCCGAGTTCGCACCGCCTCGTCCGGAACGGGATCAAGCGCGAGCCTCTTTGACGTCTACTACCTGCAGCGTCCGGGCGGCGGATCCTTCGATGTGTTGATGGACGGACGACCGGCGCAGCAGGTGACGACGCAATCGGACGCAGCCGGGCCCGGGTACGCGACCTTTCGGGTTCCGGACGGTGCACATCAGCTGGAGCTTCGTCTCCGGGGCGACGGTCCCGTTCGCTTCTTTGGCGTGGCGGTCGAACGCGAAACGCCCGGCGTGATCGTCGACACCCTCGGCATCAACGGCGCGCGGGCGCGCTACCACCTTCTGTGGGAGGACGCGCTCTACCGCGAACACCTGCGTCGCCGAAACCCGGACTTGGTGGTGCTTGCCTACGGTACCAACGAGAGCGGTGACGACGCGCCGATCGAGCGCTACGAGGCGGAGCTTCGCGGCGTTCTTCAGCGGGTGCGCGAGGTTGCGCCTCAGTCGTCGTGTCTCTTGATCGGGCCTTCGGACCGCCCCGTTCGTCGGGAGGACGGTAGCTGGGAGGATCGCCCACGAACCGCTGCGATCGTGAACGCCCAGTACCGCGCGGCCGTCGAACACGGCTGCGGCTTCTTCGATCTCATCAGCTTTAGCGGCGGCCCGATGTCGATGGTGGAATGGGCTGCGGCTGATCCTCCCTACGGCGCGCCGGACCACGTGCACTACACGCGACGCGGGTACACGCGCCTCGGGGAAGTTCTTCTCGGCGCGCTTCTCGAAGGCATGTAGCGCGGATCATTTCGCGGTCGTGTCCAGGCCGCGACACTTTTGCTACGTTGGTCGCGTGGGACGGGAAGTTTGGATCGCCGCGGTGGCGATCGGCTGGGGGTGTAGCGTCCTTGACCCCTCGCTGATCGCCAACGAAAGCGGCCGAGATGCCGGACGTGACGCGGGGGCGGACACGGGACCGGGAGTGGACGCGGATGTGAGCGACCTTCGCAAGGTTCCGCTGCGGCCCACGAGCGCGGATGGAGCGGACGTCGCGCCGCTGACGATCGCGCTCCGTGACGTGGTCTTGAATCAAGGCGGCGAGCGCTGGCGGACGATCGGGCTCGATCTCGACGACGTGGACACGCAAAATCCCGTGCCCGAAGTGCGCTGTGAGCCCCCCAACGTGGAGGCGGAAGCGCAGCTCGATGGCGAAGCGGGGATCGACAACGCCTTCGGCGACAAGCTCTTTCCGATCGTGCAGCTCGCGCTTCCGGAGCTCGAGTCCGAGTCGCGACGCAATCAGGGCGAAGGTCTCGGTGCGCTCGTTCTTCGAATGACGGGCTGGAACGGCACCGGGAACGATCCCCGCGTGGACATTCTGCTCACGCAGTCGGCCGCCGCAACGAGCGCGGATCCGGAGACGGTGCGCTTTGAAGGGTTTGAGCTCATGCAGGGCGACGTTCCTGCGCCAGCGCCGCTCTGGGATGGAAACGACCACTTCTTCGCGCGCGACGAGTCCTTCTTCATGGGGGACGAGACCCAGCCGACGGTCCGCGACGACAACGCATATATCTCTGACGGAACGGTGGTGATGCGTCTCCCGGATCGCATCGACATCCTCTTCTTCGCGGGCCCGAACGCGGGCGTGAGAGTGCGTCTCACCGATGCGTTTGCGTTTGGGGTGTTCAACGAGGACTTCACGCGCCTCGAACCGGCCGTCGTTGCAGGCCGCTGGGCGATTCTCGATCTCCTGGAGACGGGCAACAACATCGGCGTCTGCGTGGGCACCTCCCAGCGTCGCATTATTGAAAACCAGCTCGACACGATCGCCGACGTTCGGAGTCGCGCGGGTACCGGCGGACCCGGCGTGTCCTGCGATGCGATCAGCCTCGGCGTGGAGTTCACCGGGGTGGTTGGGCAGTGGGCCGGCCTCGGTCCGTCGCGTTCGCTGCCCGATCCGTGCGCGGACACCGGCGACGCGGGCGTGGACGCCGCAGTGGATGCGGGAGTGGATGCGGGCGTGGACGCGGGCATCTGAAGACGGCTGGAGACGCCACCTGGACCCAAACGCAAAAAGGGCGGCCGAAGCCACCCTTTTTGAACGAGACAGCGATCGTCAGGGAGAGACGCTGTTGCTGCGAAGCTCGGTGATCTTGAGCGTGCCGCGGATGTTTGCGCCGGCCTCGTAGCTGCCGACCCAGATGTCGTAGTGACCGGGGGGCGGGCTCGCGATGTCGACCTGCGGGTTGAGGCCCGCGGTGTCGTCGTTGCAGCGCCAACGGCCGCGCGCGTCGTTGATGACGAGCGTGGTGTCGCCGGAGCCCTGGAAGTAGAAACGCAGGAAGCTCGCGGGGCTGCTGTAGTTGACGATGACGTCAGGCTGCTGGGTGAGATAGCCCGTGCAGCCCGCGCCGAGGTTCATATTCGCGGCGTTCAAGCTGCCACCAGAAACGATTCCGGTGATCTGCTTGGGATCCGGAACGAAGCCGCCGGTCAGCGCGTGGGTGCCAAAGTTTGACGAGTTCTGGCCAATCGTGAGGGATCCCTGAGCCACGGATTCGCCGTGGACACCCAGAACAACGAGTGCGCTGAGAATTCCCAAACCAACTGTGATCTTACTGATCTTATTCACAATCCCTCCATCTCTTCGATTCTTTAGGGCGGGTGCCCGCTGAGACTCCCAAGCCGACGAGCGACCCTACCGAAATATTCACGAACCTGCAGTGGAAAATTTCACTACCGGTGTCTCAGAACCTTTTATGCCCCGAGACGTCTAGCCTTCCATGCGGTGGGCTTGGGCTTTTTCGATCGTCGCGGGGCTTTCCTTTAGTGCGTCCGCCCAGCTGCGGATCGTGCATGCCCGAGGTGCTGGCCCAGTTCAAGCTCGACTTGGAGAAAGTGTCGAGCTCCAGCTCCGCATTGGCCGCCGTCCGCTCGGAGAGGTCGAAGAAATTCAGTGGTTTCGAGTCGTTCCGCGCCTTGAGCACCAAGCGACGCCCCCGCCGAATCCTGGGGATCCCACCTTTTCGAACGCGGTTCTTTCCGGCCCCAATCACGGCCGCTGGATCGGCCTCGACGAGCTGGAATACGACACGGTGCCCCTCGAGGGGAGCTACGCCGAAGTTCGAGGCGATCGACTAATTCTTCGGGGCGCGCCGGCGCCGATTCGCGAAGGACGGGTGCCCCGCCGAAGTGAACCGCAGGTCGGGACGCTCTGGGTGGCGGCCGAGGTACGACTTCGCGATGGAAGGGTGCTCCGCAGCGCCAACGCGGAGAGCCGCGATCGCTTGGGTCTTCGCCGGGACGTGATGAGGGTGAGCTTTCGCGCGTCGGACGATTTTCTCGGGTGGCTCGGGAGCTACTTTGATGTGCCCTACGTGTTCGGAAGCACGCCGCGTCAGTCCGAGCGCTACGTCGGCATCGATTGCGCGGACGTTCTTGTGGGGGCGCGGCGGCGGCAGAGCGGACGCCGTCTCGCGTATACGTCGGTGGCGGGCATCGACCGCCTCGCGCGCGACGTGTCGCCGGTGCTGGTGCTCGGGCGCGCTCGCGTGGTGCGAAACGAAGAGGGGGAACCCGTCGAACTTCGCTGGGGCCACGAAGTTCAGCCGGGAGACCTGATGGCGATCGACTACTCCGGGGCCGACGAGCAGCTGCCGCGTCCCTGGGATCACATCGGCGCGCTCCTCGCAGACTCCGGCCCGAACGGACGCGCCGACGGGATTCTCGGCGGCGATGATCTACTTCGGCACATGGGACGCCGCGGCCTTACCGACGAGGCGATTTGGCGTCACGGTCCCATCCGGATTCGAATTTGGCGCTGGTCGAGGTAGGCGGAAGCTGATACCGACGAGCGGCGAATGCTGATCGCGGTTCATGTGCTGGAAGTCGTGCTGCTCCTCGCGGGGCCGCTCCTTCTCGCGCGCGCGTTGGCGCGGCGATGGTCGCTCCCCTTCGGCGTATTTGGGATCGGCCTGCTCACGTTTGTGTTCGGGCAGGTCGCGCAGATGGGCGTCGCCAAAGTGTTTCAGTGGGCGTTTCTGAACGAAGTTCTGCCAGCGCCGAGCGCGGACACAGTGCCCCTCATCGGGGCGATTCTCGGAGGCGCGACGGCTGCGCTTTCAGACGAGCCCCTTCGGCTCTGGGCGTTTCGTCGCTACCTCGCGGATCAAACGAACGCTCGATCGGGAGCGCTCGCGGGACTCGGGCACGGCGGCGCGCAAGCGATGCTTGGTGGCGCGCTCACGCTGATGATGGCGACCTTGGCGATTGTGTTTCGCGGTCAGAACTTCGAGGACATGCAGCAGATGGGGTTTGAGGGGCGCTCTGCCATTCGCCTCGGCATGAAGGTCTTCGCCTGGTGGGAGGAGTCGCCCCTCTCCGTCCTGCGTTCGTTTGCGCAATACGTGGCGCTCGTGGCGATGCACATCGGGCTCTCCGTTGCCGTCGCGTGCTCTCTCCGGCGCCGCCGTCTCTTTGCGATGGCGGTGCTGCTTCACGGGCTTGCGGCGACGTTGATCGCCTACGCCGTGGACCGGACCTTTCCAGCTGGCTGGTCTCTCGCCATCTACGGAGGCGCTGCGGTGCTTTCATTGACCCTCGGGGTGTACGCGGCGCGATCGGTGCCCACGGATCGCGCTAGCGAGTGACGTCGTCGACGAGGATGATGTCGTCGACGTCGTCCCCGTTGAAGTCCCAGCCGAACGCGAAGTCCGGGTCGAGAGGACCTCCGTCGGCGTCGGTGAGTGCGATTTCGTCCCCGAAGCAAAGCCCGGCCTCGAGGACGTGGGCGTTCGTGCCTTCGATTACGAAGAGCTGCTCGGTGAGGCCGGGGGATCCGATGCCCGGAAGTCGCGCGCCGAGGACGAGATCGGCGCCGATGGTGGTGCCGTCGCTGCAGCGGGTCGGTGTGAGCAGCATTTCGACGCGGCCCGTCGCGGTGTTGAGAAAGTGGAGGTCAGAGTCACCCTCCTGAAGGAAGAGGACTGCGGTTCCGGTGCCCGGATCGAGAAAGGCGGCGGAGCTTGGGGTGAAGGGCATATCGCTCGGGTCTTGGAGCATCACGGCTCCCTCAAACGCGTCGGCGGCGAAGTCGTAGATTCGTGCGCTGCTTCCGACGATCGCCGCGAGGGTGTTGCCGCCGGCGCCGAGGTCGCCGGAAAACCAAATGTCGGGCGTGGTCGCGGCCCCGCCGGGATCGACGAGGGCGCTCGCCTCACCGAAAACGAGAGCGGTCGCGGAGGCGGTCGTCGCGCGAAAGAACATATCCCCTTCGGACGCGAAGAGGTCTTCGCCTACCGGCGCTTCGTGGTCGAAGGCGGCGGCCGCATCGAAATGCGCCGGCGATCCATCCTCAAACTCCGCCCCGACCGTCGTGATCGCGCCGGGGATGAACGCGGTGATACGCGTTTGGCGTGGCGGCATGGCCGCGTCGAAGCCCGCGTCGCCGCTCCCCGCGTCGGCAGCCGCGTCAACGCCGGTGTCTTCGCCCCCAGCGTCGCTTCCCGCGTCTTCCTCACCCGCGTCGACGGCGCGTGCATCGCTGCCTCCGTCGACGGGGTTCATTCCTCCGTCGTCGCAGGCGAGAGCGAGCAGTAGCGTAAGTAGTCCAAGTCCTCTCATGGTGTTCCTCCAGCGGAGCGGGTCCGCGGAGGAACGAAGAGCAAGGAGCGTTCCTTTCAAAACCGCTGTAGATCCGCGCGGCGGTGTCCACGAGCGGAAGACACGTTGGGCGAGAACGCGCGGTCCCGGTTACTCCATGAAGAACTCAGGGCTCACAAAGGTATTGGAGGGATCGATTCGCTCTTCGGTGGGGCGAAAGGCGAAGTACAACCCTACGGCGACGGCACCGAGGATCGCGGCCGTGATGCCGATGCCGAGGCCGATGGCGCGTCCGTTCGGGCCTTCCGCTCTCGGAGCGGCTGGTCGTTCGCCTAAGGGGTCGAGGCGCGCCTGCGACGAGAAAAGCAAAGTGCCGCCGGCGCCGAGGAGGCGCGCTTCGCAGGAGACGCTCTGCCAGTGCGGCGTGAGCCCGAAAACGTCCGAGCCTTGCGAGCGAAAGATCTCTTCCCCCGCCCGGCAGACCAGCTGTGTGCTCGCAACCACGTTCGCGGGATCGCGAAGTTCGAGCCGGCCTGAGAAGCGGTCCCCGTCGCGATCGAGCGCGATGTCGGAGGCTACCCGTTCGCCGCGGAAGGCCTGTGCGGCGGCTGCGCGCTGCTCCCGCACGTCGGGGGGTGCTTCCGGGGGGAGCTCGTACTCCGGTTCGAGACTCACGAGCTGACGAAGGTACTCGTCGCGCCCGTCCGCATCGCCCATTGCGTGAGCGAGCAGCGCCCGCAGGGCGAGCACCTCCAGGTAGTCGCCCCGGGAAAGGTTGCCGACGTCGAGGGCGTTCTCGAGAGCCGCGGCGGCGGCTTCAAAGTTGGCTTCTTCGAAGAGCGCTTGGCGCGCCTCGTCGATGCGCGGATGCGCGAGGGCGGTCGACGAGAGGAGGAGGAGGGTGAGGGCAAGAAGGCGGGTCATCGCGTCGCCAATCCTGCGCCTCGGGCGCAAGCGCCCTCCCCGATCTCCCCTGAGACGATGCAGTCGTTTTGAAAAATCGTTCGAAGCGCAGGGGGCTCACCGCCGCAGACGACATAGACCTGCTGATTGCTGGGTGAGGTGATGACGATGTCCGGCCAGAGGTCGGCATTGAGATCCGTGCTGGAGATGATGGTTCCGAACTCCCCGCCAGCGTCTTCAACGGGGAGACGGATCGCGTCTTCGGGTGCATCGGTGGGTAGGAGGACGACCTCACCGGCCTCTTCGGAAATCCGCTGGGTCGTGACGAGCCAGCCGGGTCGTGGTGTATCGGTCCATCCCGTTGATCCGATGGCGAGGAGTCGGCGGGTGTCCGTTCCATTGACACCATTCCCGATGATCGAAAGTGTGGCCTCGAGCTCCGCGAAGGGTTCGCTCTCAATCCCTTCGTCGCGCACTCGCCGTCGCGAGAGGGTCAGTTGCTCCATACCCGGGCAATCCGTGCAGGTTCGCATCTGGTACCACTCGGAGATTCCGTCCCCGTCCACGTCGGGGCCGATCGCGTTGTGGACGCCGGGCTGTGGCACCTCCAAGCGTTCATTCCCGAACGGGAGAAGGAAGTCGCCCATGACGAAGTCTGGAAGCCCGTCCCCGGTGAGGTCCCCATAGCCGTTCGGCAAGCGACCGTTCTGTGCGGGAGACGGCGGAAGGAGCTCGACACGGTTTTGAACATCGGCGATTCCAAACTGCGTGAAGCTCCCAACGTCGCTGCCCATGAAAAACGTAGGTCCCGTGTTGTAGCCCACGACGAGGTTATCGAACGAGCCGCGGGAAGCCGCGCGGATGCGGCGAAGCTGCACCGGGCCGAGGGAGCCTCGAGGAGCCGAGAGGAGATCCGTGAGGGAAGATCGGAGAGGCGAGATTTCGCGCCCCGTTTCTCCATTGAAGACAAAGAGCGCGCCGAGGGTCGGATTGATGGCTGCCGGGTCGTCGAACCGATAGGTCGGAGTCGCACCGGTACAGCCACTCGGAGGACAAAGCGAGCAGATGGACGCCGAGACGACAATTTCGAGCGTTTCATCACCGGCGAGATTTGCAAACGCGAGCGCGTCTCCAAAGAACGAGTCGAAGACTCCACAGCTGTCCATCGATGGATCGTCGGGAGCATCCATATTCGGCTGGCAGAACCGAACAGGTTCGCAGGCGTCGTCAGGAAGACCGACTTCCACGGTGTCTTGGTTCAGTGCGTCGGCGCAGGACCCGGCCGATCCGTAGAGGATTTCGAAGCGATTGGCTGTCGGCGCCCCGATCGCGATGTCCCCGGCTCTTCCAATCCCGCGATCGATACTGGGGCTGCCGGTGATGAAGTTTCGGCGTGTTGAGTAGGCGGTGCAGCCGCTATCCGCGTCCCCTAGCCCAGGGCACGGATCGTCATCGCTGGTTGCGTGGTAGCAGGTACGAACGCTCCATTCCCATCGCTGAACTCCCTCGATATCACCCGCCGGGGGAAGTCGGGTATGGACCACGTCATCCTCTCCGGTATTGACGCGAACCACCGTTGGGTCTGCTTCGCCAACGACCCCGAAGCGCGCGCAGTAGAAACTCGGTTGTGTTCCTGCGCCAAACGCTAGGTCCACTTCCAAGGGTCGCGGGCGATCGCGATCGTCCACCCTACCGGTGATCGTCGACGCCGTCGCAAAGCTCACCGCGGGACCCGCATGAAAGCCGTCGAAGGGCGCGATCGTTTGCGGCGGACACACCAATCGCTCGAAGCGCGCGTTCGCGGTTGGGTCCGTACCGACCGTGACCTCGACGGCCTCGGTTTCCCCGCTCACGATGCTCTCTTCGCCGACGCCGAGGATCGTACAGGGCTCCGACGCATTCGCCGGTGCGGAGCGAACTGCGAACACGCGCACGCATGCATCCAAGCCGGGGTCGAGGGTCACCTCGTTCTCGTTCGGGGTGTCGGGAAAAAAGCGGGACCAAAACCGCAGTGTTCCCAGCTCATCGGCGCTCTCACCGAGGTTGCAGGCGCCGTCGGTGACGACGACGAGTCCGTATTCGATGTCGGCGATGGGAGCGTCGATGTCGAGGCGGGTTTCGATGGGGATCGGTCCTCCGGCGACGCGCAGGACTTCCGGACATCCAGCGAGGACGAGAATCCAGGGCAGGATGCGTGTCACTCCGCGTCCCCGGATGTTCCCGAAGATCCCAAGTCCGCCTTGAGGAGTCGGTGCAGATAGGTTCGCCCGACTCCTGCCGCCTCCGCCGCGCGCGAGACGTTGCCACCGTGCTCCGCGACGATGCGTTCGGCATACGCGCGGCTGAAGTGCGCGATGATGCGTCGTCGGGCTTCGCTGTAGGGAACGGAGGTGTCGATGAGGGTAGCCATGGAGGTTTCTGCGTTGCTTGAGGGCATCGGGGCCTCTTCGAAGATGGCGGCGCGGATGAGGTAGTTGCGAAGCTGGCGAACGTTTCCGGGCCAGGCGCCTTGGCGAAGGCGTGCGAGGTGTACCGGGGAGCGAAGACGGCTTCGCGTGGCGCGGTCGAGGGTCATCGCTTCAACAAAACGTTCGACGAGTGGCGCGATGTCGTCGGGGCGTTCGCGAAGTGGCGGCAGCGTGAGCCGAAAGACCGCGAGGCGATAGTAGAGGTCTTCTCGAAAACGGCCTGCAGCGACTTCGAGGCGCAGATCGCGATGGGATGCGGCGACGACGCGGACCGACACGGGACGAACGTCCGTTTCGCCGACGCGGCGGACTTCGCGGCGCTCGAGAACGCGAAGGAGTTTCGGCTGCACGTCGAGGGGGAGCTCGGCGATCTCGTCCAGGAAGATCGTGCCGCCTTCCGCGCGCTCGAAGAGCCCAGGGCGGTCGTCGTCCGCGCCGGTGAACGCGCCGCGGGCATGACCAAAGAGCCGGCTCTCGAGGAGCCCTTCGCTCACGGCGCCGCAGTCGAGCACGACGAAGGGACCCTCGCTTCGCGCGCTCAGCTGATGAACGGTCGCAGCGACCTCTTCCTTGCCGGTTCCGGTTTCGCCGGAGAGCAGTACCGTCAGCTCGGAGGGAGCAACGCGTTCGAGCTGCGCAAAGACGGCCCTCATGGGGACTGAATGACCGACGAGGGTGCCAAGTTCGGTTCGTGGCGAAAGTGGAATGCGGTTGTGCGACTCGCCGATTTCGAAACGGAGCTGAGTACGGCCCACGCGAATGCGGCTGTCCGCGCGCAGCCACGCCTCCTGAATTCGAACGCCGTCGATTCGCGTGCCGTTGCGACTGCCGAGATCGCGGAGTCTTGCGCCGTATTGGTCGATGCGTAGCTCGCAGTGATAGCGAGAGACCGAGCGATCGGGCAGCACGAGGTCGTTGGATTCGTCCGAGCCGATCGAGCACGCATCGCCTTCGGAGACGAAACGAATCGCGGGATCCTCCTCGCCCACCAGCCGAAACTGACGAACGAGGTAGGCGCCCGAGGCCGTCGCATCGATTGTCCAGCCATCGCCAAACGACGGGGGAGACGTCACGAGGCGAGAATAGCACCGGTCTTTTGAGGCCGTCTCGACGCGATGCGGTGCGGTGCCTTCGGCGACGGTGCCTTCGACGACGGGGGTTTTTGACAGCTGCTTGAGTCGGTATTCTTGGGATGGATGCAGACGGTCACGCTCACGCCCAGCGAGGCGGAGGAACCTCTCGCGGAGACCACGCCGGTTCTCGCCGAGCGTGCGCAGCGTCTCGGCCGGTACCAGCTCTGCATGGAGCTCGCGTCGGGCGGGATGGGAAAGGTCTTTCTCGCGCGCGCGGAAGGGCCGAACGGCTTTGAAAAGTTTGTCGCCCTGAAGCGAATTCACGCGCATCTCGCGGAGCAGAAGGACTTCGTCGATATGTTCCTCGACGAGGCGCGCCTCACCTCGCGGATCGACCATCCGAACGTCTGCTCGGTTCTCGATTTTGGGGAAGCGTCCGGCAACTATTTCATCGCGATGGAGTACCTCGTCGGCGAAACGCTGGCGCGGGTGATTCGCGAGTCGGTACGTGCGGACCCTGATGATCCGCGCCGCATTCGGTACGCGGCCCACATCGTCGCGCAGGCCTGCGAGGGGCTGCACGCGGCCCACGAGCTTCGCGACTCGGACGGAGCGCTTCTTCACGTCGTGCATCGCGATGTCTCGCCGCACAATATCTTCGTGACGCACGATGGCGGTGTACGCGTGGTTGACTTTGGCATCGCGCGCGCGGCCGACCAGACGCATCGCACCGTCACCGGAACCGTCAAAGGCAAGTTCGCGTACATGTCGCCAGAGCAGGCGTCGGGCGACTCGACCGATCGCCGCGCGGACATCTGGTCCCTCGGCGTGGTGCTTTGGGAGATGCTCGCGGGGCGGCGTCTCTTTCACAACCGGAGCGACTCGGCGACGGTCTTGGCGGTCGTGAACGCGGAGATCCATCCGCCGTCTCGTTACGCGCCGGACGTTTCGCCGGCGCTCGATGCGGTGGCGCTGCGGGCGCTCACGCGAAGTCGAGAGGAACGTTGGCCGACCGCTCGGGAGATGGGTCGCGCGCTTCAGGCCGCCCTCGCCGAACTGCGGCAGCCCGCGGGAATGATCGAAATCGGCGAGTGGATGGAGGAGCTCTTTCCCGGTTCGGGGGAGCGCAAGCGCCAGCTCCAGGCAGAGGCGCGTCGCCTGCCGGTGGCGGTTGCGGCTTCGGCATCGACACCGCCCGCGCAATCGGCGGCCGCATCGCCTTCCGTGGTTGCTCAGCCGCCGTCGCGGGCGCGCTTGATTCTTGGACCCTTGCTCGGGGTGCTTCTCGGCGTTGCCGGGCTTTGGATCTTCCTTCGCACGACCGAGACGCAGGACGCGGCGCGCGAAACGCCTCGAGAGACGCTCGAGCCCAGCGAAGCGAGAGCCGCGCCAATCGCGACCGTTGCGCCACCGGAGGTTGCGGCTCCGGAGGTTGCGGCTCCGGAGGTTGCGGCCCCCGAGGCTGCGGCTCCGGAGGCTGCGGCCCCCGAGGTTGCGGCTCCGGTGAGCACGGAGGTCGCGGAGGCGGAGATGGCTGGGAGCGCGATGACGATGCGCGAAACGATGCGGGCGCGCACGATGCGGCGTCGACCGCAGATGACCGAAGCCGCCTCTGCGGGAGAAGGTCGCGTCAACGTGATCGTGCGAGGCGGCTACGCGGACGTTTGGGTTGC
>JBCDAA010000245.1:0-13860 GCA_039186435.1 Myxococcota bacterium | reverse complement strand
GTTTCAACAGCGGTCAGAGAAGAGGAAGCTGTGGGGGCGCGACCCGATCGCGAATCTCGTCCGCGACCTCGTCAAGCCACCGCTCCCGTGCCGTCGGGTCCAGCCAGCGCACCGAAACCTTCCGCTCCGCGAGCTCCCGCCGAAGACGATCGTCGACCGCCTGCTGGAACGCGGGGTCAACTGCCCGGGTTCCATCCGCCTGAAGCGGGGCGAGAATCGGAACGTGAACGAGCAGGTCGTAGGTCGCGAGCCACCCGTCGACCAAGCTGTCGAGCATGGGGTCTCGTCCCGAGGCGAGCAGAAGGTAGACGTAGTTGTCGAGCACGCTGCGGTCGCAGATCACGACGGGGTGGCGAGCGGTGGCGAGAAGCTCGTCTGCGATTTGGGTGTGGAGGATCCACGCTTGAGCGGCGCGACTGGTCTCCTCGTTGATGGGGAGGGGACAGCGCCGGGCGACCTCGTGAACGATGTCGAGGACGGTGTCGCGCGCCTTGAGGCGAGCCGCGAGCCCGTAACAGAGCGTTGTTTTGCCGACGCCGTGGGATCCGACGAAGGCGACCTTGAGACGGCTCACCTCTCCGCCTTTGCCCTGTGTGTCAACCAGGTGTCAACCGGTCCCGGGGCATCGCTCACGCGTCCCGTTGAAGGAAGCGCCAACGTCGTGGATGATCCATCCGTTCGCTTCGGGGGCTTCTGTCACCTGTGAAAAAGCGAGGAATTTCGTGGCAATATCGATTTCCGCATCCACTTCTGTTTGGACTCGCACCGGAACCGGGGGCCCGCTCCCGCCGCGAAGCGAGGGAGGACGTCGGCTCAGCTGGGCCGAAATCTGCCGGCGAGCCGACTGCCAGGGTCGGTGGGTGGCTCTCCAGGGGTGCCGCTACGACGAGGAGACGGGCAAGGCGGTCGAGGGCACCCTCGTCGATACCGACGACGACCTCGCGGACCTCTGCAATCGAGTCCGAGAAGCCCACGGCTGCGCCATCCTCTTCTGCCCCGGCTGACTCGCACATCTCAAAAATACCGTCGCCGCTTCGCGGCACGAACACGCGATTCAACCGCCTGGAAATGCTCGGCATTTCCGCGGCTCGCAGACGGGCCTCACGCCCCCGGAGCCACGGATCGACCGGACGCTATTTTTGAGGAGAGAACGACGCTCAAGGAGCGCGGCACCAGTCGCCGAACTGTCCGCGGGAAGGTCCGTGGGCGCCGACGCCCCGAAGCTGCCGGTAGAGGCGCTGGGCCTGCGGGCACTGGCCTCGCAGCAGGAGGTTTCCGACGGTGTTGCTCCCGATCGTCGCGATTCGGTTCTTGGTCCGCCGCACGCTTGAGTGACTCCGTCCGACGCGGCGCTGCGCCTGGCGAAGGGACGAGATCGCTCCGTTGAGGTTGCCCGAATTGGCTGCGGCCTCCGCTTCGCTGGCGAGCCGTCGCGCCGCCGCGATGTCGCCGGAGCTTGGACCCATGCCCATCATCGTGGGCTCGGTGTCCTCGGTCATTTCGACCATGACGGGGTCGACCATCTCAACCATGACGGGGTCGACCATTTCGACCATCGCCGGAATCGGGTCCATCGTTGGGGGCTCGACCATCGTCGGAACCATCGTTTCCGGCTGCATCGTCGCCATCGTGGTCACGCCCGTGACCGGCTGGGGATCCAGAACTGGCGGGTTGCTCGTGGTCACGGTGGTTTGCTGCTGCTTCCACCACCAGAAGCCACCACCTGCGGCGCCCCCGAGGAGCATGAAGAGGATTACGATCGCGACGATCCATCCGCGCCCGCCTCCTGGTTGCACGCCGGGGAGTGTCCCTGAGGGGTACTCCGTGGGGCCGGGCGTCGGGACCGGATGAAGCGGAACACCGGTTGGCGTCGGCGTCGGAATGGGATGCGGGATCGAGGGCGAGCTGCCCATCGAATGCATCGGCTGCGGCGTTCCCACCGGCGCACGCGGCGCCGCGGGATTGTTTCGCTGAACTTGTTGCGGACCCGAGAGTCCCGTGGAGGTCGCCATCGTCCACGCGGCTTGCGCGTCTTGAATGCCCGTGAACTCGTGCATGAACGAGAGCACGTCGGGATGACGCTCCTCACGGTTCTTGCTGAGCGCTCGAATGATCGCGTTCTTCTTGTTGATCGGCAGCGCCGCACCTTGCGGGTACGCGTCGAGGGGTGTGGGCTGCATCGTGAGGTGCTTGGTCGCCCACTCCCAGGGGGTCTTTGCCTCAAACGGCAAACGGCCGGTGACCATCTCGTAGACCATGATCCCGAGCGAGTAGATATCCGAGCGAAGGTCGAGGGTCTGCCCGCTGAACTGCTCCGGGCTCATGTAGGGCGGCGTACCGAGCACCATCCCCTGTTTGGTAAGCTTTGCCCGCGACTCGTCTTCCGCTTCGCTTCGCTTCGCAATGCCGAAGTCGAGAACTTTCACGAAGTCGGTCTGACCGCCGCGGGTCGTAAGCAGAACGTTTTCTGGCTTTAGGTCACGGTGCACAACGCCGCGGGTGTGTGCTTCGGCCAGCGAACCACAGACCTGGATCAGAATCTTGTCGATCGCGGGGAGGGGCAGGGCGCCGCGTGCGAGACGCTTCGAGAGGTCCTCCCCCTCGATGAACTCCATCACGATGAAGAGCGTTTTGTCCTCAAGGTCACCGAAGTCGTAGAACTGCACCGTGTTGGGGTGGTGCAGCTCGATAACGGTTTCGCACTCTCGGTGGAAGCGCGCGACAAGCTGCGGGTCGGTGCTGAGCTCGGGGTGAAGCGTCTTGATCGCCACCTTTCGGGTGGCGGTGCCCATCCTTTGTTCGGCGAGGTAGACCTTGCCCATCCCTCCTTCGCCGAGAACCTGCACGACCCGATACCGGCCAAGCAGGATCTTCCCCAGGAGGGGATCACTATTTTGGGCAACCTCGACCTCCAGCATTGCCCCGCATTGCAGGCAAAATCTGGCTTCGTCGGTGTTGTCGTAGCCGCAGCGCTGACAGGAGCGGGCCATGGAAATCCGACCGCGAGTCTAGCCAAGCCCTTGGAAAACTCAAAGGAACGCCCCATGTGGAATTGAGGTGAGCTTGCCGATCACTGCTCGCTGTGGGAATTTTGCACCCTAGACTGCATTTGGTTGTGAGGATTTCATGAGACGGGCTTGGCTTTTGGCGCTGGTGGTAGGTCTATGTGCGTGTGGCGACGACGATGGCACCCCAGCGATGGACAGCGGCGTCGACGCTGGCACCGTCACCAGGGCGGTCTTTAGTCCCGTGGCCGATCCGGCGCCCTTCGGAAGCGTGCCCTGGCCTGATGATCTCTACCTCGACGATACCGGCCGGATTTCGTTGGGCTTTTACCCAAACGAGTCCCAGACGGCGATTCCGGAGTACCCCGAGTCGCTCCGGGCAGGAATGCAGGATCTCGACGGCTTCGGCCTCGTCTCGCCGGTCTATTTTCCCGTCGAAGGGGCGATCGATGCGAGCTCGCTTCCCCAATCGCCCGCGGACTCGCTGCTCGAGGGAGCGTCCGCGTTTCTTGTCGACGCGGACCCGGGATCACCGACGGCCCTGGAACGGGTGCCGGTCGATGTGCGGTGGCTCCCCGACCGCCAGATGATCGCAGTGCGTCCAGCACACGGACACCCCTTGGCGCCCGGCGGTCGCTACGCAGCCGTGCTCACGGGGTCCGTTCAAGATGCCACGGGCGTTGCGCTCGCTCCCTCGCTCGCGTTTCAGGCGATCCGGGACGCGGACGCGCGGCCGGACGACGAACTTCTTGGCGAAGCCTACGACCGCTACAGCGCAGTTCTCGCGAGCCTCGCCTCGGCCGGAACGCCGCGCACGGACGTTGCGGCGCTCGCCGTTTTTCGAACGCAGACGGTCACGGAAGACCTCGCGCAGGTTCGTACTCAGCTTCGCGCATCGGATCCGCTTCCCCTGACGATCGGAGAGGTCCTGACGGGGGATGCCCTCGACGCGCGCCTCGGAATCCCGGTGGAGCCGCTTGCGGGCCTCGGCGTGGAGGGGGGCGTACTTCACGACCAGATTCGCTGGTTGATTCACGGGTCCTTTGAGGCACCGAACTACCTCAACGAGCAGGCCGGAATTCATGGGCCCTTCGAACGCAACGACGCGGGGGAAATCGTCGTAAAGCGCACCGACACCGTTCCCTTCACCGTTGCGCTCCCCACGGTCGCGGAGACGGATCCGGTGCCGGTGGTGATCTTTCAGCACGGCATCACCTCGGAACGCGGCGACATGATGGGCGTCGCGAACGCCCTCTGCGGTGCCGGCTACGCCGTACTCGCGATCGACGCGCCCTTTCACGGATTGCGAAGCGCGCTGGGGGATCCGGACGTACGCAACCGCTTCACGGGCGAGGACGAACCCGACGGGTTTGGCGACAACGGCGGCGCGGCCGTCATCGTCGACTTCGCCGGCATCTCGGACTTTCAGGGGCCGCTCATCGACTTTCACCCGATCTACTTCCGCGATGCGATGCGGCAGTCTGCGGCGGATCTCTTGGCCGCCACGTTCGCGGTTCGGGCGTCCGATTGGTCTGCGGTTGGCGATGCGGATTCCGACCTCAGCGGGCTTCGCTTTTCGGACGCGGACATGGGTTTCATCGGAAACTCCCTCGGCGGCATCATCGGCACGATGTTCATCGCGTCCGAGCCCGACGTCGGCGCGGCGGTTCTCTCGGTGACGGGTGGGTCGCTCTTCAACTTGGTCGTCGAGAGCCCGTCGTTCAATCCGGCCTACCTTCCGCAGCTCTTCCCGCTCATGGGATTGAACGCCGAGCGTATCGAGTACGACGTGCTGCATCCGACCTACTTTCCCGAGGTGGGGTTGTGGCAGACGCTTCTCGAGCGGGGCGATTCGATCAACTACGGGCGCGCGGTGGCAGCCGGCGGGGCCAACGTGCTCATGATGATGGCGACGGATGATGAGACCGTCACCAACATCGCCACGGAGTCGCTCGCCCGAGCGATTGGACTCCCGCTCCTCGATGGCACACCACGCTTTGTTGACGTCTCCACGTCGGAGACACCACTTCGCGGAAACGTGATGGCGGGCGGCGAAGCATTGACGCGCGGACTCGCGGTCTATGCGCCCGCGACGCACGGTCTGATCGGCTCTCGGATGGGAGCCCAGCGGTGGGAGCGTCCCGTCACGCCCCCGTTTGCCGCGGTCGATCCGCCGACGCCGATCGCCAATCCGATCGATGATGCGCAGCGACAGATCATCAGTTTCTTCGAGAGCTGGCGCTCAGGGGCTGCGGAAATCGCGGAGCCCGAAACGCTCGACCGCGCGTCGCGCTAGTCGATCACTGCGAAGGCGTGAGCCACGGTCGGAGGAGGCGCGAGGCGAGCGGCAGTCCCGCGTAGCTCGCTAGGATCACCACCACAAACACCCCGAGCGCCTCCTGAAGCAAGGGGACGTCGGTCACATAGCCAACCAGCGGCGGGATAAAGTGCACCAGCGGCCAAATCACCGCGAAGGTCACGATGGCCATCTTCCACGTGGGGGGCGGACCGGCGTCCTGTCGCGGAAAGAGGAGCTCGATGCCGTCGTAGTAGCGAATCTCGGGCGGTGTCCCACCGAAGGTGTCGACTCGCGTGAGCCAATGCGCCCGTTCTTCCGAGCGCATCCACACTTCCAAGTGCGGGACGGTGTCGAAACGAAAGATCGAAACCCACTCTTCGTGATCGCGCACGACCTCCGTCCCGAGATAGCCGCGAAAGGGTTCGCAGGCGCGGGTGATACCCGCGATCCACGCCTGAAAGGCGTCCTCCTTGTCCGGCACCACGCGATGCCGCGCGATGACCGTGACCGGATTTCGCTCGTC
Organism: Myxococcota bacterium; assembly: GCA_039186435.1. Taxonomy (GTDB): domain Bacteria; phylum Myxococcota_A; class Polyangia; order Polyangiales; family Houyiibacteriaceae; genus JALVDI01. The sequence goes on along the minus strand of JBCDAA010000245.1, from coordinate 8,033 downwards.
GCTCATTCGCGATCCTAGAGAGGCGGGTTGCCGTGCTTCTTGGGCGGGTTGGCGTCTCGCTTGTCGCGAAGCATGGCGAGCGCTGCGCACACACGCTGACGAGTCGTTCGTGGGTAGATCACCTCATCCACGAAACCGAGCTCCGCGGCCTTGAAGGGGTTGGCAAACTTGGCGCGGTACTCGGCGACAAACGCATCCTTCGCCGCGACGGGATCGTCAGCTTCCGCGATCTCTTTTCGATACACAATGTTGACGGCTCCGTCGGGACCCATCACCGCGATCTCTGCGGTCGGAAACGCAAAGCTGATGTCGCCGCGGATGTGCTTGCTGCTCATGACGTCGTACGCGCCGCCGTACGCCTTGCGCGTAATGACGGTCACCTTGGGCACGGTGGCTTCGCAGTACGCGTAGAGCAGCTTCGCGCCGTGCTTGATGATGCCGCCGTACTCCTGGTCGGTTCCCGGAAGGAAGCCGGGCACATCGACGAAGGTCACGATGGGCAGGTTGAAGCAATCGCAGAACTGGACAAAGCGCGCGGCCTTCACCGACGCGTTGATGTCGAGGCAGCCGGCCAAGACGTTCGGCTGGTTGGCGACGATGCCCACCGGTCGCCCCTCGAAACGAGCGAAGCCGATGACCATGTTCTGCGCGTAGTCCGGCTGAACCTCGAAGAAGTCGCCATCGTCGATGACCTTTTCGATCACCGTCTTGATGTCGTAGGGCTTCTTGGGATCCGTTGGCACCAGACTGTCGAGCTCTAGGTCCTCCCGGTCGGCCGGATCGAGGCACTCCTTGACCGGAGGATCCTCGTAGTTGTTCGATGGCAAGAACGAGAGCAGCTCGCGTACCGCGCGCAGGCAGTCGGCGTCGTCGCTGCAGGTTTGGTGGGAAACGCCACTCTTGCGTGCGTGCGTTTGCGCCCCGCCGAGCTCTTCTTTGGTGACCTCTTCATTGGTCACCGTCTTGATGACATCGGGGCCGGTGATGAACATGTAGCTCGACTGGTCCACCATGAAGATGAAGTCGGTCATCGCCGGGGAGTAGACCGCGCCTCCTGCACACGGGCCCATGATCGCGCTGATTTGAGGGATGACCCCGGACGCGAGAACGTTGCGAAGGAAGATGTCCGCGTAGCCGGCGAGAGACTCAACGCCTTCCTGGATGCGCGCGCCGCCGGAGTCATTGAGACCGATCACCGGCGCGCCGGTCTTAAGGGCGAGGTCCATGATCTTGGTGATCTTGCGCGCGAACGCGCCGGAGAGGCTTCCGCCGAACACGGTGAAGTCCTGCGCGAAGACAAAGACCTGGCGGCCGTCGACGCGTCCATAGCCGGTGACCACCCCGTCGCCCGGAATCTTCGCGTCCGACATCCCGAAGTCGTTGCATTGGTGCACGACGAGGCGGTCGGTTTCCACGAAGGTGCCGGGGTCGACGAAGAGTTCGATGCGCTCCCGCGCCGTGAGCTTGCCGGCGTCGTGCTGCCGTTGAACGCGTCGCGCGCCACCTCCTTCGAGGGCTGCGTGATTTCGTTCTTCGAGCTGTGCGATGGGATCGGCCGTCTTCATCTTTTCCTCAGTGCCCGCGTTTGCGTCCTTGGTTGGTTGGCCCTTCTTGGCGGCCCAGGTTCGAATCTCAGTGCGGAACCACGCGTCTGCGCGTTCGGTCCACTTCAACGTTTGCCGGATGTACGCAACGGTGTCCTTTTCGACGTCCGTGTAGGTGTCGCCGTCCTTCACCTTCGCGAAGAGCGCTTTGGCGTCCTCCAGCGAGATGCGCCCGTCGCCTTGTCCGGCCGCCGCCTTTTCCGCGGCCTCGAGGAGACCCGCGTCGTATCGTTTGCCGTCGATTTCCTTGTAGTACGCCATGGAGATCCTGGTCGCGGCATAGCGCGGGATCCAGACGCGTACATCTCGAAAATTTGGAGCGGCAGAATCCTCCGCGTCGGGGGTAAGGTGCCCCATGTCGATTGCCATTCGCGCCGCGCAGGTTGACGACGCTGTGCTCATTCACGCCTTCATTCAAGAGCTGGCGGACTACGAAAAGGAACCCGACGCGGTTGAGGTGACGCCGAACGTGCTCCGGCAGCAGCTCCAGGCGGCTCCGAAGCCCTTTGAAGCGTGGATGGTGACCCTCGACGGGGAGGTGGTCGGATTCGCACTCACCTTCACGACCTATTCCACCTGGCGTGGGCGACCCGGCCTATGGCTCGAAGACTTCTACGTGCGACCCAGCGCGCGCGGAAACGGAGCGGGCTCCGCCCTCTTTCGTCATCTTGGTGCACTCTGCCGAGAGCGCGGGTACGGACGCCTTGAGCTCGCAGCCCTCGACTGGAACACCTTGGCGACTGACTTCTACCAAAAGCGCGGTGCCACGCCGATGAAGGACTGGACCACCTGGCGTTTCGACGGTGCAGCGCTCGAGGCCCTTTAGACCGACCTACACCTCCGTGAGAGCGTTCGCGAGCCGGTCCAGGTCGTCCTTGCTGTGTCGCTCGGTCACGGCCACGAGGAAGTCCCGCTCCCAGTCCGCGTGAAAGCTCCCAAGGTCAACTCCCGCGAGGATTCCCTTGGCCGAGAGCGCGGCGAGAAGAGGAGCCGCTGCGCCATCCTTTCGGCGCACGACAAACTCGTTGAACGTCGGTGCATCGTAGGGGAGCTCGTACTGATCGGTCGCCGCGATTTTCCCCTTCAGGTACTCGGCCTTGCTGAGGCAGGCGTGCCCGGCGCGCTCGAAGCCCTTCCGGCCTAACATGGCCGTACGAATCGCGAAGGCGAGGGCGATGAGGCCATGGTTCGTACAGATGTTGGAGGTCGCTCGCTCCCGGCGAATGTGCTGTTCCCGGGTTGAAAGCGTGAGAACAAAGCCACGCTCGCCAGCGGCGTCGACGGTTTCTCCCACGAGGCGCCCGGGCATTTGCCGCACGTACTTTTGTCGGCATGCAAAGAGGCCGACGCCCGGGCCGCCAAGCTGAGGCGGAACCGCGAGCGCCTGTCCCTCGCCCACGCAAATGTCCGCGCCGAACGCGCCGGGCGGTTCCATCAGGCTGAGGGCGTAGGGCTCCGCTGTCGCTGTGACCAAAAGCGCGCCCGCGTCGTGCGCGATCTCTGCGATCGCGCGAAGGTCTTCCACCGTGCCCAAGAAGTTCGGGTACTGCACGACGATGGCTGCTGCCTGGGACGCCTTCGCGCGCAGCTCGTCGAGGTTGCTCCGGCCATCTGCGGTCAGTCCCGTGATGGTCATCTGCGGGTCGCCGTCGTCCGACGCCGAAAGGTAGGTACGGACGGTATCCAGGTAGTGCGGATGCACGGAGCGACTAAGCACAGCTCCCTTCCGCTTTGTGATCCGCCGGGCCATGAGGACGGCTTCCGCCGTCGCGCTCGCCGCGTCGTACATCGACGCATTCGAGACCTCCATGCCAAAGAGCTCGCAGACCATGGTCTGAAACTCGTAGATCGCCTGGAGCGTGCCTTGGGAAACCTCCGCCTGGTACGGCGTGTAGGCGGTGTAGAACTCCGACCGAAGCAGGAGCTGATCGACCGCCGGCGGGACGTGATGGTCGTACATGCCGCCCCCGAGAAACGAGAGCATCGTGGCGCCCGCGTTCTGTGAGGAGAGCGCCTCGAGATGCGCCATCAGCTGGGGTTCGTCGAGCGCCGGTTCGAGGGCGAGCGGCTTCGCGCGCAGCCCCTCGGGAATAGGAGCGAAGAGGTCGCCGATTTCCTTGACGCCAATGCGCTGCAGCATCGAGCGAATTTCGTCGTCGGTGTGGGGCAGATACCGCATAGAAGCTTTCCTGGAGGCACTCGCGGGCCAGATCAAGGCGACGCCGCGAGCTTGAGCACAGTGCGTACTATCGTCGAAGCGCCCCGGGTGGAAAGGAGAGATCGACTTGGCTCGCTACGACACGATCGGTCGAGGATATGCGTTCCATCGAAGGGAGGATCCAGACCTGAAAGACCGGATTCGAAGGGCCCTCGGTGACGCGAAGAGCGTCGTCAACGTCGGAGCCGGAGCGGGGTCCTACGAGCCCCTGAACGGCACGGTGATTCCGGTTGAACCGAGCGCTGTGATGGCGGCGCAGCGTCCCTCCGGGCGCCCCGCGGTGCGCGCCACCGCGGATGCGCTTCCCCTCCATGACCGGAGTGTGGATGCTGCGATGACGGTGCTCTCGCTCCATCACTGGCACCCCCATCAAGAAGCTGGAATTCGCGAGATGTGCCGGGTTGCCTCGCAATCGGTGGTCATTGTCACCATCGACGCAGAGGTCTCGGCGCGGATGTGGCTCATGGCCGACTACCTCCACGAAGTTCGCGACCTCGACCTCGAGATCTTCCCTCCTCCAGAGGTGATCGCCACGTGGCTTGACCGCCCTGCAGAGATCGACGTTGTTCCGCTCTCCCGCGACACGCCGGACCACATGCTCTGTTCCTATTGGGCACATCCGGAACGGGTCCTCAACGCATCCGCCCGCGCAGCGACGTCTGGGTTCGCCCGTCAATCGCCGGAGGTCGTTGCGCGAGTGGTAGACGCCGTCGCCGCGCACCTCGAAAGCGGCGCGTGGGATGCTCGCTACGGATCGCTGCGCGCGATGAAGAGTTACGACGCGGGCCTTCGCCTCATTCGGGCGCGATGCTGATCGGTGCGATGCTGATCGGTGCGATGCTGATCGGTGCGATGCTGATCGGTGCGATGCTGATCGGTGCGATGCTGATCGGTGCGATGCTGATCGGTGCGATGCTGATCGGTGCGCTCACTCGATCTTGCTGAGGAAGTCTTCGTACGCGGCCGAGTCCATCAGCCGGTCAAACTCCGCGGCGTCCGCGAGCTTGATCACCACCATCCAACCCTGATCGTAAGGGCCTTCGTTGACAAGCTCGGGGCTTTCCCCGAGGGCGTCGTTGACCTCAACGATCTCGCCGCTGACGGGAGCGAAGAGTTCGCTGACGGTCTTGACCGATTCGATGTCGCCAAAGCGCTCGTGGGCCTGGACGTCGGAGCCGAGCTCAGGAAGGTCGACGAGCGTCACGTCGCCGAGCTGTTCGACGGCATAGGCGGTGACGCCAATGCGAACGAGATCCCCGTCAAGACGGGCCCATTCGTGTTCCTTCGTGTAGCGCAGGTCGGTGGGGTACTGGGCCATTCTTCTGGTCTCACTTCGAACGTTTGTAGAACGGTGTCTTTACGACGACCGCTTCGATCACTTTGCCGCGGATTTGAATCCCAAAGCGCGTTCCGCGTTTGGCGGAGGCGAGGGGTACGTACCCGAGACCGATATTTTTTCCAAGCGTGGGGCTAGGCGAGCCGCTCGTCACGGTCCCGATTACCTCATTTGGGGTGTCCAGCGCGACGATTGGGTAACCGTGGCGTCCGATGCCGCGCCCGACCATCTCGAAGCCGACGAGCTTTCGCGTGAGTCCAGCTTCTTTGAGGGCCAGAAGTTTCTCTCTTCCGACGAAATCACCGTGATCCGGTTTAACCACCCATCCGAGACCCGCTTCGTAGGGGTGGGTCGTCTCGTCGATGTCGTTGCCGTAAAGGGCGAGCTTTGCCTCGAGGCGAAGGGTGTCGCGGGCGCCGAGTCCGGTGGGCGCAATGCCGTGTTCGCTCCCGGCATCCAAAAGCCCCTGCCAGAGCGCAGGAGCGTCGGCGTTGGCGCAAAAGAGCTCGAATCCGTCCTCGCCCGTGTACCCGGTGCGGGCGACGACACAGGGCACGCCGGCGACGTTGCCTTCCCCGATGTGAAAAAACTCGAGGTTTGCAAGATCGCTCCCACCGGCGCCGCGAAGCGTCGCTTCCGCGAGTGGACCCTGGAGCGCCAAGAGTGAGGTCTCGGCGCTTCGATCAACGAACGTGCACCGATCCTTTGCGGCCGCCTGCACATGGTCGCGAATCTTCGCGTGGTTGCTGGCGTTGCAGACGATCAGGATCTTCTCCTCGCCTCGGCGATAGATGATGAGATCGTCGAGGATCGTCGCGTTTTCGTTCAGGCAAACCGTATAGAGCGCTTTTCCGACCGGGAGCGCACTCACGGCATTGGTGACCAAGCTGTCAGTCAGCTCGACCGCGCCCGGTCCCGTGAGCTCCAGCTCTCCCATGTGGGAGACGTCGAAGAGGCCGACCCGTTCACGAACGGCGCGGTGTTCCTTCACGATCCCCTCGTACTGCACCGGCATTTGGTAGCCGGCGAAGGGCACGAGCCGCGCACCGAGCGCCCGGTGCGCCTCGTAAAGAGGAGTCCGCTGCAGTTCGCCCGTCAAGGTGCGCGGACCCTACATTCTCGCGTCTGCCTTGTCGAGGGGCTCTGCCGCTCGCCATTTCGAGGAGGTTTCCGGCGCCGGGGGAACGCCCCAGCAACCATTTCAAATCACCCGCGATAACTCGGCATGCGCGATGTTGTGGTGTTAAGTTACCGCGGGGAGCCCCTGCGCGAGTTCGTGATCGATGACCGTCCCTTGGAGATCGGCAGAGGTAGTTTTTGCGACATCGTCGTCCACGACCCTGACGTACCAGAGCGCGCGTTTCGCCTCGTTCGGCACCAAGGAACGCCGGCCATTCAACGCGGCTCGGAAGAACCGCGCGTGCTCCCGCTCGCAGAGCCGCTGCCGATCGGTGTTCACCACTCGTTGCTTCGAGTTCGCTGCGAGATGCCGACTTCTGGGGAACGAACGGAGCCGCTGCCGGCTCCCGCGCCCGAGGAAGTCCGGCTGAGCATTCTTGTCGGGCGAGGTACCGACGCGCGGCGGGTGACGCTGGATCGCGCGCTGATGGTCGGTAGCGATCCCAACGGTGATCTCGTGCTTGCCGATCGCGCTGCATCGCGACGTCATTGTCGCATCGAGCCGATTCCAGGCGGGGCGCTTGTTCGCGACCTCGGCAGCCGAAACGGAACCTGGATCGAGGGGCGCCGGGTGATGAACTTGGAGGTTGGACCGGGAACCATCGTTCGCGTGGGCCGGACGAACCTCTACCTCGTTCCTCGCGGCCGCCAGGGAGACGCCCGGGACACCATGATCGCCGTGTCGACCCCCATGCTCTCGGTCCTCGGCGAGATCGAGCGCTTCGCTCGGCTGAAGTGGCCGGTTCTTGTTCAGGGAGAAAGCGGCGTCGGAAAGGAAGGCGTGGCTCGTGCGCTACATCACCGAAGCGGGCGGTCGGAAGGCGCGTTTGTCGCCCTGAACGCGGGAGGTTTAGCGATCGGTGTGATCGAAAGCGAACTCTTCGGGCATGAGAAGGGCTCGTTCACAGGCGCGGCTGGGACGCGTCGCGGAGTGTTCGAGCAAGCCCACGAGGGGACGCTCTTTCTCGACGAGATCGGCGAGCTCCCGATGGAGATGCAAGCGCGACTCTTGCGAGTTCTCGAAACGTGGGAGGTGCGCCGGGTCGGGGCAGAGAGCGCGTTTCGGGTGGACGTTCGTCTCGTGTGCGCCACGCATCGGGACCTCCGAAAGCTGGTCGACGAGGGGCGATTTCGCGAGGATCTCTTCTATCGAATTCACCGGATTCCGATCTGCATTCCGCCGCTTCGACATCGCCTCGATGACATTCAGCCGCTCGCCGAACATTTTCTCCGAGAGGCAGCCCCCGAAGTGGGCGTGCGCGAGATCGACGCGAAGGCGTATGGGTTGCTGTTGGGGTACGACTGGCCTGGGAACGTCCGCGAGCTTCGCAACGTGGTGACGGTCGCCGCAGCGCTTTCACCCAGCCGGCGGATCAGTCCGGCGGAAATCGAAGAAGCGCTCGGGCGCGCCTCCGGCGTTTCGCGGACGCCGGAGCTCGAACGTCTCGAAGCCGTGGTCGCGCACTTCGACGGGAACATCACAGCAGCGGCGCGTGCGCTTGGGATGGCGCGAAGCACGTTGCGAGATCGTCTCAAGAAGGGGAAGGCGGCGTAGCGCTTAGAGTCGCCGCAGCGCTTAGAGTCGCCGCAGCGCTTATAGTCGCCGCAGCGCTTCTCGAAAACGGCGCCGCCGGAGATCGACCAGGTCGCGGCCGACGTCCAGAACGCGGCTCAAGCGCGCGGTTTTGGACACGCC
>JBCDAA010000244.1:0-13862 GCA_039186435.1 Myxococcota bacterium | reverse complement strand
CCGCTCCCCGATGCGCCGAAAATGCAGCAGAACATGCTTTCGCGGTGGGCCATCGGGCGTTCGCCTGGGTTGCCGGCGCTGCTTAACCTCAACGACGCGACGGAAGCGGAGCTGCTGCGCTTGCCCGGGCTCAATCTGCCCAAGGCACAGGCCATTCTCGCACGGCGTGCGGAGGGGCCGCTCTCAACGATCAAGGAGCTGACCCAGCTCTCGGGGATTGGTCCTGCGACGATCAAGAAGTTTCGCCACCTGGTGACGTGCTGATCGACATCAGGTCGGCGTCAGAGCGATCGAAGCAGTGCGCGGGCGGCCCGGGCGTCTTCGCGATCGCGGCGCTTCACGTAGGGTGGGCTCGCGTCGTAGCTCTTGAGGCCGCTGTTGAGGAGTTTGCGGGCTTCGTCATGGCGATCGAGCTCGATCAAATACGTGGCGTAGACAGCGCGCGGTCCGACGCGCTGACTCTTTCGGCAGAGGGTGTCCGCGAGCGCGAGGGCTTCGTCTTGTTGGTCCGCGTCCCAGTAGGTTTCAACGAGGAGCACGGCGGGCACCGAGTCGAGGTAGGCGATGTCGAGGTCGACGAGGGTTTCGAGCGCGCTGATCGCGGCCTCGGGTTGGTCCGCTTCGAGCGCGCACTGGGCGAACCCGTAGAGGGCTTCGCGGTCGAGGGGCTCTTCGTCGAGAAGGCTTTCAAAGAGCGCGCCCGCCTCGTCGATTTCGCCCGCGTCGTAGAGCCCCTGGGCCAAGCGCGTCTTGTTGCGGTGGCTCGGCGTTTCCTCGTGGGCTGCGCGCAGCTCCGCGACCGTGGGAGGCCGTCGAAAGAGGCCTTCGAAGAGTCCCTTCCGGCGCATTTCCGGCCACACGACTGCGAAGAAGTACGCGATCTCACCGAAGGGAACGAGCACGATGATCCACCAATACTGCTGCGCGCCGCGTTTGATGGCGTCGTAGAGCATCCAAAGGCTGAAGGCCGACTGAAGCAGGAGGAGGATGTGCACGAGCTGACCCCGTTTTACGCGATTTCCGGCTCGGTCTCCTCTCGAAAATCACGTCTGCGCTTCAGTGAGCAAACGCCCGCTCAGCGCCCGCCGCACCACCGCAGATCCGGGACCACCGCACCGCCAGAGAGGAGGGGGCGGAGCTCTTCCGTTTCGTCGCTTGGGGACGGAGTTCGTCACGTTAGGGGCCGAATGCTGAGCGAGTTCTGACGAAAGTGAAGCTGATCAGGGAGTGAAGGATTTCAGGGTGTTAGGCGCGGAGCAAAGTGACGAAACGGAAGAACTCCGTCCCCTCTTCGGGGTAGGGGACGGAGTCCGTTTCGTCGTTTGGGTAGGGGACGGGGTTCAGCTCGTCACTTTTGTCGAACCGCTCACCGAATCCGGAGGCGTGCTCGCGCTTCCAAGCCGGCGGTGCGCGCAACGACCTCGTACGTGCCTCGCCGCCGCCCCCAAAGCACTCCGTCTTGCGCGGTGCGCAGGCCGTCCGCGCGAAACTCGACTTCCGCCGCATCCACCGAGCGCGGCGAACCATCGGCGCAGCGCGTAAGAACACTGGTGGCCGTCGAATCGCCCGGTCGAACGTCCGGCTTGAGAATGTGCAACTCGATCTCCACCGGATCGCAATTCTCATCACGCAGCGCATAGTCGAGGGCCCAGCGCATCCGCAGACCCGCCTCGTTCGAGTCGTGGGCCCGGCCGGGCGCCTCGAGGTAGCCAACCTCCGCATTGCGCCGCTCGACCTCTCGGCGAAGCTGCCGCGCATCGGCGACCATGTACGGAACGACATCCCGCGGATGGCCTTCGCGGGTGCCGACGTCGACCCACCAGCGCGCGGCGATCGCCTCCGCCTCGTGGACCGCTCGTAGAACTCGGCGCTGCCGAAACCACACGCTCGGCGACATCGCCACAACGCGCCCAAAGAGCTCCGGGTAGCGCACTCCGAAATACGCGGCCGCAAGCCCACCAAAGCTGTACCCGAGAATGGCGCCGTCCTCGGAAAGCGGGACGATCGCACGCGCGGCAGGCAGGACGACCTCGACGACGTACGCGGCAAAGCTCGCAACCCCGCGACGCTGGGGCGTGAGCTCGCGAGTGCGATCGCGAGAAGGCACCGCGATCACCACGCGCGGTTCGATGCGTCCTTCATCGACGAGCGCCCGCATCGTTTCGCCGACGCGAAAGGTTTCCGTAAACGCGGAGTCCCCGTCGGTGACCACCAAGAAGGGCCATCCTTCAGTCGGCGGATCGCCCTCTGGAATCATCAACTCGATGGGTCGCGCGCGAATATGCTCGGCGCCAACATCTGGAAGGCGCTCTCGGGTCCACGTTTGGGCCGGTGCCGATGCCGGTGCCCACGCCTTTTCCGCTCGCGTCTTTTCCGACGAACTCGTCGCGGTCGTGCGAGCGAGGGTGCAGGCGGTCGCGCACGCAAGAGCCAGCGCGGTGCAGACCCTCGCCGGTCTAACGGCGCGAGTCCGGATCGCCGCTTCGCAGCGCGTTTGCCAGCGCGGGCCCGCCTTCCGCGAGAACACGTGCGGTTTGTCCGCCGAGCCACTGCAGCCGCTCGATGAAGCGGTGGTCATGCTCCACCGTTTCCAGATGCGCGATCTCATGAAGCACGACTCCGAGGGTCATCGGATCGAGGATGTCGTCGAAACGAAGGGCGCTTTTGACGTTGAACGAAAGAATGCGCGTTTCGGGATCGCAGGTCGCGTCTTCGAGAAGTCCGGCGTCCGAGGGATCCCGCGCAAAGAAGCGAACGCGCACGACGCGCCCCGCAACCCTGCGCGCAAGCCACCGCACCGCGTCCGCAAAACGCTGGAGGTTCTTGTCGGGCGTAACCTCTTCTCCGCCGAATTCGGCCGAGCGCCGGCGCACGTAGTCGTCGGAGGTTTCGACCACCCGGCTGAGCGCAATGTACGCGCCGTGGGAAATGGCGGACGCATCGATCACGTGCGCCCCGAGCTGCCGCGCGCGGTCGTTGGCGCGGCGTGTTCCACCGAGCACCGCCCCGCGGGGAAACGCGCGGCTCACAAAGGCATCGAGCACCGACGCCTTGACCGGATAGCGCGCGATCACGTCGTGCACCCAGTCGGCGCGAAGATCCTTGGTCTCGAGATAGCGATGAATCATCGACTCGAGAAGCATCGCTTTGAGATGAAGCTTGAAGCGATCCGGGACCCCATCGCGACCGTCGAGGAGCGGAACGCGCTGGCCGATGTCGACGTGCCAGGGCGTGTCCCAGGCTTCGATCGGAACGCCCATCTCGAAGATATGCGGCGCGTGCCCTTTGCGCGGCTGGTAGAGGGAGACCGGCGTGACCGCCGTGACGGCGCGCTCGACGCCATCTTCCACGTCGACCGTTTCGAGCTCGCAGGATCCGAGGGAAAGAACGCTCCGCGGGCGACGCACGGTGCGGCCATCGACGATCAGCCGCGTGCCCTTGGGCGGAATGCATAGCCGTAGGAACTCCGCGGCCTCCCGAAGTTCTTCCGAATCGAAATTTCGTTCGAGGCGAAGGACGGTTCCGGCGTTTCGATCGTTGCTTTCTTCGCGCCGACCGCGCGCGTCGAAGTGCACCGTGAGGCCCACCGTTTCGACGGTCGCGCGGTCCATGGCGACGATGAGCTCCTTAAGACCGCGGCCCAAACGCCCACGCTTCGAGGGATCTTCCTGCTTGTCGCTGAGGAAGACGGTGTAGACGAGGCGTCCGTCGGCGAAGCCACTGGCGGCGTCATCTTCGACGCGAATCGCGTGCTCGCCAAGCTGAACCGAGACTACCGAGGCCGCCGCATCGAGGGCGTTCTGCACCGCTTCGAGGAGAAGTCGTCCGAGGGAGCGTTTGGCGCCGCGGCGACGCCACCCCTCGTGTGAAATCTCGAACCAGCCGCGGCGACCCATACCTCTCACGAGTATGAGACCCTTCGGCGCGTTCGCCCATTGGCGTCCGGATTTCGTACGAGTGCGATTCGAGGAAATGCGTGTATTTCTGAGTAAGAGGCGATGGTGATGAATGACGCCGCCCCGCTGCCGCAACGGGGAGATGCGCTTCAATTCAAGTGGATCGCCTGAACGCCCGTACCCGAACTTGCGTTCTCGGCTAGGCTTTGGTCAGATCCACGCACGGCACGGGGCCGCGAGAGGAAGAAGGAATGGCGGACAAGGAGATCACCTGCACAATTTGCGGCGCTAAGAACTCGCCCGATGCAGTGCGGTGCACCTCATGCGGGGCCAAGATTGACGTCCTCGAACGCGCTCTCTCGGCCGAAGAGGAGCACGCTCGTCGCTATCAGCAAGAGAGCTTCGAGTGGAAGTGGGTCTTCGTCAGCTTCGGCATCTACGCCGCGCTCCAGGCGGTCGCCCTCGTGGCGCTCCCGATGGTGATCGACTCGTACGATCCACAGGGTCTTCCGGGCCTGCTGATCTCCGCCGCGGTGTGGTTTGTCGGCGGCGCCGTCGTCGGCCTCATTTCGCCAGGAAAGACCTTCATCGAGCCGGCCGTCGGCGCGCTTCTCGCGGTGGTTCCGACGCTGCTCTGGCTGAACCACATCGCGGACGTCTATCAGCTCAGTCTTCTCGCCAACATCGTCGGCGGCATGATCGGTGTGATGGTGACCCTTCTCGGTGGCTTCCTCGGCGAGAAGCTCCAGATGAGCACCCGCGGCCACAAATAGCGGACCTCTGCGACCCATCGCGGCTTTGTGCGCACCAGCGTGAACACGTGAATCGTGCATCGCACTGGTGATCGGATCCGCCTACGCGTAACGACTGACGTGCGGCTCGTCTTCATCGCCCTCCTCGGCTGCGGTTCGGCGCAGCCTTCGCTGCCTACCGGCGCGTATCGCGTCGTCACGGTTGCGGAGGACGAGCAGCTCCACACGCGAAGCGAAAGCTGCGTTCGTGTCGTCGAAGAACGCGACGGCGGCGTGGTCCTCGAAGAGATCGTGCTGGCGACGGAGACCACGCCCGACGCCGGCCTGCCGAACTTGCGCGGGACTCGGCGTCGCGCGTGGCGAGGGCGATGGGGCGAGGTTCGTCTGACCGATGGCACCATCAACGGCCGCGTGCTCTCCGAGGTCCTCGGCGTGGCGGACGGGAAGCCTCTTCTACCGGCCGACTTTGAGGTGGGAACCCGTTGGGAGGTCGTTCGCGCAAACGGTGGTCACTCGATCCCGGTGGCGTTTCGCGTGCGGGAGGCCGACGGAGAGACCGTCGTCTTCAGCGGTGAGGGGTCGATGGAGGTCCCGGTTCCGTCGGTGGGAACGCTCCGCCTCGAGCTTCGCGAAACGCGTCGACTCAGCCGCGCCGACTTGCTCCAAGGGCTGACCACCCAGGAGGTGCAGATTCGAGGCGCGCTCACCCGCGAGATTCACCTCACCCAAGAGGTCACGCGCACCGACGCGTGCCCGGACCTGCCGCCGCCGGACTAGATTCGCACCGGACTAAACTCGCACGGACTAAATCCGAACGCGGAGTCCGAACGCCGGGATCAGCACGACCCCTCCACGATCCAGCTCGAGATCGTCGTGGCTGCCCCATTGCTGCTCCCACGCCACGGTGACTTCGAGAAACGCGTGCACGCGGCGAAAACCCGCGGCCATGCCGATCATCGCGCCGCCTCGAAGGGCGACGAGCGACGCGCTCTCTCGGCCCGTGCCCTGATCGTAGCTTCCGACGATGCCTTCGATGCCGATCCGTGGGCCGATCCAAACGTCGTAAAGTCCGCCGAAGTCGATCGCGTAGGCGAGGGGAATGTCGAGGCCAAAGCGCGCGCCGCTTCCCGCGTCGTCGCGGTCACCGATGTAGCCGCCGTAGGGCGCGATGGACCAAACCCAGGTCGAGCGGGTCGAGCCTTCGGTGACGCCAAACTCGCCGCGAAGATCGAGGCGGACAACGCTTCCGGCCACCATAAGCCCAAGATCGAGATGACGAGTGAGACCGTAGCGCCCCACCGCGACGGGAACGACGCCGCCCGCGTCCGCGGTTGCGCGGGCACGACTCTCGCTCGGGCCGCCATGGCGAAGGTCACCCGTCGGAACGCGAATCGCCCCGCCGAGCGCAACGTCCGTTCGCTGTTTGGGCGTGGTGGATCCTCCGGTGACGGTGGGAATCGCCGAGACGCAGCCCATCAGGCACAAGCAGAGAAGTCCGGGGACGATCGTTCGCACGCTCGACCGACGGACTACACGACGCAGCCGCTGAACGTAAAGGCTCTCACCGCGCTCAGATCGTCCGGAGTTTGACCTTCGGCCGCAGCGGTCGCTCCGCGCCGGGCGGTGCATCCCAGCTCCCGTCCGCCTGAAGGAGATCCGCCACGAGGTCGTAGTCCGCGGCGTCGCTGACGAGGGCGCGCCGAATCTCGCCTGGCTGCGCCGCGCCGTTCGCGAGGTAGATCTTGCCGTCGACATCAGGCGCCTGTCCCCACCAGCGACCCTCCAAGAGAAAGTCGCTTTCGTCGCTAATGCCGTCGACCAGAACCTCGAGCTCGGTCCCGATGCGCGAGCGCAGACGCTCCCGGCTGATCGGCCGCTGAAGCCGCATCAACGCACGTCGCCGGCGCATGATTTCCTCGTCCAGAACCTCGGCGTCCATTTCGCCGCTCCGGGTTCCCTCCTCCTTCGAGTAGAGAAACACGCCGACGTGGTCGAACTCCGCCCACTCCACGAACTTCAAGAGATCGTCGAACTCCGCTTGGGTCTCGCCGGGATGTCCGACGATGAAGCTCGTTCGAAAGACGAGGTCCGGCACCTGTGTCCGCACGCGGTCCACAAGGTCGTAGAGGCGCTTGCCGCCGTGACCGCGCCGCATGCGCTTGAGCATGTCGGTCGCCGCGTGCTGAAGCGGCATGTCGATGTAGGGAAGCACCTTCGGGTGATCCGCAAGAAGCGCGAGAAGCGGATCGGTAAGTCGCTCCGGGTAGAGATAGTGCAGCCGAATCCAGCGAAGGCCCTCGACCTCACCGAGCGCTTCGACCAGACCCGCGAGCGTCGGGCGCTCGTCGCGATCGCGGCCGTAGGCGATCGTGTCCTGACTGATGAGGTTGAGCTCGACCACACCCGCGTCCGCGAGGCGCGTCGCTTCCGCAACCAGGTCTTCGATCGAGCGCGAGCGCTGCTTGCCGCGAAAGGAGGGGATCGTGCAGAAGCTGCAGGAACGGTTGCAGCCCTCGGCGATCTTCAGATACGCGCTGTGGCCGCGCTGCGTGATGACGCGAGGATCGGTCGCGCGCATCGTGTACGCGGCGGGGTTGCCGACGAGCATGCGGCCGGCTTCGCGCTTGAGCACCGGCCCGAGCTTGAGCATGTCGGAGCTGCCGAGGAAGTGATCGACCTCGGGCATCTCCTTGGCGAGCTGCTCCGGATAGCGCTGTGAAAGGCAGCCGGCGACGACCAGCTGCTCGCAGCGACCCTGCGACTTGAGCTCGGCCATCTCGAGGATCGTGTCGACGCTCTCCTCTTTGGCCGGGCCGATGAAGCCGCAGGTGTTGACGACGATCACCTCGGCTTCCGCGGGATCGTCGACGTGCACAAAGCCGGTGACGCCCGCGACGCCCAGCATGACCTCAGTGTCCACGCGATTCTTCGCGCAGCCGAGGGACACAAAATGAATGGTGCGAGCGTCGCTCATCGAGTCGAAGGATGTAGCGCAGGTCCTTGTCCTCGGCTACCAGGCTGCGGCTTTCGTCCCACGGGCGCGTGTCAGGGCACCCGCGAGAGTGCGATCAAACACGCTTTGAACTCGCCATTGCGCTGCCGAGGCAGCTGGCATTCCTCGTGCACCGCGATGCACCATGCTTCGCACATTCACCGTTCTCTTGCTCGTCGCCTGCGCGTCCACCTCCCAGACGCCTGCGGCGACGCCATCTGGCGCTCGTCCTGTTCTTGGCCCCGCCTCCTCCGTGGCTGAGGCGTGTCGCCGCTGGGCGGCGCAACTCGAGGTGACCCCCCTCGAGGCGTGCGCGCCGGCGAATTCCTTTGTCGGCTCCGCGCCGGTGGGAGTCGCGCCCGTCCGAAGCGCGCAGGTCCTCGAGCTCAAGGTCGAGTACATCACCTACTGCGCACTCTCCGTCGACATCGACGGCGCGTTCTTTCTCTACCCGCTCGGCGAATGCGCGATGGAAGGCTCCGGCGAAGACTTTACGGAGTATCGAAACCTCACCCTGCGGCAAGACGGAGAAAGCGTGACGCTACGACTCCGCGCCGAGGCGACGAGCTCGCACGCGCGCGAGGAAGGCTTCGTGCACGAGCGCGACATCAGCTGTGTCGCAACACCTGGCGCTCTGACCTGCAACGAAGCTGTTCAGCGCGAGGAGACGCTGCCTCCGGTCGCGCCCGAAGCTGCGGAGGCTATCGACACCTACCGGGAAGCGCTCGAGGCCTACACCTCCGGCGATCGCGCGGCCTATCGTGACGCCTTCGCCGACGAGATCTGTGCGCGTGATGGCGCAACACGCTCCCGGCAAGAGTTCCTAACGACGCGCGCACCGGAAGGTGGCGTGCACGTGCATCACCTCGACGTCCTGCGCGTGTCGAGCGAGGAGGTTGCTCTCGCGGAGTTCGGTCTTTGGTACGAGTACCTGGCCGAGGGCGCGCGCGTTCCGCGTCGTAACTATGTTCGAAACTCCGATGACGCTGTGCATCAGGGCTTTCATCAAAAGCGCGTCGTGCTGCGTCGCGCCGGCGACCAATGGCAGATCGTCGCGGAAACACCGCTGCAGGATGCTGCCTGTGGCCAGGATGCGGACGAGATATCGCTTCCCACCGAGTCGGCCCAGTTCGCGCGCTGCGCCGACGAGCACTCCGCGGCGCTTCGCGCGTGTGACGCGATCTGCGACGGGACGCCGTCGAACCAGTGCAACGTGTGCCCGAACGAAGCCCTCTGCGCAGCGGTCGCGTGCCTCGGCATCGAAGACGGACCGATGGAGTGTTACCCGGAGTAGCTCACACCAGGTACGCGCCGGCGCGGGTGAGGGCCTTGTCGATTCGCTCGCGCGCTTCTTCATCGAGGCTTCGAGGAACGGTGATGTGCTTGAGCTGCGTGAGCAGCGGAGACGCCACGAGCGCGTCGACCGTTTGGGAAGACCAGGCGTTGCTGCCGCCAAGGCTGAGGTGCTCGAGATGCGGAAGGTCGAGGCGTGTGAGGGCCTGAACCGCATCGTCCTGGAGGTCGCAATAGCTGAGCCGCAGCGAAGTCAGCCTTGAAAGCACCGGTGACTTCAGAAGCGGGGTGAAATCCGCGAGCTCCCCATTCAAGGAAAGATCGAGGTGGGTGAGGGGGGAGCTCTCGAGAGTTTTGAAGAGCCGCTTGGCCGAGGGCATATCCAGCCGAAGGCTCTCCATCGCGACGCTCTCGAGCTGCGCGATCCACGGTGCAGAGGCGAGCGCGTCTCCGAGCGCCGCACCGATGTCGTTCCCGTTGAGCCGAAGTTGCGTGAGCTGCGGAAACTCGGTCGCGGCGAGAATCGCGAGCGCCTCGGCGTTGAGACCGCACTCCTCAAGGGTGAGCAGCTCGAGCGCACTCCAGTCCCCCGCGACGAGCTCCTCGATCCCTGCCTTTCCGATATGGCAGCGATAGAGCTGAAGCTCGCGGAGTCGCAGGAACGCTTTTCGTTTGGCGAGGGCACGCCCGGCCCTCGATTTGAAATTCCCGGCGTACACCACGAGCGTTTCGACCCCGGCCAGGTGCGTCGAGCGGCAGAGATGCCCAAGGCCAGAGTCCCCCAGGGGAAGTCCCACCGAGAGGTAGCGAAGGTTCCTTACCCACGGACTCGTCGTAAAGGGGCGCATGTACTTCGGCTTAAAGGGCGCGTCGTAGGGCGCGTCCATCAGCCCAAGACGCTCGATGTGGAGGAGCTCTGGCGCGTGGGTGAGAAACTCGATCGTGGACTCTCGAATGTCGCGAAGACTCAAACTACGCGCGGCGGCGATTCGGGGTTCGCGTTTCCCCTGTTCAATCCGTGACCACCAGTGATGCATGACCCGCCGGTAGGGAAGCCAAATCCCGGCGGTCACCTCGTCGACCGATGCGATAGCGCTGTCGAGGGCCGCCTCCGAAATCCCGTCGAGTGCCACGCAGATCGGTTCCCACGCCTTTGCCAAGCTTTCCGGCGTCGGGTCCTGCCGTACGCGATCGAGGGCCGCTTCGAGTTCGCTCATCTGGTCACTCTACGCGGGCGAGCGTGATGCCCTTCCGTCACGCGAAGCGTGCGTTGATCGCCGGAAGCCCCGCGTCACGAAGCCGTTCGATCGTTTCGTTCGAGACGCCCACGAGCTGCAGTCGCGCAAGCTTCGGAAACGTTCCCCCAAGTAGCGCAGCGGCGGCCTCGTTCGGGAGGTCGTCACCCGCGTTGATGGCTTCCAAGGTTGAAAACGAACCCGCGACCAGCGCTTCGGCGGCGGCCGCACCGAAGCGAGTGCCGAGCGCTTCGAAGCGAACGAGTTTCTTCAGGGTTGGGTTTCGCAAAACCGCGGCAAGGTCCTCATCCGAGAGCGGGTTGTGGCTTAGGTCAAGGTGCTCCAGCTCCGCAAGATCGGCGCTGGCCAAGGCGCGCGCGCTCCGTGATCCAAGCTGGTTGTGGCGAAGCGCAATTCGCTCCGGCGCGAGTCGCCGAAGTAACCCCGCGGCTGCTTCATCGCCCATCGACTGAGACGAGAGCTCGAGGTCGCGAAGCGTTGTCACCCACGGGGCACGCGCGAGGATCGCTGCGCCTTCCGCCTCGATCTTGCCGAGATGCAGCCGCAATCGTTCCCACTTCAGCGGGGCATGTTCGAGGAGGGCGATCTGCGCCGCGGTGATGGGACTGAAGATGAGTGAGATCCCGCGAAGCTGATGAAATGCCGGTTCCGCAGCGAGCGCGCGAATCGCATCCTCGTCAATGCCGAGCCCTTTGAACTCGAGGTAGAAGGGGTCGCGAGCCAGCGAGCGTCCGCGCAGCGCCGCGGCGATCTCTTCCACCGGGAGCACGTTTTCCCAAAGCTGCTCGGGAAACGTTCGCCGGTGTGGAATCGGATGGCGCAGCGACGCGAAGGTGAGCTCCTCGAGGGCGGGAAACGAAGGTCCGGTCCAGAGGTCCGCGAGGATTTCAGGGCGTGGGGATCCTCCCTGGAGCACCAGCGTTTTGGCGGGCAAGGTCGCGGTGCAGAGTGCTCGCGGATCCGGCCCTACGTTGCGGACGTGGAGGACCTCAAGGTTTGAAAGGTAGGGCAATGCGAGGAGCGTCTCGAGATCCTCATCGGCAACCTCAAGGCCGAGACCGGTTAGTCCGCCGAGGCTCTGTCCGGCACCTCTCTGCCGAAGAACGTCCGCTTCGTCGTCGTTGACGATGAGCTGCCGAACGAGCTGGTGCATCTCGTGAAAGCGCCCGGCTTGAATCTCGCTCCACCAATGACGCGGCATGAGACGCGCATCGTCGGTCCACGCGTGGAGCGCTTTCATCGCCTCGTCGAGAAACGCAGGTCGAGCTTCCACGAGAGCGAAGATGAAATGCCACGCGTCGTCGAGGTCGCGATAGGAAGCGAGACGGTGAAGGAGCTGTCCGTACTCGTGGTCGTCGAGCGTGGCGGCGAGCGCGTTCGCATTCTCGTTTTTCCCAAGACGCCACCAGCGAAGCACGCTTTCGGCGAGCGCGTCGTCGGAGATTCCCTGCACGACCCGAGAGTGCGTCTTGGGCAAAGGATTTGTAAATCGGCGTGCAAAGGTCGATCGCGCCGCGAGGTCTATGCCACCTTCGAGGGATGCGGATCTTGCTCAGCGCGATCACTGGCGGCGTGGCCGGCTTTTCGAGCTGCGCGATCGCGATGATGATTCTGCCGCAGGGCGATGCCGCGCAGACCCTTTGGGGCTGGATTGGACTTCCCTTTCATTGGCCCCTCGCGTACCTCACCGCCGGCGATGGCGATCCCCAGATCATGCTTCAGAGCGAGTTCGGCATCGTCATCTGGCTCGTCGCGCCCTTCGTGACCGGAACCCTCCTCGGCGCCCTGATCGGAGGCTTGTCGGGCGCCGGATTTCGAGCTCGTCTTCGGCAGCAACACTGCAAGAAGCCTGCGATTGTGACGTTTTGATGCCGGGTCTTGCCCATGTAGGTGCAGCTGCTACCTTCTCCCCGTCGCCCTGTTCGGTCCGGCGTCCCTGACGCTCGCGCCCCGCGCAATCCGGAGAAGAACTGAGCCCGTACGAGCGACTGCCATTGGAGGTTCTGATGCGCGGTCTGCTGCTCGCTTTTGTTCGTTTCAGTTTGGTCTTCGCGATGGGTTGTGTCGCGGGTGACCCTGAGGAGCCTGGTCCGTCCCTCGCGCCGCTGGTGGATCCGGGAAGCGTCGAAGAGGCCGGCATCCTCGCGTTCCTCAACGACGCGAGTACCACCTTCACGCTTCTCGACATCGACGTCGCGCTCGATCGACGCGCCGCCCGAAACCTCGTCGACGAGCGACCTTTTGCGAGCTTCGCTGAAGTCGACGCGGTTCCCTACGTCGGCAGCGTTGCCCTTCAGAAGATTCTTACCTGGGCTCTTGAGAACGGCTGGGTCGAAGAGAACGACGGCGATCGGGACGGAGCGACCCTCGCACTCCTCAACGACGAGGAGACCACGTTTACGCTCCTCGACGATGACGTGGGCCTCGATCGTCGTGCCGCGCAAAACCTCATGGACACGCGCGCAGGCGCGGACGGTGTTGTCGGAAGCGCCGACGATGTGGTCTTTGTGTCGATCGCGCAGGTGGACGCGGTTTCGTACGTGGGCCCGGCGGCGCTCGACCTTCTCGCGACCTACGCGCTCTCGAACGGCTACGGCAGCGAGCCGGTGACCGGCGGCGTGCCCTGCGCGATCATTAGCGAGGTTCTCGAAGGGCCGGGCCGCAACAACAAAGCCGTCGAGGTCTTCAACTGCGGCCCCGAAGCCCTCTCCTTGGACCAGCTCGGAATCTGCCTCGTGCGCAACGACGACACGACCTGCTCGAGCACGGCGACCGTCGGCTCCGGCTCGCTCGCCTCCGGCGAGGTGTGGGTGACCTGCCGTACTCGCACGGGAGAGGTCATCGACCCCTACCAGCCGCTCATCGACGCCTGCGACGCGGAGATCGGTGGCACGGCGATCTTCAACGGCGACGACCGCTTGATGCTCTTTCACGACGCCGACGCCAACGGTTCCTTCGACGGCGAGGACGTCCTCCTCGACACCTTCGGCGATCCGAACACGCGCCCCGCCGACACCATCTGGGCGGAGCTGAGCTTTCGCCGCTGCAACCTCGAGCCCTTCGTCAGTGGCGACTTTGACGTGGACGATCACTACACGCGTCACGGGTCGACCTCGTTCACGCACCTTGGGACGCCGCCCCAGCAGACGTGTGGCCCCGCGGGTACCGCCGGCGAGGGCGAGCCCTGTCTCGACACGATGGGCTGCGCGGAAGGACTGCGCTGCTTCGGGCGCCCGAACGACGGGTCGAGCCCCTACGGCCAGTGCGTGGATCCGACGCCTATTCCTGGGGAAGGGGATCTCTGCGACCGCTTCTCGCCCTGCAACGATGGGCTGGTCTGCGCCGGCTGGACGATCTTCGGCGAGGGCATCTGCGTGCCCCAGTGGATGGCCGGTCGCTATCGCGACGACGTGCCGGAAGCGATTCCCGCAGGTGGAACGATCGAGCGTGGCGTCGTCGTCAGCGGTCTCGCGTCGGTCCCGGTCGACATCGAGGTCACGACGCACATCGTGCATCCGCGGCTTTCCGATCTTCGGGTGATCCTCGCGGATCCGAACGGCACCGAGTCCATCCTTTGGGATCGCACCTCGGAGCTCGAGGAGTGGTCCCGAAGCTTCGCGCTGAACGGCATCTCGCGCGACGACGAGGTGAACGGCCGCTGGACGCTGCGGGT
>JBCDAA010000243.1:0-13880 GCA_039186435.1 Myxococcota bacterium | reverse complement strand
GTCGAAGGCCTCGGAGTGCGCCTTCATGGCCGATGTTCGTTCGCGAAAAAACGCCCGGAGGTTGTGAAAGGAATTCCCGCTCCCCACGATGAACACACCATCGTCGCGCAGCGGCGCCAGCGCACGACCGATCGAAAGATGCTCCGCGGGGTCGAGGCCGCGCTTGAGGGAGAGTTGCACGACGGGAATCGAAGGCGCCGGAAACGCGGCGAGCAGCGGGATGAACACGCCGTGATCAAAGCCGCGTTCGGCGTCTTCGTCGGTCGCAAACCCCGCGCGCTCGAGGCGCTGTCGAACCTCGGTCGCAACGGCGGGATGACCGGGCGCAGGCCATTGAAGTTCGTAGGCCTCCTGAGGAAAACCGCCGTAGTCGTAGAGCATTCCCGGCGCCGCGCCGCTGTTGACGGTGAGCTTCTCCGCTTCCCAATGCGCCGAAACCACCAGGAGCGCGCGAGGCGCTGCGCTCGGAACCCGCGCGATCGACTCCATGTAGCCACGGAGTGCAGTGGCCTCCTCGTTGGGCATCCCCGGAAGGGGCATCAGCGGCCACGGCCCACCGCCGTGAGGAATGAACGCGGTAGGGAGTCGCTCTCGTGTCATGGGCACGCTTCTCCGGCTGCAGCCCGCGAGCGCCGCGCCTGCAAGCGCACGAAGCAACTGGCGACGACCGAGGGCATCAAACGACATCGCGCGACAGCCTAGCAACGCGTTCTCACCGAAACGACGGAACGGTGTTGTTCGCTACCGCTCCCACGAATAGCCAACGCTCATCACCCCCACGTCGAGAAAGGGTCGGTCGTAACGGTGATAGCTCACGCTGATGCTCTCGCGACCGCGGTGTTCGTCGAGGGAGGTGTAGAGCGCAACTTTGATGTTCCACTCGTGCGCGCGAAAGGGCGCGAGATCGGAGTCCGCCGTTCGAAATCCAATCGAATCGGTGGCCGCCGCAGGAACGTAGGTGGTGAAGAAATCGGGAGCGGTCTGATCGTGCAGCCGGTATCCCACGCGCAGGTACATCCGCCGGCCGATCCACTGGTACCCCTCGATTTCGAAGGTGTGCCCGCGAATCCCGAAATCATCGCGATAGTAGCGGTAGCGCCCCCGGAGCGTGCTTCGGGAGACCGGAATGTGTTGCGCGATCTCGCCGGAAAGCGCGTGCCGAAGGCGGTGATCGGGAAAGAGCTCTGCGGGTCGCACCGCGGATCGGTCCGTGGGCACCGAGTTCCACGTCTGCTCGAGGCGCCCCCACTGATAGGTAAGGTCGTAGCTTCCGAGCACCAGCGTCGTCGGCGAGAGAATCTGCGAGCCGCTGAGCGACGCGTGAAAGGAGTTCCGATTGGTGAGTCCGCTGTCGAACCCCTGCGGGCTGAGCGGATCGAAGACATCGACGATCATGTCGGCGCGGAGGGAAAGCGTCGCGTTGTCGTCGGCGAGCTCACGCGTGTAGGCAAGTCCGCCAAAGCCGCCCTTGAGGTACTCCTCGATGTGCGCGCCGTAGCGAAACTCAAGCTGGTCGTCCTCCGTGGGTCGCCACGCGGTGCGAATGTCGAACTCGACCGCCTCGTTGACGCGCGACGCGCTCGACACCGCATCGAGAGCATCCGCCGATGCACTCGTGACGATGTCCACCGGAATGGTGACCTGGTGCTGCACCGATTCGTTTTGGCGAAGCACCATCTGAAACGTCGGCTGCCACACGTGCAGCCGCTCGCTTCCGCGCTCCACCCCGTCGATCACCTGCGGGTTCGCCTGCGACTGCGCGCCCCAGCCTTCCTGGTCGAAGTACGCAACCCGCGAGCGAACCGCCTCGACCCGCCACGAATCGCCGTCCTGTGCCCTCGCCGCGGCGCTCGCCACGGCGCTCAGACAAACGAGAAGAGCAGCAACACTCCTAGTTGGAGCAGGCACAGCCGCCTCCCGCGGAAACGCCCCCTCCCCCGCCGGCCGCTTCCCGGGCGGTGTGAAGCTTTCGGATGGACTGTTGCTCGAGCGGATCCGAACTCACCGCCATGGTGGGATCCGCGAGGTGCTCGCGCTGGTACGCGGGAACCACCGCACAACCGGAAGTCCACCCGAGAAGAAAAATGATCGCCAAGTGCCGCATGCATCGCTTTTCTCGCATCGCGCGCCGACGGATCCAAGGAAGAAGGGTACGATTTCCCCCGCGCGCGAGACAGCGTACCCTCGCGGGCCATGACTGCTCTCCAAGAGCTCAAAGCCGAACTTCGCACGATTCACGATCTTCATTCCGCTGCTGCGGTTCTTGAATGGGATCAGTCCACGTACATGCCTGCGCGCGGCGCCGAAGCGCGCGGTCGACAAATCGCGCTCCTCGGCAAGCTGGCGCACGAGCGTCGGACATCGCCGCGCATGGCAGACCTGCTGAGTCAGCTCAGCGGTCTTTCGGACGACGAGAGCGTCGATGGGGCGCTCTACCGCCGGGCTCACCGTCTTTGGGAACGCGCAACGCAAGTACCGGCGGAGCTCGTCGCCGAAGCGAAGGCGCACGCCGCCGAAACCTACGTGGCCTGGACGCAGGCGCGCGCCGAAAACAACTTCGCCGCGATCCGTCCCTTTCTTGAAAAGAACGTCGAGTTGAGCCGGCGCTGGGCCGGCTGTTTTCCGGACGCAAACCACGTCCTCGATCCCTTCGTGGACGCGATGGATCCCGGGATGACCGCGGCGTCGATCCGCACGCTCTTCTCCGAGCTGCGAGACGAGCTTGTGCCCCTCGTCGAAGCGATCCTCGAAAAGCCGGCGCCGGATCGCTCCTGCCTCGAACAGTTCTTCCCGAAGGATCAGCAGCTCGCCTTTGGCCGCCAGGTGGTGACCGGGTTGGGCTACGACTTCGCTCGCGGCCGGCAGGACCTCACCGCGCATCCCTTCATGATTCGTTTCGCGGCCAACGACATTCGCATCACCACGCGCGTGAACGAAAACGACCTCGAGCCTGCGCTCCTCGGCACGGTGCACGAGGCGGGTCACGCGATGTACGAGCAGCAGATCGATCCTGCGTTCGACGGCACCCCTCTCGGCGAAGGCACCTCGATGGGCGTTCACGAGAGTCAGTCCCGGCTCTGGGAAAACCTCGTCGCCCGCAGTCGCCCCTTTTGGCTCTGCTACTTTCCAGAGCTTCGCGCGCGCTTTCCCGACCAGTTTCGGGACGTGACGGTCGACGAGTTCTACCGCGCCATCAACCGCGTGGGCCGCTCGCTGATTCGCGTGGAGTCGGACGAAGTCACCTACAACCTTCACGTCATGCTCCGCTTCGAGCTCGAAGCGCAGATGCTCGAGGGGACCCTTCCGGTCGCGGATCTTCCCGACGCCTGGAACGCGCGGATTCAAAACGACCTGGGCGTGACCCCCGCGAGCGACGCCGAAGGCTGCATGCAGGACGTGCACTGGTTCGCCAGCACCGTCGGCGGCACCTTTCAGGGCTACACCTTGGGCAACCTCATGGCGGCGCAGTTCTACCAGGCCGCCGAAAAGGCGCTGCCCACGCTCTCCGCCGAGATCTCGCGCGGCAACACGGCGCCCCTCCGGCAGTGGCTCGCGGAGCACGTGCATCAACACGGCGCGCGTTACCTCCCCGACGAACTCATGGTGCGCGCGACCGGCCGCCCGCTCGAGATCGCTCCTTTCCTCGCGCACCTCCGCGCGAAATACGGCGACCTTTACGGGCTCACTCCGTGAAACGAACCTACGCGTACTACCGGGAGGCCGTGGCGGGACAGCGCCTGCCTCTCGCGTGGTGCGACCTCGACCTGCTCGACGCCAATATCGAGGCGCTCGCGCGGCGGGCCTCCGGCAAGAAGATTCGTGTCGCCTCCAAGTCGGTGCGCTGCGTCGCGATCCTCAAGCGCGTTCTCGCCCATGAGGGCTACGAAGGCATTATGGCGTTCACTGCGGCGGAGGCGGTGCACCTCGCAAGCCATGGCTTGAACGACATCCTGGTGGCCTACCCCACCCTCGAGGCAAGCGAGATCCAAAACGCGCTGGAGTGCATTCAACAAGGCACCGAAATCACGCTGATGGTCGACGACCCGGAACAGGTGCGGCGTCTTGCGGCCCTCGCGCGGGACGCAGGCGTCACCCTGCCGCTCTGCCTCGACATCGACATGGCGCTGCCTCTTCCCGGGCTTCATTTTGGCGTTCGGCGCTCACCCATTCGAACCGCGGAGGATGCGCGACGCGTTGGTGATGCAGTGCACCGTGAGGAAGGCGTCCAGCTCCGCGGTGTGATGGGGTACGAGGCGCAGATCGCGGGGCTTCCCGACGGCACGCCGAAGAAGGCGCTGAATGTTGTCGTTCGTACGCTCAAAACGCGCTCGATCCGCGATCTGCGCAGGCGGCGTGGCGCGATCGTAGACGCGCTTCACGCCGATGGACATCCGCTGCGCTTCGTGAACGGCGGCGGGACGGGAAGTCTCGAGTCGACGGCCCACGATCGAAGCGTGACCGAATCGACCGCGGGCTCAGGCCTCTACAGTCCGGCGCTCTTCGACGAGTTCGCGCGCTTTCGTCATCATCCGGCTGCGGGCTTTGCGGTGCCGGTGGTGCGGCGACCCGGCGCAGGGTTTGTGACCTGTCACGGAGGGGGCTACGTCGCGTCGGGCTCGGCAGGCCCGGACAAGCTGCCGAAGCCCTATCTTCCAGAAGGACTTTCGCTGCTCGACCAGGAAGGCGCCGGTGAGGTGCAAACGCCGCTTCGGTGCGCGCCAAACGTGAACCTGGAGCTCGGCGATCCGGTGTTCTTTCGTCACGCCAAAGCGGGCGAACTGTGTGAGCGCTTCGAAACGCTACTCTTGATTCGCGCAGGCAAAGTCGAGCGTGAGGTGCCGACGTACCGCGGCGAAGGCCGCTGCTTTTTGTAGACTACGCCGTCACGAAGGGGAGCGGATCGTTGTGCTCCTCGGCGTAGCGACCGTAGATGTCCGCGTTGAGCGAAAACTGATTGATCCGCGGATTGAACTCGCCGAAGCCGTTGCCGTCTCCGATCGCGAGATACTCCTCCGTGGGCACCCCCATGGACGACATGATGGACTGGAGAAGCTGCTTGTAGGGCCGCCCCGGGTAGTAGTTCTTCACCTTCTGCAGGGGACGCTGCCGGTAGTCGACGTAGTGACCCGTGCGGAAGTAGCCGCCGCCGCTTCCGAACGTCACCGAAGGGATGC
Organism: Myxococcota bacterium; assembly: GCA_039186435.1. Taxonomy (GTDB): domain Bacteria; phylum Myxococcota_A; class Polyangia; order Polyangiales; family Houyiibacteriaceae; genus JALVDI01. The sequence continues at coordinate 8,706 of JBCDAA010000243.1, read as the reverse complement.
TGAAGACGTTGTGCGACTCCGTCCACGCGCCGAGCTCGTTGGTGTAGAGCAGGACGCTGTTGTCGAGGAGGGTTCCGTCGTCGTTGTGCGGGTCGGGCACCCGGTCGAGTCCCTCCGCCAGCCGAAGCATCTTCTTGAGTCCCCACTGGTGACGGTCCGCGGAGGTCTCGCTGCTCGGGCACTCGTGGTGGAGCCCGCCGGACGAGCTCGCGGAAATCGGCCGATCGGACCAGTGGCTGCTCGCGATCAGCACGACCCGCGTGAGGTCGCAGGCGAAGGCCAGCTGGATCATGTCCATGATGTTGTTGAACATCACGCCCGCGTCGCGAACGCCCCAGCCGTCGTTCCAAGGAAACTGATGCGTGTTGCCCGACGTGTTGGACTGCAGGTCGAGGGAGGGCACCGAACAGGTGGGTGCGAGACCCATCTGATTGGCCTCGATGCGCGTCTGCACTTCGTAGACCCCTTCGATGTAGCGAGCGAGAACCTCCGAATCGGCGGACGAAAGCCGCGGGTTGCGCTCGAGGGCGTGGAGATCCTCGAGGACCCGATCCACGATCAGCTGATCGGGAAAGGGGTTTTCGGGCGCTTCCTCGACGGGCGCCTCAAAGCCGGCGAAGAGCTGGTTAAAAACGTTTCGATCCCCGAAGAGCACACTCGGGTGCGTGCGCTCGCCGCCCACCCGATCGAAGGTCATTTTGCTCGCCGAGGTTCCCACGCGGAGGGCCTTCACCGGCACCACATCACTCGGGCCATAGACGCCCGTGGACTGCTCCATGATGACGTCGATGCTCTTGCCGTAGATGGGTTCGCGACCGCCGCTATGCGTCCCGGACAAGACCGACTGGTTGTGGCCGGTGTATTGCCCGCCGGTCAGCGAGAGGCCGTGCATCAGGTTCATCTTCGGAAGGACCGATGCGAAGTCCTCGTCGATCATGCGGGAGATCGGTCCGTCAAAGGACATCAGTGGCCGGGTGTGAATGCTCTCGCCCGCCGCCGGGGTCAGTCCCGGTGCGTCTTCGGGCACCAAATGGCGGTGGTCGATCCCGAGGCCGCCGACGTAGATCACCGCGCGCACTTTCTTTCGCGAATCGACCTGAGCCTGACTGCGCGGAGCAAGCGACAGGAGCGGTGGCAGGGCGAGCGTCGCTCCAGCACCGATCAGAAACTGTCGGCGGGAGCTCCAGCGCTTTTTCATTCGTTTCCCCATCGGCCTACTCCACGGTTTTCTGAAAGACGCTCTCGTGGGCGAGCAGTGCGACTAGCGCATCCAAGAGCGTCTGGTCCGGGCTCATGAGCGTGCTGTGAATCGTTTGGATGCGGCAGCCATCGCCCGGCGTCTCGAGGCGCTCGGAGACGTAGCGAAAGATGCTGAGCGCGAAGCAGGCGTTCCCTTCGGGAGACGTAGCGACGTAATCGATGAGCTCGGGCGCGCCGCTTACCTCCAGCTCGCTTCCGTCGGGAAGCGGCACCGCAGTTCGCGTGTCGATGGGCGCCGTTCCGATCACGTTGCCTTCGCGGTCGAAGAGAATCTCCTCGCTGCGCACGCGACCGAGAGAATCGAAGCCTTCAAACGCAAACCCCGTGGGGTTGATGGTGCTGTGGCACGTCATGCAACCGGGGGAGCGGGTCAGGTGCGCGATGACATCCCGGTTCGCCGTCACCTCCGCTTCGTCCTCGGGAAGCGCGTTGTCTTCGCGCGCTTCGGCGATGTCGACGGTCGGCTCCGGAATCTGGTTGCAGAGGATCCGCAGCTGAAAGTCGACGCCGCGGTGAATGATGCTGGTGCGCGCGCCGGTCCAGGTTAGCGGCGCCGCGCGCATCAGGATTCCGCTGCGCCCGTCTCCCATGGCGGCGGGCTCCCCGGAGGCAGGCTCGTGCCCGTAGATGGTGGCAAGACCCGGATGCTCGGCGAAGGAATCGGTGGAACGCAGAAGGTCACCGAAGGTTCCGTCCTGCTCGAAGACGATGGAGTCGATGAACTGCCGCGCCTCCTCCAGCATGGCGTCCGAGAGGCCCTCGGTTTCGACGCCTTCGGTCAGCGCTTCCGGGAGCGTGGACAGGTCCGCCGCAATCTCGGACATCGACCAGTGCGCGATGTTGTCGACGACTTTTCGGCGACCGCGCGGCGTTTGCAGAAGGCGGCGCACCTGCGCTTCGACCTCCGCCCGGGTGCTCAGCCTTCCTTCGGCTGCGCTCGCGAGAAGCTCCGCATCCGGCGTGGAGTTCGTGAGGTCGTAGGCGATTCGGGTCGCGACTTCGTAGGGCGTGATCGAGAACTCGCTCGTCGCCTCGCCGCCCGGCTCGCCGAGTTCGACCCGCCAAAGGAAAAAGGGCGACTGCAACACGTACGCGAGCACCGCTTCGGCGTTGTCCCGAAAGGGAGCCGGACGCTCCGCGAGCATGGTGACAAACGCGGTCTCCGAGGACGTCAGCGGTCGCCGGAGAATGCGCGGCCCAAACCCGTCGATGAACGTGTCGATGCAGTCGGGCGCCCCGTCCAGCGCGCACGCGCCGAAGACCGTTTCGAGAAGTGAATCGTCCGCGGCCACATGCGCGGCCACAGCGCGGGCGATGTCGTGGTAGGCGCTGACCTTGGCGCTCTCCAGCGTGCTGGTGCGCTGGTGGGTGACCTCGTCGTAGACCTCGGTGGCGAGCCGGCTAAGTCCGACCTCGGCAGATGCGAGCGCCGACGCGCCGAAGAGATCTTCGAGGGTGTTGCTGAGCTGCGGACGGGTCAGCACGTAGCTCGGCGAGATGGACCCGGTCGCGTCCTCGTCGCAGACGAACGCCTCGACGCCCCCGGGAATCGGGGTCTCGCCCGGGCCTGGCGAACAAGGTTCGCCGGGCTCTCCTCCTGCGCTCCCGATCACGCCCTGACAGGCCATGGAGAGGGCAAGCCCCGCGATCCATGAGCCTCGGTGGCGGGTCGCACATCGGTCGATCATTTCTCGACGGTACGGGGCGCGGCGGCCGCGCCACACTTACGAACCATTCGCGGTCGGGGGGACCGAACTGACGAAAGTGAAGAACTCCGTCCCCCGCCAAAGCGACGAAAGTGAAGAAGCCAGCGCTTTCACCTTCCGCGCTACCTCGTCTGGGCGCTTCGACACCACGGAACGCGCGCGGTCGACCACGTCATCCGCGCCCTCACCTATCACGACGATCGCGCGATCAACGACTATCTCCGGCAGCGCTTCGCTACCCTCGACGACGCGCAATCGAAAGCGGTAACGGCGTTTCTGATGGTTCGCCACGTCAAAGAACAGCAACGCTGCAGCGGCCCAACGCGCGCTCGACGGCTACTGGAGGAAGTTTCGAAGCGATTCGTGAACGAGCGGTCATTCGAAGAGCCGCGACAGGTCTTCGTTTCGTTCGAACGCGCAGCCGTTGAAATAGGACGGTGCTCAAAAACTGCGTTAGGGTGCCGCCATGCGGGGATGGATCATGATCGTAGCTGCGCTCGTTGGGTGCAGCCCTTCGGGAAGCTCACGACCCGGCGGACGTGACACAGGCGGCGGCGGCATGGACGCAGCAGGAACGGATGCGTCGGTCGATGCCCCGCCGATGCGGCGCGATGCAGCGCGACCGGACGTCGGGGTTCGCGATTCCAGTCCACCCCCGGATGCGCCCTGTGACATGACCACGCCGGTGCCAACCGAGATCGTCGGCGATCCCCCCGACATGCTTCTCGTCGTCGACATCTCCGGCTCGATGTGCACGCCGCTCAATCCCCTGTCGCCGTCGATGACCACGAAGCTGAGCATCATGAAGGACGCGCTGATCAGCACCGTCACCGAGTTCGACGCGCGCATCAACTTCGGGCTGATGCTCTACCCCGGAAGCGGCGCCTGCGGACCGGGCAATGTCGACAACCCCATCGCGCCGCGCAACGCGTCCGCGATCAACGCCACCGTCGGCGCCCTCGAGGATGATTTCTTTCGGTGCGCGTTCTCCAACAGTGGCGCGACGCCGACGCACACCTCCCTCGACGCTGCGCGTGCCTACTACGGCACCATTCCCGTCAACGACGTCGGGCGCTACGTCCTCCTCGCCACCGACGGGCTCCCGAACTGCGGCCCCGAGCTCCCCGACGGGGGCACGGAGGAAACCGTCGACGAGACCGTGGCGGCGATCGAAGCGCTTAGCGCCGACGGAATCTCCACCTACGTCATCGGCTTCGGCTCTGGATTTGCCGGCGACGCGGGCGCGCTCATGCGTATGGCCACCGCCGGAGGAACCACCCGGCCCTTCAACGCCGCAACCGCCGGGGAGCTCAGCGCCGCGCTCGACATGATCGCGGCCGAGGTCATTCCGCCGAGCTGCACCGTCGAACTCGACGGGCCCCCGCGCGATCCAATGCTCTTCCGCGTCTCCTTCGATGGCGGCATGTTGATCCCGCGCAACCCGAGTCGGACGAGCGGCTGGGACTACGACCCGACCACCAACACGATCACCTTCTACGGCGCAGAGTGCACGGCCGTGCAATCGGGCAGCGTCGCGAGCGTCGACGTCGACTTCGGCTGCCCTGGGCCGCTGATCTAGTGCGGACAGGGACGTCCCGGATGCGCGTGATCCGCGGCGCCGCGCTGGGCGCACTCCTCGGCGCAATCCTCGTTCCCTGGGCCTCCCTCGCGGCTGCCCACGGCGGCGGGCTCAACCGCTGCGGCTGCCATCACAACCGCAGTACCGGGGCCTGCCACTGTCATCGCGCGCGAGGCTGCGGATGCGAATGCGAGCCACGGAGCTGCTCGACCAGCGACTCAGCGGACGGACTCACCGAGCGCACGACGCTCGGTTTCTCGCGTTAGAGTCGCGACGCGCGCAGGCAAGCAACTTCTAGCGCTCCCGCTGCAAACTGGCTCAACCGCTCGGGAGAGCTGCAAACGAATGGCTCGACACCCCTGAGCAAGTCAAGCACATTGCCTCTTCGGAAGTTCTTTCCGCCGAACGCGCTGCGTTCAAACGAGGGGGTATGGTGGAAAACGAGGACCTGGAGCGCTTCGTATCCGCGCTTGATGCGATTGGTACGACACTCGACTCCGACGCGATGTGTCCCGATCCGGACGCGAAAGTATGGACGCTGCGCGACCTCCATGACGTGTGGACGCGTCTCGAGAGCTGCGTGTCGTTCGTCGATGAACTCGAAGGAGACGCTGCGGTCTCCGCCAAGCAAGGACTCGCCGGATTTGCGATTGAGATCGCGACTCTTGCAGGGGTTATCTCCGACGCAAGAGTCGAGAGAGCTGCGCGAGACCTCGCCGAACAACTCGCGCCGGAGCCACTCCTCAGCGAAGTGCGCGCTGCAGGGCGCGACAAACTCCTGTACGCGCGGCTTATGCACGCCCGATGGCTGCAGCGCCGTAACGACTACACAGCCGCAGATCGTGTGCTCCGCAGCATCGAAACAAACGACGAGGATCTCGCATCCGCAGTGCGCCAAGCCGTCAACGCACCGCGTCCGCTGACGGGTGGCGCGCCTACCCTGGGTACCATCAACGGTTTTGGGTTCATGCTTTACGGGCGGCGCGACGCCCGATCCGATGGGACCTACGTCGCAACGCAGACGCTGACTGCGTTGTTTGTTCCCGTCTTTCCGGTGGCTGCCTTTCGCGTGCTTCCACAAGGTGGCGATGGTTGGCTCTTTCTCGCGAAAGAGCGCCTGAGTTCCTTTGCGATCTGGTGGCGGCGTGCCGTGATCGGACTCGGCGTGTTGGCGGTCGTCGGTTTGTTCGTGGCGAGCTGGTGGAACGCCCCGGGGCGTAGAGCCGAGCGCGAGCTCGATGCCCTCGCCGGGCTCGAGGGTGAAGCGGCAGCGCAGGAACTCACACGTTTCGTTCAAGAGCATGCGCACGACGCGCCTGATGCAAGCGAGCGAGCGGCGACTCAGCTCGCTCAATCGCTCCTCGCCCGCGTCGAAGAACCGATGACACCAGCGCGAATCGATGAGGCGGAGCGCGTTGCGCTTCGCATCGACACGCTGCCCCCTCGAGTCATCGGTGCTCGCGCACAGATCTTTGGTGCAGCGCAACGGTGGGCGGAGCAGGTGGGGTCCCAAGATCTTATGCACGCCGAAGCGCGCACGACGCTCATGGCGTTGGCGGTTCGGTTCGCCGGACCACATTCCGAACAAGCCCAAGCTGAGCTTCGTGAAGCTGATTTGGTCGTCGCAGGGTTGCTCGCGCCAGACTGGCCGCTTGCCGCACTCCGCCGATGCAGCCGGTACATTGGTACCGAAACTGCCGATCGACAATTCGCGACGCTCGTCACCCGTATCGAATCACCGGAAGCGCTGACAGAAATCGACTCCTCGGCGTTTCTCGAGCAACCAGCGCACGTCGAAGCACGCGAGCATGTCCAAGCGAAGCTTGAAGACGCGCGGGCTCGCTTGGCAGACCCAGAGCGCGAGCTAGCGCTCGAGTCCGGCGACGCGGACGCGCTTCGCGCCCAGCTGGAGCGCTTCCCTGGCGACCACTCGCTTTTGGCGGCGCTCGGGCACGCCCTGCGAGTTCAAAACCCGGCGGATTCGCTCGCGCTTTGGGAAGGCATTCGTCCAGGAACGATGTCGTCCCCGGCGCTCGAGTCGTACGCTCTTGCGTTGCGGGACGCGGGACAACTCGAGGAAGCCGACGCGCTGCTGACCCGTCACGTCCGAGAACTCCTGCCGCCCTTTCAGGAAGCGTCGCATGCGCTGGACGTCGCCATCCGAAGGGTCATCGACGAGCTCGATCGAAAGGTCGAACGTGGAGAATATCCACCGGGCTTGGATCAGCGGCTCCAAAGCGTCACAAACGACCAAGAAGCACAGGCTGCGTACTCTGAGTACGTACGCGAACGTTTGGATTCGAATCCAACCCTCGCCGACTTGCGTGCCCGGGTCGAAGCAACCTCTGGCGTCGTGCCTTCGGCGCTGGGCCTCGCCATGATCAAGCTGCAGCGCGCGGAAGCGTCCCGCGAGGCCCGCGAGTCTCTCCTGGCCGAAGCGGAGCAGGTGTTTCTCTCGATTCGACAGCAAGCCGAAGGTGCGCCCGAGTACCATCTTGGACTTGGGCGCGTGTACCACCGGATGGGGAGCGTCGAAGACGGCGATCGCGAACTCGGTCAGCTCGTCACCCAGGGCCCGGCCATGCAGTTGATGGTCGCGCGCGTCTACCGTGACCTCGGCATCGAAGCCCTCGCTCGACAGCACGCTCAGGCCGCCTACGACGGAAGTGGCCCCGCCGAGAAGGGTGAGGCCGCAATCCTACTCTCCCTCCTTGCGACCGATTTTGACGAAGAGGAACGCTGGCTGCGGCGGGCTCCCCAGGATCTTCCCTTCGTCGCGAATGGACTCGCGAGCATCCGCGCACAACGAGCGTTTGTTGCCGGTGACCTCGAGGAAGCCGCCGAGATCTATCAAGACGTTGCGCAACGCTTCGAAGCGGACGCCGATAGCAACCAAGCCGCGAGCAACAACGCCGCGGTCGCGTATCAGCGACGGTTCGAGTGCACAGGTGATCCAAGGGATCTTGAACGCGCCACGCGCCTATTGGAGCGTGCGGTACGGCAGGCCCCTGACACGGCCCTCGTCGTGGGCAACCTCGCCAGTCTGCTCGGGCGCCAGGGTCGCATTCGAGTCTTGGACCGCTTCGTTCGCACACGCGTTCTTCGCCCCGACACGTCTTCGGCCAGAACGCTGCTCTCGGCATTGATGCAAGGACCCAAGTCTGCCGAAGTCAAAACGAGGCTGCGCAATGACCCCTCCATCCGTCGCAGCATCGACCTATGGCAGCAGATGCGTGTGCTCTCTCCGGGAACGAGCGCTGCCCACGAGGAAGAGCTCGCGATGTGTGAACTCGCGGACGAGACTGCAAATTCGGAAGACGCAGAGTGCCTCGCCCGCATCTTCGAGCGTGTTTCGGCACGCGACTTTCACAACGCCGACGCCGCGCAACGGTACCAACGATTCCTCGATGGTTCGGAGCAAGACGTGCGCGACATGACCGAACACCTCGCCATCGCACAACGGGTTGCGGAACGAGCGGCTGCGTCGGGTCATGCAGCTACCCGCGAAGCAGGCAAACTCCTAGCCGCGCGTGCGGCCATGACCCTCGCAATCCACCACGATGAAACGGACGGGCTACGTCAGGTCGCCCATGAGATCGGGAGTATCGAGTGGCCGGACGCAGACATTCACGTCGTGCATGCGAGCGCGCTCCTCGCCGTGGCGCTCCTGGAATCGCGCAGTACGCCTGGGCTCGCGCAGGCGCTGGAACAACAACAACGAGCACTGGGTCCGCTGCTCTTTTTCAGCGCGTTCGACGGCACGGACGCCTGGGTTGAGACTGTCCGCGCGCAGCCCGAGACTCGTCAAGCGTTGCAGGCGCTTCGGCAGGTAAGCACCCCGACCGCGGACGCATGGGTCGTTGCGCATGCACTCGGCGAGCAAGACCTTGCGGCCCAACACGCGCATTTTCGCGAGTCCCCACTGCCTGTGCGGATTCTTGCTCGACTTCAACCCTGGAGACAGGATCGTGCGCTGCGCGCGCGCTTGCTCGAAGAGTGAGGCGGGCAACGGCCCTCGCAACGGTCCCATCCCATTGAGCTGATCTGTCCGTCCCCGAACGAGCTTCGCGGACAGCGCGAACCTCCGAGCGAAGCGAAGCGCGAAGCGTCATCGGAGGGGGGACCCGCGGGGATTCACTCGCCGTGGGGGGAGGTCTAGGC
>JBCDAA010000242.1:0-13882 GCA_039186435.1 Myxococcota bacterium | reverse complement strand
CTCGCTTCAAAACGACAATCGTTGGTCCGCTCTGCGGATCGCCTCGCGTCATCTTGTCGAGGGGGCGCCAGCGCTTCGTCATCTTGGCGCGCGGGCCGATGTCCACCGGCGCATTCGGGCCCCTTTTTTGCGCGCGTCGCGCTGGCATGGGTCGTGAACATCGAAGCGCCATGCCTGTCGGTCGACGACCCAGCTTTGATCGCGTTCTCGGTGCGCTTTGGGGCGTCGCGGTCGGCGACGCTGCCGGACTTCCCTACGAGGGACTCTCCGCGGCGCGGGTGGCTCGCTCTTTTCGCGGCCTCGACCGCTATTGGCTCTTCGGTCGACGGGGCGTGGTGTCCGACGACACCGAGCAAACCGCACTGGTCGCGCAGGCGCTTCTGCGGGGCAGCAGCGATGGCGAGTGCGTGGCCCTGCTGCGTCGCTCGCTGGCCGGCTGGTTTGCGCGGCTTCCCTTTGGGGTCGGTGGGGCGACGGCACGCGCGTGTGTTCGGATGCTTTGGGGCGCGAAGGAGACCGGCATCGACTCGGCCGGAAACGGTGCTGCGATGCGTGCGGGAGTTCTCGGGATTTTCGTTTCGAACGATGAATCGCGTCGCCGCACGCTCGGGCGTTCGATGGCACGTTTGACCCACCGGGATGTGCGGGCCGTGGAGGCGTCGCTCTTTGTGGCCGAGCTTTCCGCCCTTGCGGTGCACGCGTCTCCGGCGGAGGCACGAGGGGCGCTTGTCGAGCGAGCGGCGTCCGTGCTGACGCATCCCGAGCTTCGCAGCGCGATCGAAAACGCGCTCGCGCTTGGCCGCAAGGGGGCGGAGCTCTCGACCGCCGCACAGAAACTCGGAACGACGGGCTTTTGTGTACACTCGATGGGCCTTGCGACCTATTGCTTCGTTCGCTTTGGCGACGCTCCGGCCGACGGAATCGAGGCTGCGATTCGTGCGGGGGGCGATACGGACACGCATGCTGCGATCGTCGGTGGCTGGCTCGGCGCCCTTCACGGCGCGTCGCGTCTCCCAACGTCGCTCACGACGTTGCTTCCGCGCGGTCCCTTTGGTCGCGCGCATCTCGAAGATCTAGCCGCGGCGCTCGTCCGCGGAGGACAAGCGCCCCGTTGGAGCTGGCCGATCGCGTTCGCGCGAAACGTTCTGCTCTTTCCGATCATCCTCGCGCATGGACTGGCTCGTCTGGTGTGATTCGAATGAGCCACTTTCCTTCCCGATCCCGGCGCTCCGCCAGGGTGGCCGGCAGCACTTCGAGGTCGACTTCGCGGGCAAATCGCGGGGTGAGGTCATTGGTGGTCGTGAGGGCGCGCTCAAGGTCCACGCCGCTTGGCGTCGTGACGATTGGGGCGATTCGAACGCCCTTTTTTGAACGGGGGGCCGCAGCGAGCCGAAGAAGGGGGGAGAGCGCGAAAGGAACCCGAAAGCCAGCATCGCGAAGGACGTCCGGCCTCGGGATCGCCGCAAGCGAAGCGATCACACCGCCGGGTTGAACGAGCCGGAGTGAGCGTTTGAACGTCGCGCCGCCCACCGTGTCGATCACCCCCTGAACGGGTTGAGCGGTCGCGGCGAAGTCCTCTCGATCGTAGCAGATGACCTTCTCCACGCCTTGGTTCAGAAGCCGATCGCGATCCCGCGAATGCACATGGGCGGTAATGCTGCGGCTGGCGTGGAGAGCCAGTTGGGTTGCGACGCTTCCAACCGCTCCAGCCGCGCCATGAATCAGAATGGAGCGCGCATTGCCCAGCGCCTGAAGCGCTTGGTACGCGGCAAGTCCGGCAAGGCAGAGACCCGCGGCATCTTTCATGGAGAGATGGGTTGGAACGCGCGCAACGGAGGACTCGGGGACGCAGATCTGCTCCGCCCATGCGCCCGCACGGGGTACACCCGTGAAGACCACGACGCGCTCGCCGAGGCTGACGCGAGCGTCGTCGTCCGCGTCGATGACGGTCCCTGCGACGTCGACTCCAGGAACGAATGGAGCGCGTAGCGGCAGGAGCAGTTTGTTCTTTCCGTTGACGGTCTCGAGATCGACGGGGTTGGTGCTCGAGTAGGCGACGCGAATGGCGACCTCGCCGCGCCTTCGGTTCGGGGTGGGCTTGTCTCCGATGGAGAGCGAGCCGTATCGGTGGACGAGGGCGGCTTTCATCGACGGCGTGGCGCGCATCCGAGGTCCTTTCCCGTTTCGATCTAGGCGTGCTCAACGCATGAAGAAAGTGACTGATCCTCACTTGGGGAATGCGCAGCATGCATTCCTCGTTCTGCCCAACGATGCCCTAACGAGCGATCGCTTTCGAACATCCCGTGGATTCTTGCTCCATCGGAATTCACGGGAATTCGACGGTAGCGGTTGCGGATTCGTCACAGGGCGACGTTGACCCTCCTCGGGTTTCTTGGAAGATTCCGCCGGGCGCTAAACGGATCGGGTTGTTGGCGCCGATAAGGATTGGGCACATGAAACTGACGAAGCTTGCATGGATTGGGTTGCTCGCCCTCGCCGTTGCCTGTGGCGACGACGATGGTGGCGGGACGGACAGCGGCACCGATAGCGGTGGCGGGGTCGACAGCGGAACGGACTCCGGCGGCGGCACCGACGCTGGGACGGATTCCGGTCGGGATGACTCCGGTCCGGATGACGCGGGCGTTGACAGCGCAATGGACGACGCTGGAACGGACGCCATGATGGACGACGCCGGAGCGGACGCCGCGATGGACGACGCCGGCACCGACGCGATGATGATGGACGCGGCCGTGGAAGACGACGGCATCGCGGAGGTTCGCGCGGCCGCCGAAGGCACCCACGATCCCGCGCTCGAGGTTCGGAACGTCACGGTCACCTTCGTGCGAAGCGCCGTCGATCCCGACCCGGCCGGATTCTTCGTTCAGGCAGAGATGATGGGACCGGCGGTATTCGTCGCCATCGATCCGACCACGATCACCCCCGAGCCCACCGTGGGCGACGTGGTGGACTTCGACGTGACCGAGACGAGTGTGTCGGGGGACCAGACCCGAGTCACCGCCCTCGACGCCTACACCCGAGATTCGATGGGCGCGGACGTCTCCGCCCTCGCGCAGGACCTCAGCGCGGCCGACGACATCGTTTCCGCGCTTGCGAACTACGAGAGCGAGCTCGTGAGCTTCACGGGAACGCTCGCGGGCTTCGCGGACGGAGCCGGCGGGGAGTACCTCGGCATGCGTCTCGTGACGGCGGGCATGGACGACGAAGACTTCATCCTCCGCGCCGAGGAAGCCCTCTACCTCTCGGAGAACCTCCGCGCGGGCTGCATGGTTTCGGTCGGCCCCTCGCCCCTTTGGCGCTTCCGCGACACCGCGCAGGCCCAGGTCTACACGGCGGCCGACCTCACGGTCGAAGGCGCCTGCGATCCGGTCACCGGCGCGAACCCGCCCGAGGGCGGCGTGGTCATCACGGAGATCTTCTACGACTTCGACGACGGCGCGGGCGACACTTCCGACGACGACCGGGAGTGGGTCGAGGTGTGGAACCCGAGCACGACCGACACCTACAACCTTCGCGGCTGTGAGATCTACGACGCTTCGAACATGGGCACCATCATCGATGACGTCGAGATCGCCCCGGGCGCGTACGTCGTCGTCGGCGGCGTCGACTCCGAGACCTCGCCGCTTTCGACGCTTCCCTTCGCCCTCAACAACGGCGGCGACACCATCGGCATCCGCTGTGGTGGCACGACGGTGGACGAAGTTATCTTCGATGAGTCCATGGGCTGGGCGGACGCTGACTCCGTTTCCCTTCAGCTGAGCCGTGGCCTCAACGCGACGACCAACGACGCTCCTGCCAGCTGGTGTCTCCCCGACCCGACGGATACCTACGGAACGGCCGGACAGGGCGGAACGCCGGGCGCAGAGAACATCGCGTGCCCGACGACCATCGTGTTCAGCGAGTACATCGAGGGAAGCAGCAACAACAAGGGCCTCGAGGTATCGGTCATCGTCGGCGCGCCGATCAACCTCTCGGGTTGTGAGATTCGCCGCTACAACAACGGCGCGACGGATCCCACGGCGACCTTCACCTTCGCCGACGCGGTTCTTGCTGCGGGCGAGGCGTACACGGTGTGCGATTCGCGTGCGGACTTCGCCGGAAGCTGCGACGAGACGAACGGCATCACCGGCTTCAACGGTGACGATGCCCTCGAACTCTACTGCGGTGGCGGCCTTGTCGACTCCATTGGCCAGGTCGGTTTCGATCCGGGCTCCGCTTGGGATGTCGGCGGGGTGTCCACCCAGAACGCGACGCTTCGACGCACCTGCACCCCGTCCATGGGAGACATCGACTCGAGCGATGCCTTTGACCCCTCGGTGGAGTGGGACGCGTTCGACGAAGATGAGGCCGGAGACCTCGGCACGTACTTCTGCCCCTAGGGCGGACCCTTCAAGAACGACGCGTCGGTTTCGGCCGGCGCGTTTTTCGTTTAAGGGCCGCCGTTGACGCCCTCGACGTTTGTTGCGAGCTTCGACGTCCTCACGGGAAAAGGCGAACGAGATGAGACGTGGAACGCTTGTGTGGGCGGCGCTGCTTTTGGTGATCGCCTGCGGGGATGACGACGGCGGGGCGGACAGCGGCGTCGACAGCTCGGTCGACGCGGGCGCGGAGGACGCCGGCTCGGACGCCGCCACGGAGGACGCTGCCGCTGAGGACGCCGCCGCTGACGACGCCGCCACGGACGACGCCGCCGCGGAGGACGCCGCGACAGACACGGGCTTGGACGCGTCCAGTGACGCGAGCGTGGATGCAGGCAGCGATGCGCCGACGGATACTGGCACGGACGCGACGATGGACGCAGCGGTTGAAGACGACGGCATCGCGGAAGTTCGCGCGGCGCCCGAAGGCTCCCACGATCCGCCCCTCGACGTGCGAAACGTGACGGTCACCTTCGTTCGGGGCGCGGTCGACCCCGACCCGGCGGGTTTCTTCGTACAGGCGGAACGCACAGGCCCCGCGCTCTTCGTCGCGATCGACCCGACCACGTTGGCGCCCGAGCCCATGGTGGGCGACGTCGTCGATTTCGACGTGATGGAGACGGCTATCGCAAGCGATCAGACCCGGGTCACCGTCATCAGCGGCTTCAACCGTGATGCAACGGGCGCCGACGTTTCGGCGCTGGTGCAGGACCTGAGCGCAGCGACCGATGTCGCCACCGACGTGGGGAACTACGAAAGCGAACTCGTCACGATCAGCGGAACCCTCGAAGGCTTTGCGCGCAGCGCAGGAGGCGAGTTTCTCGGAATGGGTTTTGAGACTGAGGGCGTCGAACTCGGCGTGGTGTTTCGGGCGGAAGCATCCCTCTATGTTTCCGAAAACCTCCGTGCGGGCTGCATGGTGACCGTGACGTCGCCGCTCTGGCGTTTCTTTTCGAGTCCGCAGGCGCAGGTGTACACCGCAGCGGACCTGACCGTGGATGGCGCGTGCGATCCGGTGAGCGGCGCGAACCCTCCCGCGGACGGCGTCCTGATCTCGGAGATCTTCTACGACTTTGACAGCGACCTGCTCGGCGGCTCGGATAACGATCGCGAGTGGTTCGAGGTTTGGAACCCCAGCGAGACGGAGACCTACAACCTTCGGGGCTGTGAGATCTACGATGCCGCGAACACGAGCGTCATTGTCGAAGATGTTGAGATCGCGCCGGACACCTACGTGGTGATCGGGGGCGAAGAGTCCGAGACGGCGCCGGTGACCTTGCTCCCCCTCGTGCTCAACAACACCGACGACACCGTCGGGATTCGCTGCGGCGGCGTGGTGGTCAACGAAGTGAGCTACGACGAATCCGACGGGTGGAGTGCGGCACGATCGGTTTCACTTCAGCTCAGTCGCGGCGTCCTCGCGAACGACGCCCCGGGAAGTTGGTGCCTGACCGCCGACGAGCCGGAGACGGAGTATTTCGCGGGGCAGAACGGTTCGCCGGGACTCGAGAACGCCCTCTGCCCGTTGTAGCGCCTTCCTGACGATCTAAAGCGCCGACGCGATTTCGAGCACCTGTTGGCGGAGCCATCGATGGGCGGGGTCCGCCTGGTTTCGCGTGTGCCACACCATCGAGAGCGTCAGACCCGGAAGCACGATCGGGAGGTCGGTCACGTGAAGCGCGTGCCGGGTTGCCATGCGCTGGGCGAGCTTTTCGGGAACCGTCAGGATGTAGTCGGTGTCGAGGAGGAAGTCCGGAACGAGCAGGAAACTGTGGAGTCGTACCGCGACGCGTCGAGAGAGCCCTTCGTCGGCGAGCGCGCGATCGACGTAGCTGCCTGGACGACCCCCGGGCGCGACCAGGACGTGGGGATAGGCGACGTATTGCTTCATCGGAAGCTTCTTTCGCCGCAGTCCGGGATGGTCCTTTCGAACCACGGCGACGAAGCGATCGGCAAGGATGCGCCGCGCGTGAATCGACGCTTTGTTCGCGGGCGGAAATCCGAGGAGAAGATCGAGACGACCGTCCAGAATCTCTCCGCGGACCGCCGGCCCCATACCGACGACGTTGAGGTCGATGGAGGGAGACTCCACCGCAAAGCGCGCAGCCAGTGGGCCGCAGACGAGGGCATCGACATAGTCGGGACCTGCGATGGAGAAGCTTCGCCGCGCGGTCGCAGGAACAAACTCATGCGGCGCGAAGATCTGATTTCGGATTCGCGCGAGGACGTCATTGAGCGGCGCTTGCAGTGCGAGCGCACGTTCCGTCGGCTCCATCGACCGGCCGACCTGGACAAGGATCTTGTCGCTCAGCTGCTCCCGCAGCCGATTCAGCGCCCGACTCATTGCCGATTGGGTAATTCCCGCCCGAGCCGCGGCTTTGGTGACGGACCGCTCCCGAAGGAGATGGTCGAGGTACACCAGCAGGTTGAGGTCGATCTGCGATAGATGAGTCTCGTGCATGAGTCGCCTGTCCAAAATGAAGTAGACGGATCCTGTTCGCAACGCCAAGCTGAGCGCATGCGACGAGCGTGGTGGCTGGCGGGTCCGGGCGGTGCGGATGCATTTGAGCTGGTCGAGCGTCCCTTTGAGCCCCTTGCGGAGGGCTGGCTGCGCATTCGGGTCGAAGCGTTTGGGCTGAATCGTTCCGAGCTCTTCTCGCGTCGGGGGATGTCCTCGCCCGACTTTTCGTTTCCGCGTGTGCTGGGTCTCGAATGTGCGGGAAGGGTCGACGACGCGGGCGCCACGGACCTACGCGAGGACGATCGGGTTGTCGCCCTCATGGGGGGAATGGGACGCGCGTTCGACGGTTCCTACGCGACTCACGTCGACGTCCCTCGGACGCAGGTCTTTCGCGCTCCCGAAGCGCTCTCCGCGGAGGTCCTTGGCGCCGTTCCGGAAACCTACAACACCGCGTACGGCGTCTGTGTGGAGAGCTTGAAGCTCACGTCCGAGGACAGGGTGCTCGTGCGTGGCGGAACCTCCGCACTCGGTCGCGCCGCCTGCGAAATCGCGAAGGACCTTGGCTGCGTAGTCGTGGGAACCTCGCGCAGTCCGGACAAGGCGGCGCAGCTTGCGAACGCGTCTCGGTTTGATCACGTGCTGGTCGACGGTTCGGATCTCGGTGATCGAGTGCGTGAACGCGTTGGCGAGCTCAGCGCCGTGGTCGATTGTGTCGGCTCGAAGGAGAGCGTCGAGTCCGCGTGCGGGATGCTCGCGAGCGGCGGTCGCCTCGGGCTGGTGGGCCAGCTCTCGGAAACCTGGGACGGGGCGCGGCCCACGATCCCGGATCATGTTTCCCAGTCCTTTACGCGAAGCGATCTGATCGCGGCGCCGAAGGACGATGAGCGGATGCGCGTCTTGCTGGATCGCGTGGCGGCCGGTCGCTGGGCACCGAATGTCGATCGGGTGTTCTCGTTTGAGGAACTCCCTGCGGCGCATGAGGCGATGGGTGCGAACCGTGCGATCGGAAAAATCGTCGTCGTCGTAAAATAGCGAGATTTCGCTCTGCAACTGGACGAATCGAGGTAGATCAGCGGCGTGAAAATCCGCGTACCCACACTCGCTGGACAGGTTCTTGACGCTCGCCTGACGTCGGGGGAATCCGGCGTCGTCCTCGAGGTTGCGACGACTCCACCGCGGTGGTTTACGCCGGAGACTGCAGGCCAGTGCGAGCTGCTGGAGGGGACGGCCAAGGAGTTCAGCGAGCTGCGCGCGTACGGGTTCGCGGTCGTGGATCGCCGGAGCGAGGTCGCGCCCCCGAGGCCCGAAGATGATGCCGTCGTTCGAATGCTGATCCCGATCGGGCGATCGGGCTGGGCGATCGCGGCAGGTTACGCGGGCCTTTTCTCCCTTATCGTGGTTCCGGCGCCCTTGGCGTTGATCCTCGGGGTGATCGCCCTTTGGCATCTTAAGAAGAACCCCACCAAGCGCGGGCTGCCGAGAGCGATCTTTGGGCTCGTGATGGGCTTGGTCGGCACCGTGATCCTGATTCTGGTGATGATGCCTCGCTAGAGGCGATCTAGAATTGAAGCGAGCTTCCGAGGTGAAGCGCAACCTCGTGGGCGGTGAGGGGTCGTGGACGTGCCGTGAGTCGTCCTTCGCCCGTCACCGGAGGCTCTGACGCGACGAGGATGCCCCCGACCGTTCCGTCTCCGTACGCGTAGCGAAGGGCGATCGTGGTTCGAAAGAGAAGGCGCCGCGCGTCTTCGCTCTGGTCGAGGCGGCGGACGTTGCCGAGTCGGGCGCCGATCGTGCCACCGTAGAAGTGGGCAGAGCCGGCGGTGAAGTCCGCGGCTTCTTCGCCGGTACCGCGATCGGTAAAGAGACCGCCGCCGATGCTAAGGAGCGGGCTGACGTTCACAAATGCCCCCGCGCGAAGATTCCAGATGGCGTTGCGATCCACGCCGAGGTCCGCCGTGGTGAGCGCGTGGACGTAGTCGCCGTCGAGGGAGACCCAGCCCCAATCGCCGCGAATCGCAACGCCGAGGCGAATGCGCGCGGGGATGTAGAGGCCGAACTCGCTCGAGAGGTCGCTCCCGTCGCCCGTCGCGTAAAGAGGTAGCGTCGTGCCATCTCCGGAGTCGTGAATCACGTCGGTGGTGACGAAGTCCGTGGCGAGGGCGACGACCGGTGACTGAACGCTGAGGCCGACGACGAAATTTTCGTGGGCGTCCCACTGCATTCCAACGCTCGCGCGCATGCCAATGGTGGTGATCGAGGCGACGGAGACCGACGTGACGAATGAGTCGCTGCGAAACTCATCGTCGGAAACGCCTCCACTGAAGAGAAACGAAGCGGAGAGCGACTCGTAGTAGACGCCGAGTGTGGCGCCAAAGCGAAATCGGTCCGTGGGCTGCCAGCCGATGCCGAGCGCTCCCTGGTAGACCGTCGTGGAGGCCTCGAGCGCGAACTCCCAATCGACCGTGCGGGCATCGGCCTGGGGAATGGTGAGCGACGCGCGAAGGTCGAAGTTCTGCACGCGGGTCTGAAAGACGCCGACGCCAATGCGGACGCGATCGTTGATGGTGCGTGTGTAGGCGAGCGCGCTGGGGACGACGATGATTTCGGAGAAGGTGTTTTCGCCTTGTTCCCCATTGTCCGCCTGAAGGAACCCTGGAACGCGATAGCGGCGGTAGCCGTAGGCGTTGGCGCTGACGTTCAGCGTGTTGTCGCTTCCGCCCATGAGGCCGGCGGGGTTGTAGTAGAGCGAGCTGCCGTCCATGACGGTTGCGGTAACTGCCCCACCGGTTACCGCGGCGACGTCGCCGACGAGCACCTCGTCCTCGTTTCCGGCGAGGGCAACGCTCGACGACCAGCCCCACGCGAACGCGAAGACCCAAAACCATCTTCCCATCTCCCGAAGCGTACACGCTTAGGGACAGCGACTATGCATATCCGCAAACGATTGGGCGGGGAGGCGCACAAACTTCCCTTGGGCGTCTGTGGTTCCAGCCCCTGTCGAGATCGTCGTGACGCTCTTGGGGAGCGCACGAAGCACTCGCGTGGGCCCGTCGTTGATGACGAAGAGGCGGATGCACTCCTCTTGCTGAAAGGCCACGACGGGCAGCGAATCCACACGCGCCTCGATGCGCTGCACGCGTGGCCGAAGGGTGCGCGAGACGCTCTCGATGAGGCGAACCATGGCGAGGCGTTCCCCTGTCGGTGCGAGCGCCCCGTCGTTTCCGAGGAGCGCCCAGTGGTACACGCGAGTTGCGTTCGCCCAGGCGAGCGCCCGAACGTAGCTCTGCGCATGGTCCATGACGGAGCTCCACTCATCGGGCCGGAGCGTTCCGCCGTCCTCGCAGCCGTGAACGTAGGGGCAGACGCCTGTCTCGGTGGCCCACACCGGCTTGTCGTGGTGAGCCGCCAGCTCTGCGATGGCTCGAAAGGTCGCTTCGTCCTCGTCCCACCAGGTGTGAAAGGAGACGGCCGCTGTACGGTCGCGGAGCGTTTCGTCGGCGAGCCATACTCGCGCCCAAGCCTCGGTGGTGCCCGGCCGATCGGCGTTGGGGCCGTGCAGATTCACGTCGGAGAATCCGGCGTCATCGAGGGCGCGAAGAAGCGCGCGCGCAGCATCCCGAAGATCCTCGGGCGATCGGTACTCCGTGCTAGCGCGGATGGCCGGCTCGTTCTGGACCTCGAGCACGGAAAAGCGAACGCCTTCGCGCGCCATCGCTTCCACGTAGGCGGTGATCGACTCCGCCATTTCAGGGTATCGCGCGGGAGGAATCCATCCTTCCTGGCTCAGCCATTCGCCAAAGCCCCAAACGCCGAACGTCAGTTCCACGTTTCGGTCCGCGAGGTACTCCGCGTACGGAAGATCGCGCTCGTGAAAGAAGTCGCGGTCGGTCGCGAACTCCCCGCGAGTGGCCGGATCGTCGTCGTCGTTGATCGTTTCCCACCACTCAAACCACGGGGCGATGCGCGCGTAGTCGATCCGTAGATCGTCGTGAATATCCTCGACACAGCGCCAGCACCAGCCGAGATCGTCGCCGCGCGGAAAGGTCCACGAGTTGACCCCGAAGCCGTCGATGCGCTGAAAGCGCTCTGTTCCGATCTCGATCTGCAGGGCGGTCTCACCGTGCACGTCACGAGGCGTCCTGGCGTCCGTCTCACCGCATGCCTCACCGCAGGCGAGGAGCGCGCCCAGCAGGACGATGCGCACGTGCCTACGCCATCGCATGCGCGTAGGGCGTGATGCCGAAGCGCGTCCGAATCTCGCGGAGCGGCTGCTCCCAGTAGCGCTCCCAGTAGACTGGAAGAAGCCAGGACGCGCGGCGGCCGAGTTGATACGCGCGCGCGATGCCGGGATGCAGGTCGCGCCAACGTCGCTCGGCGACAAGGTGCTTCACGCCCCCGAGCAGGACGATCATGACCGAGCTGGGAAACCCCGTCTGCGCCAACGAAAATGAATGAACCAAAATTTCCTCGTGGCCCGCGGTGCCCAGTCCGAGGAGGGTGTGCCAGAGGTCGTGGCTCTGCCGAATACGCTGCAGGAGAAACGCCGCGTCCGCATCGTCGGTGTAGGGCGCCGGTTGACGCAGCAGCGTAAGGTCGAGTCCGTTCTCGTCGAGAAAGCGAACGAACGCGCCGCCCAGGGTGGTGTCCGGAAGGCGCCGAAGCGGGTCGAGATCGGTGTCTGGAAGCGAGGGACGCTCGGCGAGAAGCGCGGCGCCGTCCTCCGCGTCAAAGACCCCCGCGCGAAGGAGCGCACGAAGCTGCGTTTGGGAGACGAGCTCTTCCACCGCGACGATGTCGAGTGTTCGATTGGAGTCGCGCAAGACGCGCAGGGTACGCGTCGCGACCTCCCGGGCCTGATCGTGCGTTAGACGTGGCCAGTGAGGAAGCGGTCGACCCATGCGTTCACTCTGCGCGGAAGCGACCCGCGCCGCAATTGTCAGGGGAGGTCGAGAATCTCGGGAAGGCCCTCGAGCCAGTAGGTGGGCGCGTGAGCGCGCAGTTCGGCGGGATCGTAGGGACCCCACGACGCGGCAGCGGTTTTTACGCCCGCGCGCTGGCCGGATTCGAGGTCGTGAGGCGAGTCCCCGACGAAGAGCGCGTTGGACGCGTCGACCTTGAGCTGTGAGAGGGCGAGCTCCACCGGCATCGGGTCTGGCTTTCCGCGGGTGACGTCGTCGGCGCAGACGCAGACGGGAAACTCATCGACCAAACCGAGAAGCTCAAGACCGCGCAGCGCACCCACGCGCATCTTGCTGGTGACGATCGCAAGCGCCACACCGCGCTGCGCGAGGGTCTTCACCGTGTCGACCGCGCCTGGATACGCCTGCACCATCGCGTCGTGGTTCGCGAGGTTGTAGGTGCGATACGTCTCGATAAGCGCCGCGAGCTCTTCGTCATCGCGAGCGACCTCGCCAAGCTGATCGCGCAGCGGCCGTCCGATTCCTGAGATCCAAAACTCATCCGAGCGATCCGAGCCGAAGTGGGCGCGGTGCGTGTGATGAAAGGACTGGACGATCAGCTCGATCGAGTCGATCAGCGTTCCATCGAGATCGAAGAGGACCGCTTCGAAGGAAGACATGATGCGGCGGGTGTGAGGCATCTTTGGAGCGGCGGCAAACCGATGTCGCACCTCATCGCTATGCTGCAGCGATGACGGCAGAGACGATGTTCTGGGAGCTGGCGGAAGAACTTCAGGCCGACGACAAGCGCGTCGTCGAGGGGACCATCATGAACAGTCGCTGTCTTCGTGTGGGCAAGGACTTCCTGGCGCTGGTCAATCACAAAGGCTCAGGGCTCGTTGTGAAGTTGCCCCGAGAGCGAGTCGCCGAACTGATCGAGGAAGGCGTGGGCGAGTCGTTTGCGCCCGCGGGTCGCGTGTTTCGGGAGTGGGTGTCGATCCCCAAGCCCAACCGAAAGCGTTGGCGGGCGCTTCTTCGTGAGGGAATCGACTTCGTCGGCGCGTGAGCCTCCTCAAAACAACGGTTCAATGATTGATTGAATGTTAAGTGCAGGTGCATCTGTGTTGCAGTAGAAGCGGTGTGCGCTACGGCGTAGCCGTTCATGTCTCGGCGGTTCGCATTTCTCCTCATTTCCGTTTTCGCGGCGGGCATCGTTCACGCTCAAGCTCCAAGCGCGGACGGCGAAGAACCCGAAGCGACCGAAGGCGCGAGTGACGAGGGCTCGAGTGAGGGCACCCCCAACGATGCTCCGGCGTTCTCCCCGCCGCGTGTGCTCGAGGCCCCTCCTGCGGATCCGGGGGATCGCGAAACGCGTCCCGATGCGGTGGTCATGGAGATCACCCTCGACGAATCCGGTGCGCTAACGGAGGCCGTTCCCACCGCTCCCCTCGATGCCGACCTCGAACACGCGGTCCGGGAAGCGCTTCGTCGTTGGCGCTTTGCTCCCGCGATGCGGGATGGGTCTCCCTTTGCGGCGCGAGTTCGTGTTTCCGTTCCCTTCGCGCCACCGCTGCTCGGCGCGATCGGAACAGAGACGACACGCGAGACTCCGTCAGCAGAGACGCCCGCTGAATCGGTGTCTGCTGAATCGGTGTCTGCTGAGTCGGTGTCCGCCGAGGCGTTGCCCGACGAAACGTCGCCTGAATCGTCGAGCGGGGGCTTCGGCGCCACCGGCGAAACGGAGCTGGAGGCACTCCGTACCCAGGAACGTGGGGCTGGCGACATTCAGGTCCAGCGCGACGTCCTCGAAGCCGCGCCACGACAGGACGGCGCGGATCTTCTTCGAACGGCGCCGGGCGTCTACCTCAATCGCTCCGAGGGTGACGGTGTTGCGCACCAAATCATGCTTCGCGGTTTTGACGCCGAACACGGACAGGATCTTGAGATTCGTGTGGGGCACCTGCCGATCAACCTGCCTTCGCATCTTCACGGACAGGGCTACGCCGACCTCGGTTTTCTGATCCCGGAGGTCGTCTCGAGCCTTCGCGTTCTTGAGGGCGTGTCGGATCCCCAGCAGGGTGACTTCG
>JBCDAA010000241.1:0-13919 GCA_039186435.1 Myxococcota bacterium | reverse complement strand
GGTCACCCCCCACCCCGCTCCCTCCCTTCAGGTCTCGTGTTCCGTTTCGGATCGCGGGCTTGGATCACCGAAGCGAGGTTTTGGTGACTGCCCGGGCGATGCACCGCCACTGCTTCGCAGTGTCGCCGTCTCGCTTTGCGACTCGCCTCCGCTGCTTCGCAGCGTTGACGGTTCGCCGATGTCGGGTGCAACCGGTTGGGGGACGCCGGCGGCCGATGGCGTGGCCGGGGGATGTCGCCGAGGGACGTCGCCGGGGGACGTCGCCGGGGGACGTGGCCGTGCGGAGGTGGCCGTGCGGAGGTGGCCGTGCGGAGGTGGCCGTGCGGAGGTGGCGACGTGGCCGTGCGGAGGTGGCCGCGGAGGTGGCCGCGGAGGTGGCCGCGGAGGTGGAGCCAGCCAGCGCAGCAGTCCGGTCGGCGGCAAGTCCGCGTCACGGCCACCGCTCACGGCGGCCGGCGAACGGCGCCACGTTTTCGTGCGCCGATCCCCGTTGACCCGCGTTCCTTTGAAAAGGAGTTCGCCATGGTCACCCGTCGCCTCTTTCTCGCGTCGTCCCTCACGGCTTGCGCCTCGCCCGCGCTGGCTTGTCGCCGTACCACCGCCGACATCGAAGGTCCTTTCTTTCGCGCAGGCGCCCCATCCGAAGAGGCGCTGGTCGCGGCCTCCACGCCGGGGGCGATTCAGCTCGGCGGGCACGTGATGGACGCTCGCTGTCGTCCGGTGGTGGGCGCGATCCTCGAACTCTGGCAGGCGGATGCGGCCGGAAGCTACGACCTCGATGGCTTTCACTTTCGGACGCGACTCCGCACCGCGCGAGACGGGAGCTACTCCGTGACGACTCTCGTTCCAGGACGCTACCTGAACGGCTCCCAGTTCCGGCCCGCCCACATTCACGCGAAGATCCACACCGATACGCAGGAGCTCACGACACAGCTCTACTTTCCCGGCGACCCCTACAACGACGTCGATCCCTGGTTCGACCGATCGCGACTCGTGACGATGGAAGGCAACGCCGCAACGTTCGACTTCGTTGTCTAGGCCTAGGCCTAGACCTCGACAGGGTTGTCCGCCGCGCGCACCTCGACGACGTCCCCGACGTGAATCCGCCCACCGGCGATCACCCGCGCGATGATGCCGCCCATTCCACGAAGCGCCGCGTAGCCTCCAACGCCCAAGCGGTCCGCGCGTTCCATCTTCGAGCACGGCGCACACGCGCCCGCGCCTTCAAGAAGCACGTCGCCAATTCGAAAGCGAACGAACTGGAGCGCCTTTACGTTCACCCCTTCCACGACGAGGTTCCGCCGCACCTGCTCCGGCGTCACCTCATGCACGCCGAGGAACGACGCGACGACCGGAAAGTGCTCGCGCTGGATCAAGCTGACCTGACGTTTCCCGCCTTTGCGCCGATAGCGATCCCCCACGAGCCCGCGGCCGCTCTCAAGCTCGGCCTCTTGGACGGATTGCATGGCTTCGTCGCGACCGGGCCGGAGGCCAATCCACGCAAGCCTCCCCTTCTGCGGCACGTGCGCAAGGAGCTCCTTCATCGAGCGCATTTCCGAATCCTACCTCGCCGCGAACCATGCCGACGGCAAAGGCCCAACTCCTCGCGGTAGAGTCCCCTCGTGCGTCGCTTGCTCGTGATCGCGTTCTTCGTCGCGCCCCTCGGCGTGATTGGGCAGCCGGTCATCGACGCGCTTCACGCGGGCGAGGTATTGCGCGCCGCGACCACGGAGCAACGCGCAGCGCCTCTGACGGAACTGCGTCGACCTCACCGCGTTCTTCGTTTTGGACTGGACGGCCCCGATTTGGTGCTGGTGCACGGCGCACATCGCGAGGGCGTTGATGAGCCCCGCTTTCGCGCACTGGCTGTCGCGCTCGCCAACGAGGGGTTTCGCGTTCACGTACCTGAGCTGCCCGCGCTCTCGAACCTCCGTCTTCGTGCGAGCGACCTCGACGTCATCCTCGAGACGGCGCCGCCCGATGCGTCGCTCTTCGGCATCAGTCTTGGCGGCGGCATGGTGATTCGCCTCGCCGCCGAACACCCGGGGCGATTTCGCGCCGTCTGGACGCTCGGCGCGCACCACGACCTCGCTGAAGTCGTCGACGCCCATCGTTCCCCCGGCGGCCACCCCTACGTTCGCGAACTCTTCACGAGCGCGCTAGGTCCTCGCTTTGAAGAAGAGGGGAGCGCGCCCTTCGCCCTGCGGCTCGCGCGCGTCTCTCCCCGGGGATCGCTAGGGCAGATCACAACGCCGCTCTTTGTGCTTCATGGACGCGCCGACGAACTCGTTTCGCCCGCGCAGGCCACGGCGATCTGCGAGGAGGCCCCGCAGTGCGACGTTCACCTCACCAACGTGCTCGGCCATTCGGACGTCGCCGAGGCCTCACTACGCGATCGCTGGCAGCTCGCTCGCTTTGTTTCCCGAGCGCTTCGAGCCCTCAAGCGGGCGCCAGTCGCAAGCGCCTCAGCCTCAACGGCCCGGTCTCAAACGCCCTGAGGTCGCGCGGAAGCTTCCGACGCCGCACGGGCACGCCGCGCCACAAAGCGAGCAGTCGCAACACCGGCGAGGAATCCGAAGAGGTGACCCTCCCAGCTGACCCCGGCCTGACCCGGCAACACCCCGTAGAGAAACCCGCCGTACACGACGAGCACGAACACCGAGACGACGATCGAGCCGATCTTGCGCTCGAAGAGACCCATCGAAAGCAGGTAGCCAAAGCAACCAAAGATCACGCCGCTCGCACCCACATGGACGGCGTTTGCCGTAAAGAGGTTGCCGAAGAGCCACACGCCGAGTCCGCCGAGAAGCGTGCTGCTGGCAAAGACGAGGAGAAACTCCCGTTTGCTGCGGAGCATGATCATCGTGCCGAAGACGATGAGCCAAACGCTGTTGCCCGCGAGATGGGCGATGCCGCCGTGCAGGAAGGGCATCGTGAGGATGCCGGTGAGACCCGAAATACGACGCGGGAGCAATCCGAACGAGTTGAGGGGCTGCCCGAGCAGCACGTCCACGAGCTCGAGGGCCCACATGATGCCGAGAATCACACCAAGAATGATGGCGATGGACTTCAGCTGAGTGCCGATGGAGGGGCCTTCCTCGTCGGAGGCCAGGGATGCAGTGGAACCCACGGTCAAAGCATGCCGCACATCTGGATCTACGCACACGGACGTCGCCGTATTTCACGCCGGGAGTTTCGCTGGAATTTCAGGCGCTACGCCCCGCGACCGTGCACTGCCGGACGGGTTCAGTCCCAGGCTGCACCGGCTTCGTACACCGGGGTCGAACCACGGCCCACATTTCGAGGCGGAATCGGGGACATGCCCAGCCCTGGGTTCATCGTCTCGGTCGCTTGCGCCGTCGACACGTTCGCGGCCGGCACGTTCGCGCTCATCGCAGCAGGCGCTTCCGCGACCCTCACCGAGGACGGTTCAACACGGCGCCGGGGCGCGCGGCGTTCGGACGGAAGCTCACGAAGCCCGCACGCCGCTTTCTCCTCCATCGCCGCGTCGCCGATCACGCGCGCAATCCGCTGAGCCTCTTCGTAGCGTCGACGGGCTTCCTCGGTCTCGTCGAGAGCAGCTAGCGCATCACCCTCCACGACGAGCTCGTGCGCAAAACGCTCCGTCTCTCGGCCAAGGCGCTCTTCGTCGACCGCCATCGCGAGGCGGATCGCATCGCGCGCTTCTTCGGGTCGCTCAAGCTCGTTGAGAAGGAGCGCGAGATTCAATCGAACCAGCGCAGCGTCCGCGTGGTCGTGCGCTACAAAGATCGCGAGAGCCTCACGGTAGTAGTCCTCCGCCGCCGCTCGCTCCCCTTGATCCACCGCCACGAGCGCAAGGCTATTGAGCGTCAGCGCAACCTCCGGATGAGACCCGAGCGCCCCTCGTTTGATCGCGAGGGCCTGCTCGTAGGCTTGGAGTGCTTCGTCCTGCCGATCCAGAAGCCGCAGCACGCCACCGCGGTTGTGATGATGACGACCGACGAGCGGATGCGCCTCCCCGAGCGCGGCTTCATCGATGGCCAGCGCCTGCTCGTGAAACGCGAGAGCCGCCGGCGCATCGCCGCGCTCCCGAGCGAGGTTGCCGAGGTTCGTCAGTACCCGCGCAACCGAAGGATGAGATTCCCCATCGAGACCGACGCGAAGGCGGCGCGCACGTTCCAGCGCGTCGGCCGCATCGTCGAGCTCCCCGCGTTTGGTAAACGACACGCCGAGAAGATTCGCCAGCTGGGCCTCAAGACGCGCGGGCTGCCCGGCACGTTCCACCACAGCATCGGCGTGTCGGGCCGAGAGCCGCGGATCCGCACCGCGTTCACCCGCGATTCGCGCGAGGAGCAGCCACGCCCGGGCGGCACCTTCGTCGTCGGCGCTGCGCTCGGCCGTCCAGAGCGCCTCGTACGCGGCTTCTTCGGCTTCTGGATAGCGACCCAGACCGGTGAGCGACTCGGCGCGAACCAGAAAGCGACCCACTTCGATCGGCGGAAGGGAGCGAGCCCCGACCTCGATCGCGTCCGCGCGAGCAAGGGCGGCAGCAAATGCACCCGCTCGAACTTGAACGCGCGCCTGCTCCACCTCACGACCGAGCTCGCGCGCCTTGGTGGCATCCTCCGGCGCCGGTACCCAACCGCGACTCAGCCGCTCACCATCGCCGCAGGCCTCGATCGCAGGAAGCGTTGCGAGCACATCGTCAGCCGCTGCCACGAGCGACGAATCCCCGGCGCGAAACGCGTCCGCGATCGCTTCGAAAGCGTCCCCGCGAAGATCGAGACAGGCCATTCGCCGATCCATGAGCGATGCGCTTTGCTCGTTCCGCACGTGGGTCGCTTCGCAGGCGTCGAGGCGAGCCTCGCGGTACGTCCTCGCCCATCCGTCGAGGGCAGCGATCGTTCGCGCAGCGGCCGCGGCCCCGAAGGACGGAGCAACCTCCTCAAAGTTGCGCCCGATCGCCGCCCGCGCGTCGTCGTTCCAGCGAGCGAGCGCTTCTCGACTCGCCGCGCAGCGATCACCGGGCGAAACCGCCACCCCAAGACCCACCAGCGCGACCGGAACAAGCGCCGCAAGAGCCCACACCGGACGCCGCGCGGGCGTCGGCTGAACCGCTCGTAGAAGCTCGCCCATCGACGAAAACCGCGCGTTGGGATCGGG
The DNA here is from genome assembly GCA_039186435.1 of Myxococcota bacterium. Taxonomy (GTDB): domain Bacteria; phylum Myxococcota_A; class Polyangia; order Polyangiales; family Houyiibacteriaceae; genus JALVDI01. Next base: position 8,774 of record JBCDAA010000241.1, on the reverse strand, counting down.
GCTGAGCGCCCGCGTCACCGCTGCGCTCCAGGGGCCCTTAAAAGGGGGAGCCGGAGGCCCGGCCGACGCCTTCGTTTCAAGCTCCGCGAGCGTTTTCGCAGCGATGGGGCGCGATCCGGCGAGCGCTTCCCACGCCGTAACTGCGAACGCGTATTGATCCGCGCGTTCGTCCGCGGTGTCCCCGCGAAGCTGCTCCGGCGCCATGTACGCGGGCGTCCCAAGAAGGGCGCCGGTTCGCGTGAGGGCAACCTCGCCGACATCCGCCAGCATTGGTCGACTCTCGGGCGCGCGAGCGAGCCCAAAGTCCGTAACCTTCGCTCCCCCCTCACGATCGATAAGTACGTTCTCGGGCTTGAAGTCTCGGTGAACAACTCCGGCGCTGTGCGCGGCGCTCAGCCCACGCCCGGCCTCCCGAAGCACCCGCTGAATCTCCGCGGGCGCACGCTCCGTTTCAAGCCACTCGCGGAGCGTCGACCCTTCGACAAATTCCATTGCGATGAAGACGCCTCCGTCGAAGGTCCCCACGTCGTACACGGTGACCACGTGCGGGCTCGAAAGCTGCGCCATCGCCCGGGCTTCCTGCTGCAGGCGCGCCTCGTTCGACGCTCGCGAATGAAGGAGCTTGATCGCGACTCGTCGATCGAGCTGCGGGTCGTAGGCCTCCACGACCACCCCCATCGCCCCCTTTCCAACGAGGCGCAGGACGTGAAAACGACCGATGCGGTCTCCTTGCGCAGGAACGTATTGTTCGCCCTCCGCCAGGCTCGAAACCACCTCGCGGCACACAACGCACGAGTCGAGATGCGCGTCGAGGCCGGAAATCGTCTGCGCGTCCAGCTCCCCGGAGAGCAGCGCCAGAAGAACCTCGTCTTCAGGACACTCGTTCACGGGTGCGCCCTCTCGCGCGCGGCAGGCAGCTTCACGCTCTCTACCCTACTCGGTTTTCCAAGCGGCGGTTGGGTCCGCGCGAGCTCTCGTCTATCGTGCGCAGCGTGAACGGCGCCGAGACCACCGATCGGGTTCTGACCGCCTGTGAGGTGGAGCTCCCAGGTGTGACGATCGACCGGGAGGTTCTGGATGCTGCGCTTCGTGCGCTGCCGAACGTGGATGACGCGCGCGGCGTCGAGGTCGCTCTCGCCCTCGCCTGTGGCGCGCAGGATCCGCGCGCTCTCCGGATTCTGGAAGACCGATACCTCGGGGCGCTTCCCCGCGCGATCGCCCACATGAAGCTCTCGCCGGCGCTCGTCGACGATGTGCTCCAGGAAGTTCGACGAAAGCTCCTGGTGGGCGACCCGCCGAAGATCGTGGAGTACGCCGGCAAAGGCTCCCTTCGAGGATTGCTCCGGGTCACGGCGACGCGCACCGCGATCAGCATGATCCGCAAGACGAAGCGGATCGACGTCGGAGACGATCCCGTCATCGATCCGGAAGCGAGCCACGACTTCGAGGCGTCGTTCCTGAAGGCGGAGTATCGCGGCGCGTTTCGAAGCGCTTTCGAAACCGCGATCGGCGACCTGGACGGTCACGAACGAAATCTTCTTCGGCTGCACTTTCTCGGCCGCGTGACCCTCGAAAAGCTCGCGACCATGTACGGCGTTCATCGCGCAACCATCGTTCGACGCCTCGCAAAGATCCGCGAAGAGCTCGCCAAGCAAACCCACGCGGGACTGCGTGAGGCCCTGGCGATCACCGAGCCGGAGCTCGAAAGCGTGATGGACCTCATTCGCAGCCGAATGGACGTGAGCGTCGAGCGCATGCTTCAAACCCAAGAGACATCCGTCTCGGAAACGTAGCCTCAAGCGCGGACGGGCCGGGCACCACCCACGACGCGCCACTGCTGGTTTCGCAACACCAGTCGAACGTTTTGGGCGAAGCGCGCGTCGCGTCGATCGACGTAGACGACCCGAGCGACCGCAACCTCGCTGTGAAGCTCCGCAAGCTGAACTTGCTGAACGCGGACGCTCCGCCGCGAACGCGCAAAGTGATCCGTCACCGCAACCTCAACCGCGGTGACTTGAGGATCGACGAACTCTCCGTAACCGCCGCAAGCCTCCGCCGAGCTTGCGCTCCCGCCGAGGATTCCTGCCGCCAAAATTCCTGCCAATGCCCAGTGCTTCATGATGCTTCCCTTTCCGCCCCTTCGAGCGTTCGTAGAGGGAACGCGCGCCGTTTCGAACCGGCGCAATAAAAGTTGAAGCGCCCGGATTTCGCCGAAAAACGGCGCTGTACGCGGCGAGACACGACCCGCAGAAATAAGGACCTCCCGGGCTGCGTCAGATAGGGTGAATCGTGCGCGCCCCCCGGATGATGAGTCTTGCGTTGGCCGTCCTGGTCGGCGCACCGCTGCTCGCGAGCGCGCAAACGGAAGTTCGTCCTGGCGCCGAAGGCTGGCTCGCTACCTTTGCTCGCCTCCCCGCCGGAACGACCCCGGCACAAACCAACCTCGACTGCGACGGCTGCACGGTCGTCGTCGGTGCATCGCCACGTGTTGATCTCGCCGAGTGGGCGAACGGTCAGTCGGTGGTTCACCTCGGTCTCGATCTCGAAGCGGACGACGCCGCGACACTCTACGCCCTCGTAGGACTCGTCGGAGAACTCAAGGTCTGGCTCGACGACGCGGAAGTCGGCACCTTCGTCCGCGGTCGCGATCGCGAAGACGATCGTCTGCTCACCCTTGCGCTCACGCCCGGGCGGCATCGCCTCCGCCTCCGTCTCACCGCGCCTGTCCCTCAACAGGGTGTTCCGACTCGTCGCTGGCGCTTCCGCTGGCGCTTCCTCGACGAGAACTTCGCGCCCGGACTCGGCTCCGTTCGCGCGGACGTTGGCTCCCTCCGCGCTGGCGACGCGCGAACTGCGGCTCGCCACGCCCTGCACGTTGCGGAAGCCCACGATCTCGAAGCCGGCAACCTCACGATTCGGCTTCGGCTCGACATGCCCGCCGGCGGGGTATCGCGCGCGGTGCCGGTTGCCCTCGGTGCGGACGAAGAGCGGCGCGAAGCAACCTGGGAAGGCACGCCGATCGAGTGGACGCTTCCCTACCCTGCCCGCGGGCCGCTTCGTGCGCCTCTTGCGATCGACGGCGAAACTCGACCCATCGGGGCCCGCGTCGCGATCGATCGTCCTCTGCTTCGCGCCATGGCGGAGCTGGCCCCTCACCTCGAGGGCGCAAGCGAATGGTCCCGTGCGGCGCTGCAGTGGCGCTACGACGAACTCGCCCGCGCCGTTCGCGACGCTGATCCGGACCGCCGCTGGCGGCAGTGGCTCGTACAGGACGCTCGGGCCCTCGCACGGGAGCTTCGCCGGGGCCGCGATCCCTTTCGGCACGTCCGCGGCTACGCTCGCATGGCGCACACCTCCGCCCTCGACGGAAGCGCGCAGCCCTACGAACTCTTCGTTCCGCCGGGGTACCGCGGGCGCGGATCCGCCGGGCGCGCGTGGCCGCTCCTGATCACGCTTCACGGCTTCAAGGGCAACGCGGGCGACTACTTTCGAAACACCTTCGGCCTCGCTCGGGACTGGCGCGGCGGCGAAACCCTCGAAGCGCACGGTCGCTACGGCGTCGCCCCCACGGAAGGCCCGATGATCGTCATCGCGCCCCAAGGCCGAGGCCAGTCGATGTATCGCACGATGGGCGAGGTCGACATTCTCGAGGCGATCGCGGACGTGAAGCGCCGCTTTCGCATCGACGAACGACGCATCTACATCACTGGGGGATCCATGGGCGGTACCGGCGCGGCGTACCTTCCCTTCCGGCACCCCGATCTCTTCGCGGCATCTGCTGCCCTCGCCGGCTACCACGACCAGCGCGTACGCCAGGACACCCATCACGCAGGTCTCACGACGGTCGAGCAGTTCCTCCAGGCAGAGCGAAGTGACATCGATTGGACGGAGAACGCCGTGCACCTCCCGATGCTCCTCGTGCGCGGAACGCGGGATCGTCCCCTTGCGTGGACGCGGCGCCAGGTCGAGCGCCTTCGAGAGCTCCGCTATCGCGCCGAGCATCGCGAGCCAGCCCTCGGTCACAACGTGTGGACGGAGACCTACGCAGAAGGCGCCATCTTCGATTGGCTCGGTCGCTACCGCCGGCCTCGCAACCCTCGCCGCGTTCGGCTTCGCACCGCGCGAGAGCGAACGCTCGAGTCTCACTGGGTCCGCATCGACGCTCGAAGCGAAAGCGATCAGTTTGCGAGCGTCGACGCGACCCTCCGCAACGGTGAGATCGAGGCTACGGTGGACGGCGTCGATGGCGTCACCTTCTCCCCCGAGGGCGAGGTCGTTCGGATCCGCATTGGCGATCAGCAGTTCGAGGGGGCGCCGCCGCTTTCCCTCCGGCGAGCGGGAGACGCCTGGGAGGTCGGCGCGGTCGACCTCACGGGACGCAAACGCGCGGGCGTCTCCGGTCCGATTCGCGACGTTTTTCACGAGCGCCTCGTCTTCGTGGTTGGGACCCAGGACCCGGCGCACACCTTTCTCAATCGCCGCGTCGCGCACCACTGGGCGCATCCTCCCGGCGTCGACGTTCGGTACCCCGTCATCGACGACACGGACGTGACGCCGGAGATGATCGCCAACGCAACCCTCGTCCTCGTTGGCCCTCCCTGGTCCAACCGGCTGCATGCACGCTGGTCTCGGCAGCTTCCCGTTCGCTTCGACTGGGATAGGCGCGCGATTCACGCCGGCGGAACGCACCAGGGGCCGCAGGTTGGCGCCGTCTTTGTCGCACCCAATCCCGACGCGCCGGACCACTCCCTCCTCGTCATCGCGGGAACCACCCCGCTCGGAACGTGGAGAGCACGCTTTCTTCCAGACATCCTCCCGGACTGGGTCGTCTACGACGAAGAGGTCGAGCTCGCGCGCGGCCAGTGGTCCTGCGGCGGCGCGCGACGGGACGATGGAAGCCCGAACGGAGCCGACCCGGTTTCCTGTCGCTATCGCGCGCATGGCTTCTTCGACATGCACTGGCGTCCGTAGGCCGAGGATGCGACGGGGCCCTTGGGATGTGCTCTACTTCGGCCATGGCCGTCCGCCGCTACGAGGCGTCGAGCACCGTCGAAACGAGCTTCGTTTTTGAGTGCAGCGCGTGCGGCTACGAGGGCATGGCGGCCGTTCAAGGCGAGGGATACGCCGAGCTCGACGGGCGCACTTCCACAGGCGCTGCCGAAACGCAGGCCCTCGACGACGCGGAAGGCGCGGCCTGGCGCGACGCCCTCACCACCGTGGAGCTCGCGCCCTGCCCCAAGTGTGGAGCACGAAGTGCGTCCCGGTGGCGATCGTGGCTGCGCGCCCAGCTGATCGGCGTCCTCTCCTGGGGCGCGTTGGGCGCGCTCCTCGCGCTCTTGGGGACGTTCTTGCTTCGGCAGGAGATGGACGGATTCCCCCTCCTCGTTGGCGCCATCATGTGGCCGGTCGTCAGCGGCGCAATCCTCCTCGCTCGGGTCGAACGAAAACGCGCCCGCGCGGCAACGCTCCGCTTTCACGCAACGGAATAGTCCCGCGAGGGAATAGGCCGCTGGGGCTTCCACGTACCATCGGACATGCGCATCCGAATCGTCGTCGCCTACGTCCCTCGCTATCGCCAAGGACATCGCTGGCACTTCGTCCCGCCCGTCACGGGTGTGCACCTCGCAGCGATCACACCGCCAGAGCACCAGGTCGAGGTCGTTCACGAGCAGGTTCGTCCCGTTCCGATTCGCGCGGACGTCGACGTCGTCGCCCTCTCGTTCTTTAGCGGCTTTGCGGAACGTGCCTACGAGATCGCGGACGCCTATCGTGCCCTCGGTGTCACCGTCGTGGCTGGTGGACCGCACGTTTCCTACTGGTCCGACGAAGCGCTCGCCCATGTCGACGCCGTGGTGATGGGCGAAGCGGAAGACGCCTGGCCGGCGCTCCTCGCGGATCTCGAACGCGGAACGCTGAAGTCGATCTACAAAGGCGGCGAGCCCTCCCTCAAAGGCCTACCAACGCCGCGCTACGAGCTCCTCGAGCCGACCTTTCTCGTTCCGCGGGTGCTCCAAGCAACACGTGGCTGCCCGTTCTCGTGCCGCTTCTGCAGCGTGCCCGATCTCAACCCCGGGTTTCGCGTGCGACCGATCGACGAGGTACTCCGCGACGTCGAAGCGCCGGTGCATCCGGCCGGTTTCGCCGCGGGCATGCGCGCCAAGGTCGCGTGGTTTTGGGACGACAACCTCCTCGTCAAACGGCGCTGGGCCAAAGACCTCCTCCGCGGCATGCGCGGCATGGATCGCTGGTGGCTCACGCAGGCGTCCATCGACATCGTTCGAGATCGCGAACTCCTCGACCTTATGGAAGTGAGCGGGTGCGCGGGGATCTTCCTCGGTATCGAGGCCTTCGACGCGGAAGCGCTCGAAAGCGTCGACAAACGACAAAACCGCATCGATGCCTACCGCGACGCCGTCGCTCGTCTTCACGACCGCGGAATCTGCGTCATGGCAGGCTTCATCAGCGGCTTCGACAACCAGACGCCCGCCGACATCGTGCGCGTCGCGGACCGCCTTCAGGAACTCGAGTTCGACGTTCCCTTTCTCTCCATTTTGACACCTTTTCGAGGAACGCCGCTCTACGACGACCTCCTTCGGGAAGGGCGCATTCTCGAAGACCGCGGCTGGGAGCACTACAACGGATACAACGTGGCGTTTCGCCCTGCGCGCATGTCGCCGGAAGCGCTCTTATCGGCGCATCGCGCGCTTTGGGATCGCGCGTTCTCGCCGCGCTACGTGGCCGGACGAACGACGCGCGCTCTGCGCCAGCTCAACGCCGGCGGCAGGATGCTCTCTCTCGCGATGAACGGCTTCTATGGGCGAAAGCGAATCGTTGGAAATCGACCGCGCGTTGCAAAAGCAGGCGCGCCCGTTGCGCATCCCGCTCCTCACGAGAAACTCGTCCGTCTTCGACGCGCATAAACCGCGACCCACCGTTCGTCCCATCGAGCCAATCGCAACCGTGTTGCGAGTAGGTCGCGCTCTTGCTTGTTCGCAGCGAGAAGACGACGATGGCTGAATGAGAGTTTGGCTTTCTTGGGTGTTGTTGGGGGCTCTCGCGTGTGGCGGTGGAAGCGGTGGAGACGCCGACGGCGGGGGCGGCGGACGGGATACGGAACCGCCGGATAGCGCTGTTCCCGACGGCGCGATTCCGGACGCTGGCGCCGATGCAAATCTGCCCGATGTGGGTCCGGTGGATTCCGGGCCGCCACCGGAGCTCGAACCTGCCACGGACATCGGCGACGAGCTTCAAGAGGTCTGGGTGTTCATGCAAAGCCACCTTCACACGGTCGGCTTTCACACGTGCGCGAACGAGCCTGTGACGCCGACCGGACCGGAAGCTGCTTGTTACACGAGCGAAGGCATCACCGCCTTCCTCGACGAGGCGCTCGAAAACGACGCCTCCGACATGATCATCACGGACCACAACAACATCGACGCGTGGTTCGACCCGGCCTTCGTCCCCATGGCCAGCGACGACATGTCGCGCTACGCGACGCCCCTTCGAGGCACCGAATGGAGCGCCGGCGACGGCCACATGACCCTCCTCTTCCCCGACGAAGCCGCCGCGAGCAACGCCGAAGCGCTGAGCAACGGTTGGATTTTCCGGGAAGGAAACGACGGCCCCGTCTCAGGCGATTCGGACTACAGCGACACCATCGACAGCGTGCACGCGGCAGGCGGCGTCGCGATCATCAATCACCCCGAGCTGGCCATTCACGTCTTTCCGGAAGACGCGCTCGACGCGGACGGCGTGGAAGTCGGCATTCCGCCGAACCCGATCGACGACGTGAGCGGCGGGTCCGTGAGCCTGCACTCCTCCGCCGAGGCTCGGCGCTACTGGCAGCGACGCCTGATCAGCGGCGACCGCCTCGCGGGTACGGCCGGGGCCGACCATCACCATGGCGGCGGAGACATCCCCGGCCTTGAGGCACCGACCTTCGGGACCGCAGTGAACTTCATCCGCATCGATCCTGCGCTCCCACAGCCGGACGACGTCACCACCGCGATCAGCAACCCGGAGCGAACGATCAACGAGCGCAGCGCCATCGTCATCGACGCCATTCGACGGGGTCACGTGATGATCGTCGAAGACGTGGACGCGGCCCGCATGTTCGTTGGCGCCGACTCCGACAACGACGGTCGCTTTCACAACGCTCGCGCCGGCGACTGCATCCGTCCCGAAGACATCGAAGGCACGGAGCTGCGCATTCGCCTTCGCATCACGAACCCCACCAGCGCCTTCGGAAGCACCCACTACAACCTCGAGGCGTTCGACCACACCGACGACGCCGATCCCGCGTGGTTTGTGGAGGTCGACTACGACGATGGGTTTGAAGAGAGTCCGATGTACACGATCGATCCCGAAGACCCCTTCTCGATCGAACTCACGGTGCCCTACGACCCGACGGAGCGGCGTTTTCTCCGCTTCGTTCTGGTTCGGGACGTGTTCGGACCGGTGAACGACACCGAGGTGGTGGCGAACCCGATCTACTACGGCGACTGGGGCGATGAGTGCTCTTCTGCGGGGCCGCTTTTTTAGATTTCGCGTTTCGGTTTCGCGTTTCGGTTTCGCGTTTCGGTTTCGGTTTCGGTTTCGGTTTCGAGTTTCGGTTGGTTCGGGTCGTTTGAGCGGCCGGTCGGGAGCGGGGCGAGGGGTTCCCTCCTACTGGAGCCTTCGCTTCGCTTCGGCTGCGCGACGCGCACGAGCTTCGCTCGTCGCGACGCTGGCCAGACAGTCGGTCACCCCTCGCCCCGCTCCCTCCCTTCAGGTCT
>JBCDAA010000240.1:0-13955 GCA_039186435.1 Myxococcota bacterium | reverse complement strand
TCCTACTGGAGCCTTCGCTTCGCTTCGGCTGCGCGACGCGTCCGAGCTTCGCTCGTCGCGACGCTGGCCAGACAGTCGGTCACCCCCCGCCCCGCTCCCTCCCCTCAGGTCTTGTGTTCCGATTCGGGTCGTTGGCTTGGACCTCCGAAGCGCGGGTGGGTCACTGCCCGGGCGATGCACCGCCACTGCTTCGCAGTCTCGTCGCCTCGCTTTGCGAATTATCTCGTCTGCGTTCGCAGTCGAGAGGATTCGCTGGCCGAGCGAGCCGCGTTGTGGGGTTGTGGATTGTGGGTTGCGAGTCGGGCCGTGCGGGGTCGTCAAAGGGGAGTGGATGGTTGGCACGACGTACCTCGCTCGTAACCACGCCGACGCCCACGCACGCTCGATCGTGCCGATGCCCGTGCCCTTGCCCATGCCCGCGTTCACGCGCTCGTAACCACGCCGACACCCACGCTCACTCGATCGTGCCGATCACCATGCCGACGCCCACGCACGCTCGATCGTGCCGATGCCCGTGCCCTTGCCCATGCCCGCGTTGACGCGCTCGTAACACGCCGATGCCCACGCCCACGCGCTCGTAACCACGCCCATGCCCACGCGCTCGGAACTACGCACGCTCGATCGTGCCGATGCCCTTGCCCTTGCCCATGCCCGCATTCACGCGCTCGTAACCACGCCGATGCCCACGCCCACGCGCTCGTAACCACGCCCGCGCACTCGTGCCCGCGAAAGAACATGGGTTTCCTTCCGCACCGGTCAGTGCGATGCTCGCGCCTTCGATGTCGTCGGCTGCTCAAAGCACCGCCCGCCGCCTCGCGGATGTCGCCCTTGCGGCGCTGGTGCTGATGGTCGTGGGGATGATGATCATCCCGCTTCCGACGGCGCTCCTCGACGTCTTGATCGCGGGCAATATCTCGCTCGCCGTGCTGATGATGCTCGTTTCGATGTACATCTCGGGCGGGCTGCAGTTCACGGCGTTTCCGACGGTGCTCCTGGTCACGACGCTCTACCGTCTAGCCCTGAACGTTTCGTCGACGCGGCTGATCCTTCTCCAGGCGGATGCAGGCGACGTGATCGCGGCGTTCGGCAATTTTGTGGTGCAGGGCAACTACGTCGTCGGCGCGGTGGTGTTCCTGATCCTGACGCTGATTCAGTTCTTGGTGATCGCGAAGGGATCCGAACGCGTCGCGGAGGTTGGTGCTCGGTTCACCCTCGACGCGATGCCGGGCAAGCAGATGAGCATCGACGCGGAGCTTCGCGCGGGGGCGATCAGCCAGGACGAAGCGCGCGACAAGCGCTCGATGCTGCAGCGGGAGAGCCAGTTCTACGGCGCGATGGACGGCGCGATGAAGTTCGTGAAGGGCGACGCGATCGCGGGCATCGTCATCACGGTCATCAATATTCTTGGCGGACTGGCGATCGGCGTGGCGATGCGCGACATGAGCGCCGGCGAGGCGCTTCAAACCTACGGACTGCTCACGATCGGTGACGGCCTGGTGTCGCAAATTCCGGCGCTCTTGATCTCGACGTCCGCGGGTCTGGTGGTGACGCGCGTCGCCTCGGAGCAAGAGGACGCGAGCCTGGGCGGTGACGTCGCGTCGCAGATTTTCGGCGATCCTCGCGCGCTACGCATCGCAGCGGCGTTTTTGGTCGCGCTCGCGATCGTGCCGGGGCTCCCGGCGGTTCCTTTTCTGGTTCTCGCCATCGTCTTTTTCTTCGTCGCGCGACGGCTTACGCGCCAAACGGCGCCCGCCGAGGTGACCGAGGTGGTGGCGAAGCAGGAAGCCGCGCGCGAGACGAAGGCCCGCAAGCAGATGGTGCCCCTCGTGGTGCCGGTTGCGGTGGAGGTCGGGGAAGGGCTTTCGGAAGCGGTCGCAGACGCGAGCGGGCAGGGGCTTTTTCTCGAAGAGGAAGTCCCGCGTTTGCGTGATCGCCTCTTTCTCGAGCTCGGAATCGCGCTTCCGGGCGTTCGCGCGCGAGCGACGCCGCACCTCGAGCCCGGCCAGTACGTGCTCGCGCTTCAGGAGGTCCCAGTCGCCAGCGGCGAGATCGATGCAGCTCGGTTTTTTGTGCGGGAAGTGCCCGCGGTGCTCGCGAGCTACGGCATCAGCGCGGAGGCCGCCGAGGATCCCCTCGGGGGCGAGGGCGCGTGGATCGAGCCCGAGGATCGCGAGGTTCTTGAGGCGGACGGCGTGGAGGTCTTCGAACCCGCGGCGCTCGTGGCGGAGCATCTCGGGCAAGCGGTTCGTCGCCGCGCGCAAGACCTGGTCGGAATTCAGTCTGTGCAGTCGATGCTCGATCAGCTCGAGCGGGCGTATCCCGCGCTCGTTCGGAACGTCGTGCCCAAGCCGGTTTCCCTCTCCCTATTAACCGATGTGCTCCGGCGTCTTGTCGACGAAGGCGTCAGCATTCGGCCGCTTCGTGAAATTCTCGAGGCCCTTGCCACACACGCGCCGAACGAACGCGATCCGGTAACGCTGACCGAGCTCGTGCGATCCGCTCTCCGTCGACAGATCACCCATCGGCATTCCGAAGAAGGCAGCCTGGCGGTCTACCTCCTCGACCCGGCCATCGAAGAGGCCGTTCGCGACTCGATTCAGCGCACCGCAGCGGGAAGCTACCTCGCGCTCCCGCCGGATCTCGCCCGGGACATTCTCCGCTCGATCTCGGCGGAGTGCGGTTCGGATCCCACGCCGGCGATCCTGCTGACCCAAGCGGACGTGCGGCGCTTCGTCCGGCGGCTCATCGAGGTGGAGCTCCCGGACGTGACCGTTCTCAGCTTTCAGGAGCTCTCCCCGGAGGTTCAGGTTCAGCCCCTCGGCCGCGTCGGCTTGTGAACCCTTCTTCACGATCCTCCGGAGATCGTGCGTGAACGCGCGGATGCTCGCGGCAACGATCGGCAAATCCTGAAGGATTCCGGGACTGCTTCGAGGGCTCAAGGTTGGCACCCGTCTTGCTCTACATCTCATCGCCACCATGAGGAGTGTCATGAGCCGAGCTGCTGTACTTTCGATTCTTGCCGTCGCGATGGTTCCGATCACCGCGAGCGCGCAATGCCCTGACCCCAACGCGACCGTGTGCGCTGAGGTGGAAGTTTCAGGGTCTGTGAGCTGGGGCCGGCGTCCCGCACAGCAGACGGTGATCGTGCAGCCGGCGCCGCCGCCCCCGCAGGGTCGCGTCGTGGTTGTGCAGCCTGCGCCGCCGCCCCCGCCCCCCCAGGTGATCGTGCAGCCGGTGCCGCCGCCCCAGCCGGTGACGACCGAGACCGTCATCGTGGTTGAGCAGCAGCAGCAGGTGCCGGTTCGGCTGGTTCGCCAGCACCGGAACTACAAGCTCTCCCTCAACGGTCGCATTGGCTCGATGGTCGGCGAGAACCTTCGAATGGGTGGTCTCGAGCTCGGCCTTCGCTTCCGCCCCTCGCGCATCTTCGCGATGGAGATCGCGGTCGGCGCCTACGGTGGCCGCGACTACAACGACCAGGACCGGCTCGAGGTTCCCTTGATGGCCAACCTCATGGTCTTCCTTCCCCGGGCCAGCCGCGTTCAGTTCTACCTCTACGGGGGCATCGGAACCTCCTTCGCGCGCGTCGAAGGCGTGCATCGCGGCTACGGCGAGTTCCAGTCCCGGGACCTGCGCTACGTGGGAGCCCAGCTCGGCGCGGGTGTCGAGTGGCGGGTGAATCCCCGCTTCGCGCTCAGCATCGACATGCGCGGCTTCATCCGGCAGCGCGTGGACGACGACGGTCAGCCCGAGTTCTTCGACCCCGACACCGGTCGAACCACCGACACCTCCGGGGGCGGTGTGGGAAGCCTCGGCGCGCACTTCTACTTCTAGTCGTCGCCGAATCACGGAAAAAGCGAGCGCCTTCGGGCGCTCGTTTTTCGTTGGGGCGTGGAATGGGGATGGACTCCTCGCGGCGCGAGATCGATGATAGCCGCCGACCTAAGGAGGGCGTGTGACCGACAGTTTTTCCATTGCCCAGTCGGCGCTTGATGCTGCCGCTGCTCTTCCCCTGATGCGAACGGCGGTGGTTCACCCCGCGAAGAAGGAGAGCCTCGATGCCGCGGTTGAAGCGGCAGAGGCAAAGCTCATCGATCCGATCCTCATTGGTCCGCGCGCGAAGATCATCGCTGCGGCCGAAGCCGCGGGCGAGGACGTGTCACGTTTCGAGATCGTCGACGTCGAGCACAGCCACGAAGCGGCCGCGGTTGCTGCGAAGATGGCTGCGGATGGAGACGTCGCCGGCGTCATGAAGGGCAGCCTTCACACCTCGGAGCTGCTGAAAGCAATCCTCAAGGAAAAGCGCCTTCGCACCGAGCGGCGGATGTCGCACACCTACGTGCTCGAAACGGAGTCGTATCCGAAGCCGTTGATCGTGACCGACAGCGGGCTCAACGTCGCACCGGATCTGGACACCAAAGTCGACATCGCGAAGAACGCTATCGATCTCTTTGCGTGCCTTTCCGGCAACGCGCGCCCGGCGAAGATCGCGGTGCTCGCCGCCGTCGAAACGGTGAAGTCGTCGATGCCGGTCACCCTCGACGCGGCCGCGCTTTGCAAGATGGCGGACCGCGGCCAGATCAAGGGATGTGTGATCGACGGGCCGCTGGCCTTCGACAACGCGATCAGCGCCGAGGCCGCGCGCATCAAAGGCATCGTCAGCGAGGTCGCCGGCGACCCGGATATCCTGCTCGTTCCGGACGTCGAAGCGGGGAATATGCTCGCGAAGCAGATGACCTTTCTCGGCGGCGCGGAAGCGGCTGCCACGGTGCTCGGGGCGCGATGTCCGATCATCCTGCCGAGCCGGTCGGACACGCTGCGAACTCGACTGCTCTCATGCGCCTTGGCCGTAAATCTCGCGCATGCGCGCGGGCGGCTGGAGGAACCCGCCTAGCGCTCAGCCGAAGAGCTTCTTGAAGAAGCCCTTCTTGTCGCCGTCCTCGCCCTCTTCGCCTTCTTCCCCATCGGCGGCCGCGGCCTCTTCTTCGAGGAGCGGAGAGGTCGCGATCACGGTCGCCTCGTCTTCTTCCTCATCGTCTTCGATCATCAGCTCGAAGTCGTCATCGTCGAGGATGAGGTCGTCGATTTCGTCGTCGAGAGACTGCGCTTCCGAGACGGGCGCCGGATCCGGCGGCGGGATGGGCGCGTCCGTCGGGGGCGGCACGGAGGGTACGGGGGGTGGAACGGTTCGCGGCCGAGGCGGTCGGGACGGCCGCATCGAAACCTCGACGTCCGGGAAGGGCTCTTCTCCGGGCGGGGGCGCGGACGAGCGTCGAATCGCTTCGATGTCTTCTTGGCTGAAGAGTCCCGTCGCTTCGTCGCTCTCGAAGTCGTCGCGACTCTCGAGGTGGGACATGTCCACCGGCTGACTGGTCTCGCCCGTGCCGACGTCACTGAAGAGATCGTCCGCGTCGAGTCCGGCCGGCGCAGGCGGTGGCGGTGGAATCACGCTCGGCGTAGGCGCCGGTTCCGGCTCGGGGGCGCTGACGATGATCTCCGGGTCATCGTCGTCCGTGCTTTCCCCTCCTTCCGGGGTCTCGGGTTCCGGCTCGACCGCCTCGACGATCTCGAGCGGGTCCGCGGCTGGTGCTTCCGCTTCGCGGACGGAGGCAGCATCGATGAGCTCGGTCGCTTCGGGGAGCGCGACGTCGACGCCGTCGGCGAGCTCGGCGAGGAGCTGGTCGACCTCGGCAAGGGCGAGGGACGCCGGAACAGCGACCTGCGTATCGGGGGTCCCCAACTCTTCGATCTGGCGATCGATTTCCGCCAGCCGCTCACGATCCATCCCGGCAGAGTCATACGGATCCACCCCTCAGGACAAGTCGGTTTTTGGAGCGGCGGGAGTGCGTGTCACCAGGTCGTGGTAGACCGGCCTGACCGCCATGCTTTCCCTTCTTCGCGTCCGCAATCTGGCCATAATCGATGAGCTCGAAGTCGAGTTCGGCCGGGGTCTGAACGTTGTCACCGGTGAGACAGGGGCCGGGAAATCGATCCTTGTGACTGCGCTCCAGCTGGTTCTCGGCGGGCGTGGGCGGGCGGATATCGTTCGGACCGGGGCCAAGTATGCGGAGGTCGAGGCGCTCTTTGAGGTGGGCGACGACCCGGCACTGCGCGCCCAGCTTGCGGCCGCGGAACTGGAAGCTGGCGATGAGCTCCTCATTCGCCGCCGCGTGCAGGAGAGCGGTCGCACCCGCGCGTTCATCAACGGTCGCTTGGCGACGCAGGCGCAGCTGACGATGCTGGCGAGCGGTCTCGCCGACATCTCCTCGCAGCACGAGCACCACTCCCTCGTCGATCCGAGTTCCCACCTTGAGTACCTGGACGCGTTTGCGAAACTTGGAAAACCGCGCACGCGCGTTGCGAAAGCGCATGCGCTTTGGTCCGAAGCGGCGCAGGCGCTCGAAACTCTTGCGCAGGCAATCCGCGAGCGCGCCGATCGGGAGGATCTTCTCCGCTTTCAGGTTCAGGAGATCGACGAGCTCGCCCCAGCCGCGGGCGAGCTGGAGTCTCTCGAGGAAGAAGCGGCCCGACTTCGCCACGCCGAGCAGCTCGCGCGCGCAGCGGGTTCCGCCGAGGAGACGATCTACGCGGCCGACGGTTCGCTTTCCGAGGTGCTCTCTCGAGTCGCAACCGAAATTCACGAGGCGGCCGCCCTCGACGCGAGTCTGACGGACCCTGCCAAGCGACTCGACGAAGCGCTTTTGCAGCTGGAGGACGTCGCGTCCGATCTGGGACGTTATGCGCGCGACGTGCGGGTCGATCCGGCGCGCCTCGCGGATGTGGACGACCGCATGGATCGACTTCGCCGAGCCGTTCGTAAGTTCGGCGGTTCGATCGAGAGCGTGCTCGCGCATCGCGACAACGCGGCCGAGGAGCTCGAGCACCTCGCCCGCCACGAAGAGCACCTCGCCGATGCGCAGGAAGCCCTCAAGGTCGCGCGGGAGGAAGCCGAGAAGGCCGCCCGCGAGCTCAGCAAGCGACGCCAAAAGGCGTCGGGCACGCTCGGTCGCCGAATCAGCGAGGAGCTCTCCACTCTTGGGATGGGGGGTGCGCAGGTGGTCGTCGAGCTCGCGCGTTTGGAAAGCCGGGGAGGGCTGGAGATCGATGGCGCACGACTCTCGGCGACCGGCATCGACCGCGCGGAGTTTTTGATCGCGCCGAACAAGGGCGAGCGCGCAAGGCCGCTCGCAAAGGTCGCGTCCGGCGGAGAGCTCTCCCGCGCGATGCTGGCGATCAAGCGGACCCTTGCTGGCCTCGGCTCGCAGGGGACGTACGTTTTCGACGAGGTCGACAGCGGCGTCGGGGGTGCGGTCGCGGAGGTGATCGGTCGAAAGCTCGCGGACGTCGCCAAACACCACCAGGTGATCTGCATTACCCATCTCGCGCAGATCGCCGCGTACGGGGACGCCCACTACCGCGTCAGCAAGCGCGAAGTCGGCAAACGAACGCAGAGCGACATCGCGCTTCTTTCCGAGTCCGACCGACTCGAGGAGGTCGCGCGAATGGTGGGCGGCGTCACGATTACGGCGCGTACCCGAGCGGCGGCCGCGGAGCTGATCGAGCAGGCCTCCGGCGCCCGCGAATAGAACTTGCGTTCAGGAGGCGCGGCGACGAGGGCGCCAAAGCCAGAGCATCGTGAGGCCGAGGGACGCGTTCCCCACTGCGACGAACCAGCCGCGATGCTCCATCCATCGCGTTGCCAGTAGGTAGATCACGACGTGCACGAGCGCGGTCGCGAGAAAGCCGCGATCCACAAAGGTAGCGATCATCGCGATCCCAACCATGACGAGACAGCGGTTCTGGACGGAGGCCACCACCGGATCGACCCCGCCCATCCACATCCCGATGGCGAAGATCGCCTCCGAGAGAAAGAGGATTCCCCCGGCAAAGATCAGCTGGCGGTTGTAGCGATTCGCCAGGAGGTCGCGCCGCCGCCAGAGCGTGAGCATGACCAGCACCGCAAAGTACGCGATCGGCGAGACGATCATGCGCCGGTACATGTGGCTTTGGCCGGCGGTGAGCGTCTGAATGATCGGCGACGCGACGAGGATGACGCAAAGAATGCCGGCCGCACGAAAGCGTCCGCGCCGACCGATGGCGGGGTCGAGCTCCGCCCGAAATGCGGCGAGCGCGCGCACTTGCTGTTGGGCCGCCGCGCGTTCTTCGAGCGCTTCGGCGACACGTTGTCGAAGCTCGGGCGGTGGGTTTTCGAGTTCGTCGAGAAGGATCTCGGCGCCGCGCGCGTTCAGCCGGGCGATTTCCAGTTCGATCATCACGCTGATCGCGCGGCGCAGTCCGTCACGGGCCTCGGGGTTGTCTGGCCAGGTTCGAAGCGCGGCCCGAAACCCAAAGCGACAGGCGCCAAAGAGATCGTAGACGTTCGCGTAGCGCTCCTCCGGTGCCTCGAGGGCGTCCTCGACCGCCGCCTCGAGCTTCTTGAGGTCCGCGAGGGAGCTTTCGGCGAGGGCGAGCGAACTTCGTCGCTCCAGGTAACGAGCCAGCGCACGACGGACATCCTCGGCGTTCTCATAACGGTCGCTCGGGTCGAGCTTGAGGCAACGGCGGCAGATCGCAGCGAGGTCGTGAGGCACCGATTCGGGGAGCGCAGGCGGATCGGGCGAGAGAGCCTTTTGGGCAATCTCGGGGATCGAAGGCGCGAGATGCGGCGGGCGCCCGGTTAAAATCTCATGCAGGGTCGCGCCGAGGAGATAGACATCGGTGCGGGCGTCGACGCGCTGCCCGAGGACCATTTCCGGCGCCATGTAGACGGGCGTGCCCGCAAAGATCGCCGGGTCGTAGGAGTCGTCGTTCTCGGAGATCGCGATGCCCCAGTCGGTGACGTAGACCTCGCCGAAGCCTCCGATCATCACGTTCGCTGGCTTGATGTCGCGGTGCACGATGCCGCGCGAGTGCGCGTAGTGGATCGCGTTGCAAACCTGCATGAAGGTCTGGAGCTGCCACCCGAGGACGTCCTCGATCGCAAAGCGCGTTCGCACCGCGTCGGCATCGCGCACGAGGTCCGCCCAGGACATGCCCTCAATGCGCTTTAGGACGATCAGCGGGCGACCTTCCTTGAGCGCGAGATCGTAGACGGGCATCACGTGGGGGTGCTCGAGCTGACCGGTGATCCACGCTTCGCGGAGGAGCTCGGCAGCTTCGGCGGAGCCCGCGTCGGGCTTGGGTCCTTTGACGGCGACCTTGCGACCGAGCGCCTTCTGGGTGCCGAGATGGACGAGGCTCATTCCGCCTTTGCCGAGAAGCTCGTCCTCCACCACCAGGCGCGCCTCGGAAGCCTCCCGAAGCTGATCGAGGACCTTGACCGAAGGCGCGGGTTCACGACGGGTGTCCGGCGCGATCGTTTCCGTGGCGAGCTCGGTATCCAGCCGGGATAGGGTTTTCGCGCGTTCCTCCGTGAGCTCGGGCGCCCAGGCGGCAACGGTGGCTTCGGCGGTCATCCAACCCGCAGCATAGGAGATCTCCGCGAGCATTGCGCGCGGCGCGGCAGAGCGTTAAGGGAGGGTTTATTCCCGTTCTCTGGAAGATCGAGTCATGAAGTCCCGCGAGATCCGCAGCGCCTTTACGTCCTTCTTCGAGGGCCAGGCCCACACCCACGTGCCCTCCGGCCCTCTGGTGCCCCCCAACGATCCGACGCTCATGTTCGCAAACGCCGGCATGGTGCAGTTCAAGGACGTGTTCGTCGGCAAGGACAAGCGCGAGTACACGCGAGCGACCACCTCCCAGAAGTGCATTCGCATCAGCGGCAAGCACAACGACCTCGAAAACGTCGGGCGCACCGCGCGTCACCACACGTTCTTCGAAATGCTCGGCAACTTTTCCTTCGGGGACTACTTCAAGCGCGAGGCCATCGAGTTCGCGTGGCGCTTCTACATGGACGTGTTGAAGCTCGACCCCGAGCGGATGGTGTTCACGATCTTCGAGGGCGAAGAAG
The DNA here is from genome assembly GCA_039186435.1 of Myxococcota bacterium. GTDB lineage: Bacteria > Myxococcota_A > Polyangia > Polyangiales > Houyiibacteriaceae > JALVDI01. The sequence goes on along the minus strand of JBCDAA010000240.1, from coordinate 4,006 downwards.
GGTACGGCCCGGCGGACGAGGAGTCGGCGAAGCTCTGGGCCGAGATCACGGGCGCGCCGCCGGAGCGCATTCAGCGCTGCAACGCCAAAGAGAACTTCTGGCAGATGGGGGACACGGGCCCGTGCGGTCCGTGCACCGAGATTCACTACTTCCTCGGCGACGACAAGGTCGACCCGCGTACCTTCGGGCAGGAGCCGACGCCGGATGGCCGGGGCTGGTTCGAGCTCTGGAACCTGGTCTTCATGCAGTTCGAGCGAAAGCCGGGCGGCGAGATGATCGACCTGCCGGCGCCAAGCGTGGACACCGGTGCGGGTCTCGAGCGCGCGGCGGTCGTGCTCCAGGAAGTTCTGAGCAACTACGACACGGATCTGCTGCGGCCCATCGTGGACCTGGCGTCGACCATCTCGGAAAAGAAGTACGGGGGCACGCAGGAGGAGGACGATGTCTCCATGCGTGTCATCGCGGACCATGCGCGCCTGACGGCGTTTGCGATCAGCGAAGGCATCAACCCCGGCAAAGGCGGACGTGACTACGTGCTTCGGCGGGTGATGCGACGCGCGATTCGCCACGGCTACCGCCTCGGTATCGAAACGCCCTTCCTCCACGACTGCGCCCTGAAGGTCGTCGACCTGATGGGCGATGTGTACCCGCAGCTGAGTGAGCAGCGCGCGCTCATCGAAGATGTAACGCGCCGCGAAGAGGAGCAGTTTCGCCGAACGCTCAAAGCGGGCATCGACCTCATCGGAAGCAACAAGGACTGGACCGATACGAAGGGCACGAAAACGCTTCCGGGACCGGTGGCGTTTAAGCTCTACGACACCTTCGGCTTTCCGATTGATCTGCAGAACGTGATCGGCGAGGAACGCGGTTTTCTTGTCGACCAGGTGGGCTTCGATCGAGAGATGGAAGCGGCGCGGGAGCGGAGTCGCAGCATCGGGACTCTCAACGACGCCCAGGCGAGTGAAAAGGTCTACTACGACCTGCGCGAGACGGTGGACGGCGCGGTGCGTTTTCTCGGCTACGACGAGGAGAGCGGGCGGAGCACGGTCGCAGCGATCGTTGCGAGCGGCGACCGTGTGGAAGAAGTCCAGGGCGAGGACGTGTTCGAGATCGTGGTGCCGGAGACGCCCTTTTACGCGGAGAAGGGTGGCCAGGTAGGCGACCGGGGCGTGATTCGCGGACCGAGCGGCGTTTTTTCGGTGGAGGACACCCAGACGCCGGTCGACGGCATGGTCGTGCATCGCGGTCGACTCACCGAAGGCAGCCTCAAGGTGGGCGACGAGGTTGCGCTCGAGGTGGATCACGGCCTTCGATCGGCGACGCGGCGAAACCACAGCGCGACGCATCTTCTTCACTGGGCGCTTCGCGAGATTCTTGGTCCGACGGTGGTGCAGAAGGGCTCCCTCGTGGGGCCCGACCGCTTGCGCTTCGACTACGCCACGCAGCGTGCGCCGAGCGAGGACGAGCTCGCGCGGGTGGAGGACATGGTGAATGACGCGGTGCTCGCGAACACCCCGATCACCACGGACGTGCTGCCGATGGACGAGGCCAAGGCACGCGGTGCGATCGGGATCTTCGAAGAGAAATACGGCGACGTCGTTCGCGTGCTGACCATCGGACCGAGCCTTGAGCTCTGCGGCGGAACACACGCGGGCCGAACGGGCGATATCGGTCTCTTCACGGTGCTGAGCGACGGCAACGTGGCGGCCGGCGTGCGCCGCATCGAGGCGTCGACGGTTCTCAACGCGCTCGGGTACCTCCGTGACACGCGAAACACCCTTCGGCGCGCCGCTGCGGTTCTTAAGGCCGCGCCGCACGAGACGCCGGAGCGCATCACCAAAGTGCTCGCGCAGCAGAAGGAGCGCGACAAGGAGATCGAGCGCCTGCAGAGGGAACTCGTGAGCGGCGGCGGCGGCGCGGATCTCTCCGCGGAAGCGCGCGAGGTCGACGGGGTGAAGGTCCTGGGAGTCACCGTGCCGAGCGTGGACGCGAACGTTCTTCGGGAGATGGCCGACCAGCTGAAAGACAAGCTTTCGCCGGCGGTGGTCCTCCTCGGAACTTCGAGTCAGGACGGCAAGAAAGCGCTCCTCGTGTGTACGGTCTCTAAGGAGATCACCAAGAAGTTTCGCGCGGGCGATATCGTCAAGGCGGCGGCAAAGGTCGTGGGCGGTGGCGGCGGTGGTCGTCCGGATTTCGCTCAGGCGGGCGGCTCCGATCCCAGCAAGCTCGGTGACGCGGTCGCCCAGGTGTACGAGGTCACCGGCGCGTGAGCCTTCGGGTCAAAGTTCGGGGCGCCGCGATCAGCGCCTACCTGAACCGAGGCCCCGGGTTGAAGCGGAGCCTTCACGCCATCGGGCGCGCGGTGAGCCGCGGCGATCGGGTGGTGACCTTCTACCACCAGGTCGACGATCCCTACTCGCATCTTCTCGCACAGGCGCTGGTTCCGGTCGTTGAGCGTTTTGCGATCACCCTGAAACCGGTGGTAGTGCCGCCGCCGGGCGCGGACGCGGATCCCGAACCGCAGAAGCGCCTCGCCTTTGCGATGCGCGACGCGTCGGAGCTGGCCGCGCGTCGGGACATTCGCTTTCCGCAGGATCCGAAACCGCCCGCCGAGGATCGCGTGCGCCGGGTGAACGCGGTGCTGCTCGCGGAGCGTCCTGCGGCGGAATGGCTGCGCGCGGCGGTGACCCTCGGCGATGCGCTCTGGGACGACGACGGAGACGCGCTCGCGACCGCGGTCAAGGAGTTCGGCACCGTTTCCGGGCAGTCCGTGCGGCCGACGCTGGAGGCGAACTACCAGACGCTTCGCCGCGCAAAGCACTACATGGGTGCGACGCTTTCCTACGCTGGGATCTGGTATTGGGGCATCGATCGACTCCCCCACCTCCTCGATCATCTCGCGGCCGACGGCGCCGGTGAGCCCTTTGTGGTTGCGCCGCGGCGTCCAGCATCGATCGCGGCGACGGGCTCGACCCTGCAGTGCTTCTTTTCCTTTCGCAGTCCCTATTCCTACCTCGCGATCGCGCGTCTTCACGCCCTTCGCGATCGGCTGCCCGAGATCGAGTTTCGTCCGCTTTTGCCGATGGTGACGCGCGGTCTTCCGGTGCCGAAAGACAAGGTGATGTACATCGCCCGCGACGCGAAGCGGGAAGCGGATCGTCTTGGAATTCCCTACGGGCGCGTCTGCGATCCGCTCGGCGAGGGTGTTTCGAAGTGCCTCGCGGTGTTTACTTACGCGCAGCGAATCCTTGGAACGCGGCCAGCCCACGATTTTGCGCTCGCGGCGTACGAGGGAATCTGGTCGAAAGCGATCGACGTCGGAAGCGACGCCGGGATTCGCGAGGTTGCCGAGACCGCGGGCGTTGCAGCGATCGTCGATGAGGCGCTCTCCGACGCGCAGTGGCGCGAGCAGGTCGAGGCCAACCGCGCGGCAATGAGCGAACAGGGTCTCTGGGGCGTGCCGTGTTTTCGCGTTGGGGATTGGACGACCTGGGGACAGGACCGTCTGTGGCTCGCGCTCGAACGGCTCGGCGTGACCGACACGGGCGACGCGCCCGCATAGGCGCTGCGACAAAGGGACGAGCGGCGCTGCGACAAAGGGACGAGCGGCTGCGACAAAGAGCTAGGGAATCGGCGCGGCGAGACGCTGAAGCTCTTCGTCGAGCGCCTCGAGGATCCGCTCGATCGCGTCGCGTCCTTCCCGAAAGCCGAGGCGTGCGCGAACGTAGGCGTCGGAGTTCGTCAGCACGATCATCGCTGCGTTGTCTTCGGGACGAAGGAGAAACTGCGCGCTTCCGCCGAGGCCGGCGCCGCTGTGACCGACGTACTGCCGGCCGTTCACGGTGTCGTAGCGCATCACGAGTCCCTGCCGGTTGCTCAGCTCGGGAATCTGCAGGCGAACCATCTCCTCTACGGTCTCTTCGTTGAAGATGCGCGCGCCCTCGAGCTCGCCCCCGCCGAGGATCGCCTGTGCGAAGCGGCTCAAGTCGTAGATGCTGCTCCGCAG
>JBCDAA010000239.1:0-14020 GCA_039186435.1 Myxococcota bacterium | reverse complement strand
TCGCCCTCTGGAGCCTCCCCCTCGCGGCTCAGACCATCGTCCTGGATCCCGGTCACGGAGGAAGCGACCCCGGCGCCGTCGGGTGCTCTCTCGAAGAGGAAGACGTCGTTCTCGACATCGCCCTTCGTACCCGCGACCTGCTCCAAGCGGACGGCTACACGGTTCGCATGACCCGTACCGATGACCGCTCGGTGGGCCTCTCCACCCGCGCCCGCTTCGCGAACGACCTTGGCGCGAGCCGCTTCGTCAGCATTCACGCGAACGCCAACGCGGGCACCCCAGCCACGGGAACCGAAACGTTCGTGCACACCTCGGCGTCCTCCACGAGCCGCGACCTCGGCCGACGCGTTCAGAACGAGATGATCGCCGCCTGGGGCCTTCGCGACCGCGGACTCAAGTCCGCCAACTTCGCCGTGCTCCGCCAGACCACCATGCCAGCCGCGCTCTCCGAGACGGGCTTCATCAACAACTGCTCCATCGACAGCACCTTTCTCGCGAGCGCGACCCGCCGACAGCAAATGGCCGTGGCGCACTACCGCGCGATCGTCGAGAGCGTTGGCGGCACGCCAGACCCGGACCCGGACCCCGACCCGGACCCGGACCCCGACCCGAGCAGTGGCCGCCTCCAGGGCGTCGTCTTCGAAGACCTCGGCGCAGGTCTCGAGGACACCTCTCGCCGCGTTGCCGGCGCGACCGTCACCGTGATCGAAACGGGCGATCGCGCGACCGCCGATGGCGACGGATTCTGGCGCTTCGATCTCGCGGACGGCACCTACACCGTGGAGGCGACGGCCTCCGGGTTCACCGCCGGTCGGCGCACCTGCACGGTCGCGGGCGGAGTCACCTGGTGCTCGGTCGGTGTAGCGGTCCCAGTCGCCGCCACCGGAACCGCGCGCGGCGTGATCTTCGAAGACACCGGCGCTGGCTTTGGGGACACCTCGGCTCGTCTCGCGGGCGCCACCGTGCGCGTTCGCGAAACCGGCAACGAAGCCACCACGGACGCCGCCGGAAACTGGTCCTTCGAACTCGACGCCGGGACCTACAACATCGACGTGACCGCCCCGGAGTTCGCGGCGGCATCGCGCGAATGCGTCGTCTCCGCCGGCGGCGAAGCCTGGTGCTCGCTCGGCCTCGTTCGCGAAGAGCGCACGGGCATCCTCCAGGGCGTCATCTTCGAGGGGGACAACCTCGCGCGCCGCATCGTCGACGCCCAGGTTCGCGTGCTGGAAAACGGCGCCTCGACGCGCAGCCGAGCCGGCGATGGTTTTTGGTCGTTCACGCTTCCGCCCGGGCGCTACACCGTCGAAGCATCCGGCGATGGTTTTGCGAGCGGAACGCGCACCTGTGAGGTTGCATCCGATCGGAGCACCTGGTGTTCCGTGTCGCTGCGCCCCCTCGCCACGGGCGGAGCCCTCGACACGGTGATCGTCGAAGACGATGCAGCGACAGAAGGAGAGATGATGGGTGGAGGAACGCCGATGATGGACCCGCCGATGATGGATCCCGTGGACGGCGGAATGGACCCGCGGAGCGGCGGTGGCTGCAGCACGAGCGGTTCCGCGCCCGCTGGAGCCGGCTTTGTTCTTCTGATGCTCCTCGGCGTTCGGCTGCGACGTCGTCATCTCGCCGCGGTGGCATCCACTGCGCTCCTCGCCTGCGGCGGTAGCGGCGCAGGTGAAACCGTGGCGGCCGAAACCACCAGCAACCTTCCGCAAATTGAGCTTCCGGCGGAGGCAGCGCCCTTGCAGCTCCTCGACGAACGTGTCGTCGCTACAGGCTCCTTCGCGGACGTCACGCTCGCGCCCGACGGAGCGCGGGTTGCCCTCAGTCACGCCGGATTTGCCACGCTGAGCGTTGCCGAACTCTCGACCGGCACAACGCAGGTCGTCGCAACGGGCGAGCGCTCCGGGTTTCAGCCTACCTGGCGCGCCGATGGAGCTGCCCTCGGCGTTCGTGTTCCGGGCGAAACGAGCACCGCGATTCCCACTCGTGCGGTCGACCTCAGCGGTGCCAACGTGGCGCCCGTCGTTCCCGCCACGCCCTTTCGAGTTCGCGTCACCGATGAAGGTGCGATCGCGCTGAGAAGCGGCGCCGCCGAAGAGACGATTGCGCCGCCCGGCGACCGCTACTTCGCGCCGCAGGTGTCGCCGGATGGGCGCTGGGTTGCCTTCGAAGGATTGTCCACGGGTCTCTACCTCTACGAGACCGAGCAAGGCCGTACCTTCCACCTCGGCACCGGCTCCCACGCGCGCTTCGGCGACGGCCGTCTGGTGTTCGAGCGCACCACCGACGACGGTCACGAGGTCACAAGCGGCGACCTCTTTTTGGTCGAACTCGACGATGCGCCGCGTGTGACCCAGCTGACCTCGACGGATGCGATCGAACAGGCTCCGTCCCTTGCAGGCAACCAGATCGCGTTCCTTCGCGGCGAGAACGTCATCGTCGCGCGCCTTCCGCGTTGACACGCTTTCGCGCCTCCGGCATTTCGCAGGGGTGAACCTTGAATCTTTGATCGACGAGAGCCTTCGCGCCGAAGGCCGCGTTCTCTGGCTCACCGGCGCTGGGATTTCCGCGGAGAGCGGGATCCCGACCTTTCGCGGAGAGGAAGGCTACTGGCGGGTCGGTGGCGAGAACTACCACCCCCAGGAGATGGCGACCTTCTCTGCCTTCCTCGCAATGCCGGACGAGGTCTGGGCTTGGTACCTGTACCGGCGCGGCGTCTGTCGCGGCGCGGGACCCAACGTTGCGCACGACGCCCTCGCGAAGCTCGAAGCGTCTCTCCACGATCGTTTTCTACTCGTCACGCAAAACGTCGACGGGTTGCACCTTCAGGCGGGTAACTCGCTCGAGCGCACCTATCAGATTCACGGCAACATCGACTACATGCGTCCCGTGGGTGGCGACGAAATCGTGCCCCTGCCCGACGGGATCGATACCGTTTGGCCCAAGGAACGGCGCCTCACTTCGGAAGAGACCGCCTTGCTGAACGTCAACGGCGTCAGCGCGCGTCCCCACGTCCTGTGGTTTGACGAGTCGTACGACGAGGAGAAGTTCCGTTTCGAGAGCTCCCTCTACGCAGCGGCGACCGCATCGCTCGTGGTGGTCGTAGGAACGACGGGCGCGACGTCACTTCCGATGCGGATCGGGATGCTCGCGGCCCAGCGCGGCGTACCGATGATCGTCATCAACCCGGAGCCAAATCCCTTCAGCGAGCTCGTCGAGTCGACGGGGAAGGGCGCCTATCTCGAGGGCAAGGCGGGCACGCTTGTGCCAGAGGTTTGCGAGCTTATTGCTCGAGCTGAACTTCGATCACGCGGCTAGGTTCCGGACGCTGCTGCTCGACTTCGAGCCGCGCGCTTCCTGCCCCTGCGGCAACCTCGAGGGTGAGGCGGTCGGCGTCCCGCGGCCAATGCACCAGACACAAGCCAGCCGCGGTGATCTGCGTTTTGCTCATGCGACGGCCGCTCGGGTGGAAGACCCCGCTCAGTTCAACGCGTGAAACGAGGGTCCCGCTCGCGTCGCGGACGCGTAGCATCGCCGGGAAACCCGATTGCGTTCCGCGCTCTCGGCGGAGCCAGCCCCAAAAACGTTGCATCATACCCACAGATGCGTGACTGCACGATGACATTCATTGTGGGGCTATCTCAAGGGAGCTTTGCGTTTCATCAGCAGGCTTTTGGGCGATCTGCGCTAGGACCGCCCTGGTGAGCGCGTTTCGTCCTAGTCCGCCGAGCGACCTGACGATTCCGACCGAGGGGTCGACCACCCTTCGCGCGATCTTGTCGATGGGGCTGCGAAAGCTCTTTGAGGACTTCAAGACACTCCGTGCCCCCTCGCATGCGAGTCCGGCCGCCAAGGCGGACTACCGCGCGCTTCGGCAGGTCCTCGTCGGGTTTCTTCCAGGGCGCCCAGGTGCGATCGCGAGCCTCCTTCGTCGGGTAGAGGTATCAACGGCGCTCCGGTGCCTACGACGCGGGGATTTGCCGCCGGATTCGCTGATTTCGGAGTTCGTGGGCCAAAGTCTCTTCGCGCTGGAGCTTGCGGGTGCGCTCGACGGCCCCGTGGAGATGAAGGCGCCCCCGCCGGTGTTGATCGCGCCGCTTAAGGACAAGCACGCCCCCACCAGTGCGCCCATGACGTTCGGCGAAGGTCGCGCGACCAGTCCCGGCGCGTTCCATTCGATTGCGGACGACATCGTGCTGTCCACCTTCGACAACAATCCGCTCCGCATGGAGGAAGCCCACCCGGACAAAAAGGGCAACGTCGTGTCGCTCGGGGAGCGCTCTGCGGACGAATGGGTGGCCGTGTTGCGCGACGCGCTCTCGCTCATCGCCGACGTGCTTCCGGACTTTCGTCGTGAGATCGGGCTGGTGCTTCAGCAGATCGTACCGGTGGGGTACGACGAGCATACGCACCTCAGCGCCAGCTACGGTGAAGCCCGCGGCACGATCTACCTCACGCTTCACCCGAATGTGCTGACGATGGCGGAGGCCCTCATCCACGAGGTGAGCCACAACAAGCTCAACGCGCTGCTCGAGCTCGACCCGCTTCTGCACAACGCCTTTCATCCACTCTACTCGTCGCCGGTGCGTCCCGACCCGCGGCCTTTGCAGGGTGTGCTTCTCGCGGTTCACGCGTTCCTCCCGGTCGCACGCCTCTACGAGGGGCTCCTCGCCCGCGGTGAAAAGGTCGAGGGTCGCTTTCGCGAAGTCTGCCGGCTCAACGACGAAGGCGCACAGGTTCTCGCGCAGCACGCGGACGCAACACCGGTAGGGCAGGGCGTGCTGGACGAAATGGCTCGCTGGAACGCGCACTTCGCCGGCGCGTAGCGGGAACTTCCGAGTGCGCACTCCGCTGTGGACGGAGCGGCCCCGCTGTGGCATTTCCCGCGCGGCCCGGAGTTTCGAACGATTCAGGAGTTTCGAATGATTCAGCTGTGCCAGAAGATCGCCGAGTCCTCCCACTTTCAGAATTTCATCACTCTCGTGATCGTCTTCGCCGGCATCCTGGTCGGGGTTGAAACGTACCCCGCGGTGCACGAGCGCTACCACGGCATCCTTCACGTTCTCGATCAGATCGTGCTTTGGATCTTCGTCGCTGAAATTGTGGTGAAGATGGTCGCCGAGCTGCCGCGACCGTGGCGCTATTTTTACGACGGATGGAACGTCTTCGACTTTGTGATCGTCGCGGGCGCGTTTCTTCCCTTCGCGGCGAGCTACGCAACGGTGCTGCGACTCCTGCGTCTCTTGCGCGTGCTCAAGCTCGTGCGGGCGCTCCCGAAACTTCAGCTTCTCGTGGGCGCGCTTCTCAAGAGCATTCCTTCGATGGCGTACGTGTCCGTTCTCCTCACGATGCTTTTCTACGTGTATGCCGTCGCCGCGGTGTTCATGTGGGGAGAGAACGACCCGGTGCACTTCGGCAACCTGCAGATCAGTTTTCTCAGCCTCTTTCGGGCGGTCACCCTCGAGGACTGGACCGACCTCATGTACATCAACATGTACGGCTGCGATGCGTATGGGTACGGCGGGATGGAGCAGCTTTGTGTGGCGCCTGCCGAATCGCCCGTAGGCGCAGCGCTCTTCTTTGTTTCGTTCATTCTGATCGGCACGATGATCTTCTTGAACCTCTTCATTGGTGTCATCTTGAGTGGCATGGACGAGGCGCGAGTCGAAGCCGATGAGGCGTTCCAAGCCGAGCGCGTATCCATGATTCCTGGATCGAGTCTGGAGTCGGAGCTGGCGACGCTCACCAAGGAGCTCGGGTCCCTGCAGGGTCGAATTGCGCGCATTCAGCGGGCTGCGTTGGCGAACGATTCGCTTCGCTCACTCTCCGTACCTCCAGACCCGGACGAATCATGAAGGGGCTCGTAGGCGTCGTTCACCTTCCCGCCGTACCCGGAGATCCTGGTTGCGCCGGGTCCTTCGACGATGCGCTTGCGGCCGCGCGGCGTGATGCAGGGGCGTACAAAGAAGGCGGAGCGGCTGCGCTCATCGTCGAGAACTTTGGCTCCGCGCCCTTTTGGAAAGGCACCGCCGGCGATCGACTTCCCGCCCATCAGATTGCGCTGATCACCCTTGCTGTGCGTGCGGTTCAAGACACGGTCGACCTTCCCGTTGGGGTGAACTGTCTGCGCAACGACGCGATGGCCGCTCTGGGCATTGCTGCCGCGACGAACGCCGCGTTTGTGCGGGTGAATGTGCACACCGGAGCGTACGTAACCGACCAGGGGTTGATCGAAGGCGAAGCGGCGCACTCCCTTCGCTATCGCGCGTCGCTGGGCTCGCAAACCGCGCTGTGGGCGGACGTACTCGTCAAGCATGCGAAGCCGCTCGCACCGCTCTCGCCGACGCAGGCGACGGAGGAGGTGTTGCTTCGCGGTGGTGCGGACGCCGTGATCGTGACCGGACGCGGCACAGGGGAACCCATCGATGCGAGTGTGCTCCGGGAGGTTCGTGCGGCGGCGGGCGACCGGACCGTCGTGTTGGGGTCTGGGGTAACTCCCGCGACCGCGCCTGCGCTCGCGCCCTTTGCCGACGCAGCGATCGTCGGGACGTACGTGAAGGAACACGGGCGAATTCACGCGCCGGTCGACGCGCGCCGAGTGGCAGAGGTCGCGGCGCTCTTCCCTCTGAAGTAGCGCCCGATAGACCTTAAAGACCGGAGTTCGGAAGACACTGCGAGCCCGTTGTTTCGGGCCGGAAGTGCCGCCGAAACCCGCCGGAAACATTCCGCGGTCAAGGTCCCTGTACCGCCCTGGGCCGGCGGATGCGGAGAGTTGATGGAACAGGGACTTCTCGATTCGGTGTGGGTGCTCCTGAGCGCATTTCTCGTCTTCTTCATGCACGCAGGATTCGCCCTCGTAGAGAGCGGATTCTGTCGCCGGAAGAACGCGGTCATGGTGCTCCTGAAGAACTTTGGCGTGGTGGCCATTGCTTCGGTGGTGTTCTATTTCCTGGGCTACGGCTTCATGTTTGGCGAAGGCTCAAGCTTCGTCGGCATGACCCTCTTCGCACCCGCCGGCACGGAGGCGGATGTCGGTACGCTTCCGATCTTCGTCTTCCTGTTCTTTCAGCTCGTTTTTGCAGCAACCGCTTGCACGATCGTCAGTGGTGCCGTTGCCGAACGCGCGCGCCTGGGGACCTTCTTTGCGTTCGTGGCGATCGCGACAGCGTTCGTCTACCCGGTCGTCGGCCATTGGGTCTGGGGCGGCGGATGGCTCAGCGAAATGGGCTTCATGGACTTTGCAGGAAGCACGGTCGTTCACGCCGTTGGTGGCGGAATGGCCCTCGCAGGCGCGCTCGCGATCGGACCGCGACTCGGAAAATACGACAGCAAGGGGCGTAGCAAGCCAATGCCCGCGCACAACTTTCCGCTCGCGGCGCTTGGGGTTCTCGTTCTTTGGCTCGGGTGGTTTGGGTTCAACGGTGGAAGCACCGTGAGCGCCGAAAACCCCGGGTCCATTGCGCGAATCGTGCTGGTCACCAACCTCGCGGCATCCGTTGGATTCCTCGCGGCGCTCACGTGGGTGAAGCTGCGCACGAAGATGCTGGATCTCTCGATGGCGTTGAACGGCGCCCTCGCGGGTCTGGTCGGAATCACCGCGGGCTGCGATGTGATCGGCCCTGTTCCCTCGCTCGCCGTTGGCGCGATCGCCGGCGTGATCTGCGTCGAGGGCGTGTTCCTTCTGGACCGGCTCAAAGTTGACGACCCGGTGGGCGCCGTCACCGTGCATGGGATTTGCGGGATCTTCGGAACGCTCGCCGTCGGACTCTTCGGTGACGAGGTCGGTCTCTTCATGGGCGGTGGCGCGGCGCAGCTCGGCATTCAGGCGCTCGGTACCTTTGCCGGCTTTGCGTTTGCGTTTGCCGCAGGTTCGGCCGTTTGGTTTGGAATGAAGTTCCTCGTTCCTGGCGGCGTCCGGGTCAGCGAAGACCACGAACTCGAAGGGCTCGACGTCGCCGAGTGCGGAGTCGAAGCCTACGCGGAGTCCGCGGACCTCGGGATCGGCGCGAGCGCCATGGTTGCCGAGCCCGCGGAGTAGCCGCTCGTACCGAACACGCGTATCGAACGCGGTCGGGGTAGGATCCCGCCATGCGTGAGGGATTCACGACCCACGCGGGCGTCACCATGCCCGGCGTTGTCTACGGCACAGCCTGGAAGAAGGAGCGTACCGCCGCACTCGTTCAGGAGGCGCTCGCGGCGGGGTTTCGAGGTGTCGATACCGCCTGTCAGCCGAAGCACTATCACGAGCCAGGAGTGGGCGAAGGGTTGAGGTTGGCGGGCGTGCGTCGAGACGAGCTGTATGTGCAGACCAAGTTCACGCCCCTAGGTGGACAAGACCCGGCGCGGGTGCCCTACGATCCAAAGGCGTCGCTACCGGAGCAGGTCGCCCAGTCGATTCAGCGCTCGCTGGCAAACCTCCACGTCAGCTGTCTCGACGCTCTGGTGCTGCACTCCCCTCTCAAGACCTTCGCGGACACGATGCTTGTCTGGCGTGCCCTTGAGGCGGCTGTGGATGCGGGCCAGGCGCGGCAGCTGGGCATTTCGAACTGCTACGACGCAGCGTTCTTCGAGCGCCTCTTCAACGGAGCGCGGATCCCGCCGGCGGTGCTTCAAAACCGATTCTATCGAGACAGCGGCTACGACGCTCACCTACGCCGGTTCTGTACGGAGCACCGAGTGGCCTATCAGAGCTTTTGGACCCTGACGGCGAACCCGCACCTCCTCGAGAGTGCCCCGGTGCGCGCGGCGTCTGAACGCCACGGCAAAACCCAAGCGCAGGTGCTCTTTCGCGCGCTCACGCAGCTGGGTGTGGTCCCGCTCATCGGTACGACTTCGCGCCAGCACATGGACGAGGACCTCGCGGTTTTCGCGTTCACCCTCGCTCCGCCTGAGCTAACCGCCATCGCCGCCCGTTTCCGGTAGCTGCAACGCCTGCCTCAAGATCCGAACGTTCAAGACGGCCTAAGTCTAAGACTAGGCAGCCTAAGTCTAAGACAACCAAACATATTGACATGATGTGCTGCTCGATTCGAGCGGGCTCAAATAAGACAACCAAACATGTTGACATGACGTGCTGCTCAACCCGTGGGCCTCAAGCACGAGCGCCGCGGCGTTGGATTGATGCCGTCTTTCGCGTGGGAAGCCGTGCGACGCGCGCCTATGTCAATATGTATGGTTGTCTTGTATATGAATGCAATCAGATCTGGTGTGTGAGCGCGATCGGAGTTGCTGGCTCGGGTTCGCTAGCGGAAGGTCGCAGCGATACGGTCGAGGAGCCGGAGCGCTCGTGGGTCGTCTGCGACCTCGCGCGCCCGAACCGATTCCGCGAGCTGGTCCGCTGTTCGAGCTCCAACGATAACGCCACTCACACCCGCCTGCGCGAGCACCCAACCGGCCGCGAGCGCCGCAGTTGGATAGCCAAGACGCGCCGTCGCCTGACGCAGCAGATCCACCGATCGATTGGTTCGGTAAAACCGCGCTCCCCAAAACCTCGGGTCTCGTCGGCGGTGGTCACCCTCCGCGAATCGCGGCAGCGATCGAAACCTCCCAGCGAGCAATCCACGGCCCAGCGTCTCGTACGCGAGGAGCGAAACTCCGTCCTTTTGACACCGCTCCCGAACGCCGTTTTGTTCGACTTCTCGGCGCATCAACGAGTACGCCGCTTGAAGCGTCGCGGGCTGTGCTTCAGCCGCATCCGGTCCGAAGTTGCAGAGTCCCCAGGCCTTCGCCTTGCCCTCCTGAACCAGCTCTTTCAGCGCGCCCACGGTGTCCTCGAGCGGCGTGCCGCGTTCGCACGGCCAATGCGCCTGTACGAGATCCACGTGGTCCACGCCCAGTCGGCGCAGGCTCTCCTCAAGATCGCGTCGAACACTGTCTGGCGAGAGATCGCATCGCGGATGTGCGCCCTCAAACCGCGGTCCGACCTTGGTTGCAACGCGAAGGTCGAGTTCGGGGAGCGACGTCGCGAGAAGTCGGTCCGCCTCTCCCCGCCCGTAGATCGGGGCAGTGTCGACCCATCGAATGCCGAGGTCGACCGCTCGACGGAGAAGCGCCTGAGTCGCTGGGACGTCGACGGGACCCCAGTCGCCACCGATGCTCCACAACCCAAGCATCACCTCATGGCGAAACTCAATCACGGACGCAGTTCAATCGGGCCGATGTTCACGAGCGGATCCGTCCCCGTTGTCAGCGTCAACAGGGAGGGGCGATACCCCCGAGCGAGTGCAGCGGCGCGATACCGACCCGGCAGCAGAGGGCCAAGCGAGTACCCGCCCTGAACATCACTACGAGCTGTCGCCGCCAGCTGACGACGAAACGACGTCTCCGAGATTTCTCCGCTCAGGAACGCGCGGAGGGCGGCTTCGAGGTCGACGCCCGGCTCCGCAACGAGAACCCATGCATTCGAAACGGCTTGTCCGCTGATCGCGTTCGCGACCACCCCTCGCACGACAACCGTCGCGGGCTGCGTTGGCGCTGGAGTCGGTTCCTCCACGGTCGCTGGGCCCGTTTCTTCCGTCGCGACCTCGACCGGACGCGCCTCGAGAGCGACCTCGTACGACACCGCCTGTTCGCCCGCGTTTGGGATGAGCACGGAAACGATGAGCTCATCGGGATCGTCGGCTTGGACTTCGACTTCCCCCTGACCCTCGCGAACCACGTTGTTCCCTCGCATGATTGCAACCGGCAGCGGCGGGGTGATTCGGAGCGTCCCGCTGCGGCGGGGTTCGAGGCGATAGAAGTGTTGGTCCGGCGCACCGACCGTTCCATGGTCGCCCACTGCAACGTCCTCGAGTGACCCGCCCTCGCGAACGGCAGGCGCACCGCGAATCTGTACATCCTCAATGTGGCCCCGTCGTAGATCGTTGAGCCACGCTTGCGGCACTCGCTCAACGGGACGCGCGAGTTCGACAGGTTCGAGAGCCCGTCCACGGCCGTGAAAAACGCGCGTGGGAACGCCGATGAGACGGCCTTCCCGATCAACCAACATGCCCCCGCTGTTTCCGGGATTGAACTCGGCGTCACTTCGAAGCCACGAGACCTGGTCTCGCGCGTTCATTTGAAAGCCCGCGATCGAGCCTTCGGTCACATTGATCGTACGAACGCCGAGAGGAAACCCGAACGCCCACACACGCGAGCCCGGCCGCAGGTCGTCGGTCGCAGCAAGCGGCACCGTCGGGAAGGGGGCGCCCTCGATCGGCGTGCCATCGCTATCGGCAACGATTCGTACGAGCGCGAGATCAAGTCGCGCGTCTCCTCGAACCACCACACCGCGCCAGCGCGGGCGTGCTGCCTGTCGCGCGGAATCGACCGTCGCCATGAGCACACGGTTTTGCGCGTTATGAAGTGTTCCGGGGACGCCCGTTTCGGGATGGACGTGGCCAACGACGTGAAAGTTCGTAAGCACGTACCCGCGTGGATCGATCAACGAGCCGGACCCGGTGCTACCGCCGCGACCGTCTGCGAGCATGACGATCTTCACGGCGGCGTGAACGCAGCGGTCGGTCGCCTCTGCGGAGAGCTGCGCATGTGCGGTCGCCGAAACCAGGAGCCCGAAGCAGACAAGAACTCTCATCGGAACCTCAGCCCGTCTACGATTCGGCGAAGCTCTTGTTCGTCGTCCGCGCTTTCGTGTTCAGGTTCAAAGGCCGCGACGTGCCAGGCGTGGCCCTCGGCGGTGATGACAAGGATGTCGACTCCGACGACAACGATCGGCATGACTGCCGCTCCGGGGCGCGCGTCCGGAGGATCGCGCACGATGGCATACCAGACCCAGGTGCTTCGATGACCGCCGAGCGCATCTCGTTCGTCCACGTGAAGAACGCGGTAGCCAATTCCCCCGCTGGCGCGGGATTGCTGCATTCGCGCGACTTCAAGATCCTGAAAGAGCGCGTCGGTGGTGTCCGTTTCAATCGGTTCGACGAGAACGGTGGGTGCGATCGCGTCGAGGGTTGGAAGCTGCGCGACAAACGCATCCGATTCTTGATGTGCGGACCACCCGTGAGGCAGGTCGAAGAGCACGTGTCCGTCAAAAGCGCGCGCGTGACGCTCTTCCGGCGCGAACCCGCGCGCGTACGCGATGCTTCCACCGAGAAGCAGCGCAGCCACAAGCCAGGGGCCCCAATCGATCGAAGGAAGGGTTGCGAGACGATGTTCAGGAGAAGGCAATGTCGCCCTCCTCGAGGCTTCGGCGCGCAAAGCGAACCGTGATGTAGTGCGAGCTGGCGAGCACGGCCGCAGCGAGCGTGATCGCGACTCCGAATCCCAGGAGCGGCTCGAAGGTTCCGCGCGATGTTCCGGCGAGAACAACGAGTTCGTGGAGCGCTCCGTGCAGGATCGCGGCGGCCGCAAACGACAGCGCGAGCCATCGTTGACCGCGTTGTGGGTCGAATCGAACGCGCCCTAAGCCGTAGCCGAGAACAACGCCGGCTGCGACGTGTGCGAGCGTCGTGCTTGCCATCGCTGTCGCTCCTGCAACGGGAAGTACTCCATCGTGCTGGGCGATGAAGCCGAGATTGGTAGCCGTTGCGAGGCCGAGCATCGCGGCGGTCGCGTAGATGACACCGTCCACGGGTTCGTCGAACTCGTCCGTGAGGTAGACGCTGTAGCGCACGGCGAGGTAGGCGAAGAGAGCAGCGAGGGTTCCGCGAACGCCGATCGAGCCGATCCACGCGGTCAGCTCGTGTTCGTACTGCCAGCCGTCGCGCGCGAGGAGCCAATCTGCGAAGGGGTTCGCGACGGCGTGGCCGAGGAGCGCCGCGAATACGAAGACGCCGGCGACGACGTAGATCGGTTCGGGTTCAACGCGGTCCTGGCGGTAGACGAACACCATGAAGATCGCGGCGGGAATGAGCGCGAGGAGGAGGCCCGTTGCGGTAGATGTTGGAAGCGGGTTGCTACCGAAGGCGAGCGAGACCACGCCGATGAACGCGGCGAGAAGGGCAGTTTCTGCGAGTCCGGCACGTGACCAGTGGAGCTCGGTGGCGGATAGGGCGAGCTCGTGGTGACGTTTGCAGAACGACCGCCCACCGAGCCATTCGGTTTCGTCGGGGGCAAAAAACTCGTGGCACACGCAGCAGCGCGTCTTTTCCATGGCGTGAGGATAAGCGAAGGAGGGCGTCGACCCTCGACCATTTCTTGGTGGGGAGGCATGATTTGGAGGTGACGGGCGCGGCAAAGCGAAGCGGGGCGCTTAGCGCCATCGCGGTTGGGCTGATGATCTACGGATTCTCTGCCTGCGGGTGCGGGGCCGCTGGGGTGTTGGGGTCGATCCTACAGCAGCAGCAGTTCGAGCAGATGCGCAGCATGCAGGCGTCGATGAACAGCAACGGATCCATTCAGTTTGTGGATCAGATGACGGAGCAGGTCGCGCGTTGGCAGCTCCCGAGTGCGGTTGTTCAGGTCATTGGCATGGGTGTGTCGATCGCGCTTTTTGTGCTTGGTGTGATGGTGTTTCAGCGCAAGCCGGGCGCGGCGGCGTGGGGCCCGAACCTGCTCTGGGGGTCGATCGTCTGGGGAATCGCCGAGGCTTCGTTCAGTCTCTACGTACAGTATGACGTGATGCAGCTCTTGCCGGAGATGGCCGCTGGCGATCCGATGGCGGGCCAAGCGTTCGACTCGATCCTGGGGATGGGACTGACGGTGTCGATCTGCTTTGCCCTCGGCTGGGCGCTCATCAAGGGTGCGTGCTTCGCGTGGGCGGCACTACACCTGCGCAAGCCCCAGGTCGCTGCGCAGTTCCAGACATCGACCCCCGCTGCCTACTCCCCCCGAGGCGACTAGCCGAACCCTCGCCGCGCCTGGAGCGGTCGAGTTCGAAAAGGTCGAGTTCGAAAAGACAACCATATTTATGGACATCGCCTGAAAACCCGGCTAGGGTTTGGGCATGCCTCAAGCGCGCGCAGAATCCTTGGATGTAGACACGACGGCCTACTACCACTGCATTTCACGGTGCGTTCGGCGGGCGTTTCTGTGCGGGAAAGACCCGTACACCGGGCGCGACTTCGACTACCGGAAGGAG
>JBCDAA010000238.1:0-14076 GCA_039186435.1 Myxococcota bacterium | reverse complement strand
CGGTCATCAGACCCCGGTCCGCACCGGACAGCGGGTTGGTGAGGTAGCGTTCCGCTGCTAGCGCCCGCCCGTGTTGAATGTTGCCGACGTAGAGCGGCGCTTCGACGTCGTCACCGTCGTGGTTGCGTACGAGGTAGGGGCCGTCGTGACGAATCGAGAACGGGAGCGAACCGCTCGCGTAGCACGCCCCTGGGTTGTCGGCGGTTGCGCAGTCACGAACGCCGACGCCAACGAGGTTCACGCCGATGGTGTTGTGCCGGTAGTTGAAGTTGCCGCTCGCGAAGCCACCGTTCGGGAAGAGGTCTCCTCGGTCGATCGCGTCTTGGCTGATGTGGAAGTTGGTTTCCCAGAAGCAGCGTGTCACGGCCCTATCGACGCTGCCGTCCGCGCAGGCATCTTCGAACCCTTCGGGGCAGAGCTGCTGGCAACCTCGGCGCCAGTGCTGCAACGACCTAAAGACATCACCGTTGAGGTCCGGACAAACCGCCATCTGCATTGTGCGGTCTTCGTCCGATGGGAAGAATCTCCGCGGTGGTAGGGAGGATGCGGCCTCGGTCGTACTGAGTGACTCCAGCTGAGGTGCTGCGAACTCATGCGGGACGAGGAATGCATCGTTGAACTCAGCTACACCCGCGGGTCGACGAAACCCGATCCGGACGTGCTGGCGTGCTGGGACGTGAATGTCCATAAATACTCGCCGCCAAGAGCAGGCTTGAAGCCACCGGTCCGTTGCCGGAAGAAACGTTGGCGTTCCCACAGTCACAGGATCCGAGGTGCCATCTCCGAGAACGCTAACTTCGACTTTCGGGACGTGCGGGAGCATCGTCGTCGAATCCACCACCGGATGCACCGCTGCACAGGAGTCTTCGCATGCGTCCCAGCACGCCTGATCGCAAGCGCTGGTTTCGCAGCACAGCGCGTTGCAGTCATCGACGGGGGTTACAGGCTCGTACCACGAGAGGAGATAGTGCCCTTCGAGGTTCAGTGCTTGCTCAATCGGTTGACTGTCGTGCGTGTTGGTGCAGTTGCCTGTGGTGTCGTCGATGTCCTCTTCCTTGCAAGCGGATGAGAGGAGAAGAGTATCCGCTTCGCCCAACCGACGTGGTTCAGGGTTGCCAAACGCATCAACGCGTCCACGAAAAGGCCCGCCGACTCCCTGAGCGATATTGGTACATCGCTGACCTGAAACGCAGGAGGTCCTCCAACGGAAGCTCATGCTCGCGCTGTCGATTAGCTGATTGTACGATTCGGCATCGCACGCCGTGGAGCTCCGAAGGACGTCGTCTCGAAGAGATACGACGGCGATGTCACTGCCGTTCTCAGTCGGAAAGTCCAACCGATAGCTTTCGACAAAGAGCTCCAAATACTTGACGTAGCGTCCGATGAAATCGTCCGCGTAGTCTTCGATTGGCCCTTCTAGCTCACCGCGAATCGTCGGGTAGTTGATTCCGCCCATTGAACAGACTTGCCGGGCCCATCGACGCGGGGCTTCAACCAAGGCCATGTCTTGGTTCATTGCTTCAAGTTCAACCCCGAACCGCTGTTCGATCGAGCGCTTTGCGATCCAGGCGAGTTGGCGGGCGTTCTGAAGGGCTCGTTCGTACCGAATCCGAGCGGTCGCGAGGCGAGTGCGCATGACGCTGTTGACCGGGTACTCTCCTTCGCCGACAACGCCCTCTTCGTACACAAGGACCTTCGAGAGCTGCACCATGGCTTGCCGACGTAGTTCCGCGACACGAGCAAGCTGAGCGTTTACCTGGCCGATGGCGCTCCGGAATGCTGCTTCACCACCGGACATACGGTCAATCGCCTCCAGCATACGCTGGACAGCCTCTATGAGTACCTGTTCGGTCTGCTCGTCCAAGGCATCGCTTTGGAGGGCAGCAATTTTCCCCTCGATGATGGTCTGAGCGACTCCTCCCGCACACGTGACTGCTGCGGCCGCCGGGCCCCCGCCAAGCACACCTGAAACGGACGCTGCTTGAGCGGTCGCAGCGGCGCACGAGGTTGCGTGGCCGACTGACGAGTGTAGGAAATCGAGCTGGGCGATGCGATCCTGAATGCCCAGCTCACGAACGCGCGAAGCGGCTTGAGAGACCGCGAGGCCGATGTCGCGGAGGCCATTCTCGATGTCGGCCACGGCCGGCGGCAGCGATTCGAGGCTGCTCTGCAGTATGCCCATCGCCTCGCCCATCGCCCCCTGATAGGCGGGGTACGTGCTGGAGATCATATTATCTCTCAGGTTCTCGGCCAGATTTGCGGGCACGCCGGTCAGGAACACGGTCCCAGCGCGGCGGCGAAAACTCTTGGCCTGGCACTCGGCAAACGATGCGAGGGAGTCCAAGTCTTCAACGGTGTTCAACGAGGGCGGTACAACGGCTTCGCCGCAGGAGAGTCCCGACCCGTTGCTGTTTACGGCGTAGCAGGCGAGTTCCAGACCTCGCATGTAATCGCGGTAAGTCATCGGGCCGCCCGCGAGTGGACGCGGTGCGTACAGCGTGCCCGGAGGGTTGGCATCGGTGGGCTCCTCGTCCGCAAACACATTGGAGTCGTCGCTGATCAACGGGGGAGCTTCGAACTCACCGAAGACTCGCTCGACATGGGCCGGCAGCCCGGAACTCGCGATATCCAGCAAGGATCCCGCGGGTCGATTCCAGTCTGCGATGTCGACACGGGCGGTGGGAACGGCGAAGCCGTGTCCATAGAGCGCGACAAACGCGTCAATCGCCCGACCCGAGCCTGCCCACATGTCCTGGAGTGGGAAGGCGACCGAGTAGTTGGTCGTGTTCATCAGATTTGGGTCTCCGACGCCAGTCCAAGGAACCGTCGTCGCTACGAATCGTTCCTCGTCCTCATCCCAGGCGTCGCGGAATTCTCCGGGACGAAAGAACATCCACGAATTGATCCCGTATCGAATGTTGGGATGGATGGGGTAGTAGTCGCCATTGGTATGGAGGTCGACTCCCGCCAAGCCCGGAATCAGAAGGGAAAACACATTTGGGCGTGCACTATGCCCGACTAATTGTGCATCGAAGCTCGCATCCGACGGGAACGCGCAGGGAGTGTGGGGCGGAAATAGCGTGCACAGAGTCGGATCGTTGAGATGGCTGAACTCCGGAAGAGACACGCTGCCGTAGTGCGTGCGGCCATGGGTCCACTCGGAGTGCGCAAACTGGTACGTGAACGGATTGTGGCCGAACTCGCGGCCGACTAGCGCGTCCATTGTGGAAACCGCGCGACGTAGATCATTGGCCGCGGTCATGCGGCCGATGGAGCCGCCGAGCTGCGTGCAGTCATAGCCGCACCCAAGCGGGCGCGTGGTCGGATCTGCCGAGTCGCACAACGACGTGTCGATCGAAGGATGGGGCGCACACGGCCACTCGTCGTTCGGGCCATAGAAGAAGCTCCCCAGCGAGGCGAAGCCGCGTGAGGCATCAACGCTGCGAATTCCGGAGAACTCAAGGGGCCCATCGGTCCACTTGAGGTGCTGGGCTATGTCATCGATCGGTGCCTGATTGAGCCAGCTGGAGTTTACGACATTGGCCACCTCGGTGGAGTCTATGAAGACGGGAGCGTTTCTTACGATGTGCGCGAGGTCGTTACACACCTCTCCAGCGCCCGGAACTCCGACCTCTTGAAACAGCTCAAGAGGGAATGTTTCCATTCCTTCAAAGCCGAGTGCCAGTGCATCGCCAGGGACGTTGCAGTTCCCTTCGGACACCCATGGACACTGGGTCCCGAGTGACTCCGGAATTTCATCCGCGGCGCAGGGTGGACCGCCGTTCTTCCTCCACACGCAGTAGTCGCGGGTCCCAAAGCTCACGATCGTCTCCTCCCCCGGGTCGAGGCAGTTCTGAAGCGCGTCTGAGTCCGCTCCTTCCGGGAGGTAGGCGGAGACGTCGTTGGGGAAGCATGCGCCGTGTCCGCAGCGGTACCCGTCTCCACAGTCATCGTTGTTTGCGCAACCCGTAGAACCCGGGACGTGACTCACAGGGATGGTGACTCCGCAGATCTGACCTACCGCCTCGGCCGCAGCTTCAAGCCGGAGGTCAAACTCCAGGCCCCGAGCGACCAGCTCCTGGCCGAGTATGTCGGCTACAGTCGCTGCTTCTCTTGCGGACCGCAGCGCATACTCCCAACTCGTTTCGAGGTCATCGGTGTGGAGTCTTCCGCGAGCTTCCGCGATCTCATCCTCAAGCGGAACCTCCTGATCGAAGGGTAGGCCTGCGCAATCGGTAAGCGGCGTACTACAGTCGCGCGGGGAAGTAGCGAGGACTGCGGTGGCGTTGGCGAGGGCGGCGATCCCGGCCGGCGAAGTCGTGCAGCGAGACCACTCCCCCGTAGACGGACCGGATGTTGTGTCTAGCCCGACGACGAGGTCTCGGCCGCTGGGGCCGTCCTGAGCCACGTAGAAATGCTCTTCTGGGACCGCACTCATTCCCTCGGGGAGACCGTCGCGCGCAACGACGAACTCCAAGTAGTCGCTTCCAAAGCCGGACCGCTCGCCATCGCTCCGAACCTGAAACGAGCCCTGAACCCGATGAGATGTCGGATCGCATGGGATGCCCTCGACTGAGCCCGTTGTGGCACATTGAAGTCCGGCTTCTCCGATCCAGACGGAGAACGACTCGGTATCGTTTCGACTTGGTCCGAATAGCCGGAGGCGAACTCGATCAACGCCCCCCTCGATTGGTTTGCCAACGCAGTTCTGAGCGCGCATTTCAACGTGCGAACGCGCGAACAAGTGGCCTGCGTCGGCTAACTCGCGGGCTTCGTCAAAAACGAGGATCTCGTCGCCATGCCGGAGCGACTGAATGTCGGTCCTTGTTCTGCCGTTCACGAGCGCTGTCGCGACAACGTCAAGCGCCTCTAGAACCGGGCCGCTTCCGTATGCATCGGAGGGTCCCGCGAGAATGTCGAAGGTGCCCGTCCCGCCAAGGTCTGCGGTTGGCGCCATCCCACCGCCTAGCTCCTGGTGAACCCGTGCGCTGCCGGCGGTTCGCGCAAAGTTGAACGCTGCAGGAGGACTCTCTGATGATCGTGAGAGCCCAGTCGTGCGGGGTATCCCATTCCGCATAAACGGGGTTGCGACCCGACCGGTCGCGCCCATCTCGACTGCCAGATTGCCCGCGGCTTGGTGGATTGAGTCGAGGTTTGTTCCGGCACGAGAATAGAAGTCGGAATCATTTAGCGCGGTGTACTCGGGAGTGCCGAAGATCTCGGGGCTGTCGGCCTCCATCGCGTCCCGGAGAGTAGAGGCAAGGGAGGGGTTCACCGCGAAGTGGCGGAAGAGATCCTCGGCTCGCTCGTATGTGGGAACGTAGGGTCGGTCGCGACAGGCAAGAAACTGACCTTCGAGTTGTTCCGCGCCGAGGAGAGGGCGATCCGATTGATCAAAAAGCCGGCTTGGGATTCTCGTCATGACTCCGGCGGCCTCTAGTAAGGAACCGTGTGGTCCTCGAAACGATTGCGTCGCGCCGTTCGATGCTATCGGAGCGCGGGCTCGTGCTTCGGCCGCTTCGGCTTGGATTTCTTGTTGAGCCCGTGCGCTCGCATCCATCATCTGATGCATTGCCTCCGTCGTCGCGGAAACTACGGGCACGGCGAGAGGAACTCGCTGTTCGTGCCCTTCGTACGCCGGCAGACTCAGCGCGAGGGACCCCGGTCTGCACACTTCCGGATCGATGAGCTTCGCGCCGGCGATGGCGGCTTTTTCAAACGTGAGAGTCGCCCACAGAGCGAAAGTGCCGCGGGCTTGAGAGTTTTGTACGGGAATCGTGAGGATTGGCGTCACGGCTTCAGGTAGTTCTTCCACTAGCTTCCGTGAACGAAGCAATATCGTCCCCCGTTCGTCGAGGAAGTCCTGCGGCATGACCGCCTCGCTCATGCCCATCAGCTTGTGGCCAAGGCACAAGAGCATCTGTTGCTGCATTGCTCCCTGCCGGCCGCAATCATCGTTCCGCGCGTTGACGTAGTCTTCGCCGTACTGAACTGCGGTGTCTTCGAAGCGCTCGATTAAGTGCGCGTCCCGAGTACAAATCTGCTCCAGGTAACCCAGCATCTGACCAAGCCGCGGATCGTCGCTCCCGATGACCACGGACTCCCTCGCTGAGCGCTCGCCACCCTCGTACGTGGTTAGATCAACCGTTCGCCCGATCACCGGCGAAGGAGTCTCGTCAGACGGCATCAGCCGAATGTCCGGCTCGCTCTGCCCGCAACTCAGCAGCACGCCCAGCAGCAAACTCCATCCAGCTCGCATCGTTTCCTCCACGGAGGCGCACCGGTGCATCGCGGAACCTTGCCGCGGGCCCTCGTGCTCTCCCGCGGATCCTTTCGCGACGCGCCCTCAGGATCTGACAGGGTCGCGGAGCTCGTGTTCGCGGATCTTCTGATAGAGGGTGCTGCGCTGGATTCCGAGCAGCTCGGCCGCCCTTGTTTTGTTCCAGCCAACGGCCTCCAGGGTTGCGGCGATGTGCTTTGCCTCGGCTTCTCGAAGCGAGACGGGCGGCGGCGCGGAGGCAAAGTTTCGGAGCACGGGCTTCGCGCCGAGGCGCTGGCGATGAAGCGCTCCGCGAAGTTCGCGCACGTTCCCCGGCCAGTCGTAGGCCTGAAACCGTCGCAGAAGTGGCTGCGGAAGGGGCGCTTCCTCGAAGTGCGCGACGAGCTCCGCGATGCTCTCCGGAGATTGCCGCAGCGGCGGGAGCTCGATGTCGAGGACGGCGATGCGGTGAACGAGTTCCGGGCCCCAACGAAGGGCGTCGAGCTCGTTCAGTCCACACGCTGACGTGGCAACGATGAGCGCGTCGGTACGGTCGAGTTGAACGAGGAGCTCGTATTGTTTCGGCTCGGTGAGTCGATCCACGTGCTCGACGATGACGGCCGACGGACCTCGCTGCTCGGCGATCCACTTCGCGCACATCGTCTTTCCGACGCCCGTCTCTCCCCAGAGCAAAACAGGCACCCGTTCGGAAGCCGCTTGGCGCACGTCCGCGCGGGCGCGTTCGATCGCGGGAGCCGAGCCAACCAAAGGCACGGAAAGCCCTTCGCAGCGGGCCTCGGAAAGCTGACAGGCTTTTTGCGGTCCCCGCGCAGGCAGCGAATTGAGACGATTCCCCCTCGGAGGACAAACGTCGTAGAGTGAGCCTGTGGAGACGACTCAAACGCCGATGTATACGGGGACGATCGCGGCCCGGGTTGCGGTCGCGGGCTTGGTCTCCAGCATGGCGGTCTCTCTCGGGGGTGTCGTGCTTTCGTTCTGGATGCGGGCATCGCTCCGGAATCCCGACCACTTCGATGCGCTCGGCTTCTGGGCGCCGCCCCCTGCGCTCGAAATGCTCGCGGATCTGGACGCGATCGGCATTCTCGCCACCCTCGTCTTTTCGGCGATCGCGTTTCTGGTGTGGATGTCCAAGACCTACCGTTTCGCCACCGAGAAGGCGCGAGCGATCGAAAGCCCGGTCACGCTCGCGGGGGGACCGATCATCGCGTGGTTCATTCCCTTCGCGAACCTCTACCTCCCTTTCGCGCGTCTCAAAGAGATGTGGCTGGTCATCGTCGAAAAGCCGGCGACACCGGTGATGATCTGGTACGCGCTTTGGCTCGCGCGTTCGTTTTCCTCCATCCAATCGGAGCCCGAGCCAGATCTTGCGTTGCTCGCAGCGGAGCACACCCGCGCAGCCTTGGCACCCTTCGCGGACTTCCTGGCCGCTGGCGCCGCTGCGTACATGGTGCTCCGCATCGACGCCGCGGCCCGTGCGCCCGAGCCTTCAGCGTTCTAGGCGGCGCCGTGCGAGGTAGGCCCCCAAGCCGCACATCGGAAGGTAGGTCACGGTCGTCAGCACCGCGAGCCAGAGCGGATGCGGAATGGAACGCAGGTTGAGCACACCAAGAAGCGTGAGCACTCCGCCCACGACCAGGGCTGCACGCCCCGAATGCACCCAGCCCGCGACGGCGCCGCCGACGATGCTGCCGAGTGCATAGGAAAGCTCGAGCATGAGCAGCGCCGCGACCGGGAGGCTCTCGAGGATCGCTTCCACCTGCGCGGGGTCGTCGAAGTTCGTTCCCTCCGGCGGCGGGAAGAGGACGAAGTTCAGCCATTGGACGCCCGCGATCACGACGAAGGCGCTCGCAAGCCCGGCGAGCACCGCCCCGGCGAGCACCGCCCCGAGGGGCCGTATGCGCTTCATGTCTCGGGTCGCCCGCAGTCCGTCGTCGCGTTTTCATCGCCGCGTCGCTCTTCTTCCTGCTCGGCTGTTCGGCGGAAAAAGACATGGTGCATCGCGGCGCTCTTCGAAGTTGTCGTCTCGCGAACGACCCCGAGGCGCTCGTCCCATGAGAGCTCCGCCGGAACGGGCGGCCCTTTCTTCCCGTCCGGGGACGCCTCCCGAAGACCCGCGCATTGCCAGCAGATGCCGTCTTTCTTCACAAGCGCGCAAAGCTCCTCGTAGACGACGTTCATCGTTCGGCGCGCCGCACTGAGCTTGTGGCGCAGAATGGATCGGCTCACGCGCAGCGCGTCGGCTGCTTCTTGGTTCGTGAGCCCGAGTACGTCTCGGAGGATGAGCGCCGCTTGCTCGTCCGGGGGAAGGGTGCGACCGACGCAGGTGAAGCAGTACGCGATGTGCTCGCGAACGTCGTACTGAAAGTCGGGGGCGCTCATGGCGGTGCCAACAGCGGTCGCCGCGTGCGCATCCTCGAGGCAAGACGCCGCAAAGATGACCTGCGCGCGCGACCGCCAGCGCTGTTTCGAACGCAGATGATCGATGGCGAGGCGCGTTCCGATCGCACAGAGCCAGGTGCTGGCCTTCGCGTCTCCCCGAAAGGACTCGATGTGCTCGAAGGCGTTGAGGAGCGTCTGCTGGGTGAGATCCTCCACGTCGTCGGGCGTTCCAACCATGCGCCGAAGCACACCGCGAAGCGTCGGAACGTGCGGAAGAAAGAGCGCCTCAAACGCTTGGGGGTCGGTTTGCGCGTCGCGGAGCGGATCCACTAGCGCGCCACTTTCTGCATGCGCTCGCTCATCCGCTCGTACCACGCGTTGAGGCTTGTGAGACCGCTCGGCGCTTCCCCGAGCTTCTCGAACACGAAGCCGACCATCGGGTAGAGAACGAAGTCCGCAAGGGTGACAGTCGCGCCCACAAGAAATCGGTTCGAGCAGGACACGTTCAGGACCGAAAGGGTCGAGCCTGCACCCGCGATGGCCTCGGGGGTCGGGGACTCGTCGTGCATTGCGCTCACCAGAGAAGGGTACCCGTAGTCGATCGCGCTGCTGATCCATTGGAACATGCGCGCGCGGGCCGCAGCGTTCGTTGGCTGAAGCGATCCGTCGTTGAAAACGTCGTCGAGGTAGACGGCGATCGCGAGCGTTTCGTAGACGGTGATGTCGTCGTGCTGAAGGACCGGCATCTTGCCGAAGGGGTGCAGCGCAAAGTGGCTGGGCTGATGAAACTCGAGCCCTTGGAGCTCGTAGTTCGCGCCAACTTCGCCGCAGAGAAGGCGCGCGCTTTGGGTGTAGGTGCTCGGAGGAAATCCAAAGAGAGTGAGGGTCATCTGACCTCCTTTCGAAGATTGGACGAACAAGGAGGCGTAAGGTGCCAAGTTCATGAAATTGCATGGCTATCGCGGATGGTGTTCCCGCGGGATGCGCGCTCCGAGAAAGGGAGGGCGAGAACGCCCCCCGCGATTCTTCCGCGTTCCTGTCTCTCTTCGTTGAGACCGCGAGCGGAGCGGGCGTTGAACGCGCACGATGAAGCCGCCGTGTGACGTGCCTCACGAGTTTGAGCGCACAAGCCCACGCGGCGCTCTTACTTGGCATGCGACATCTCAGCTTCGTTTTTCTTATCGGCGCGTGCTCGTCGCCTCCGGTGCTTTGGGAGGTGGACGGCGGCACGACCGCGACGGACTCCGGATCCGCCGACGCGACTTCCGACGGTGAAGTCGACGGTTCGACGCCCGTGCCGTGCGACAGCTACCGCTACGCAACGGAGCGATTCGGGGAGGTACGCGACCTCGCGATCGTGGGCGGTGTCGACTGGCTCCTCGAGGGAAACGCAGACGTCGTACGCCGCATTGAGGACGGGCGCATGGAGTCGGTTGCAGTTCCGAACGGCGGGCAAGCGACGGAGCTCCTCGGTGGCAACGGACCCTGGCTACGCGTCCGCCAAGGGGATTCCTACAGCCTGCATCGATGGAGTGGATCGGAGTGGGTGGAACTCCCGCCCCTGCCGGCGTCGACCCCTATCGAAGCGGGACACGAAGTGCACACGGCGCGTCTTGCGGTGCACGGCGATTGGATCTTTGTCACCTACCAAAACGGACGCGAAGTGTTCGTGTACCGAGACGATTGCTGGGAGGAGATCTACGCGAGCGATCACCTCAAAGTTGCGATCTCCGCGTCGGAAGATGTCGTTGCGCTCACGTACGCGGAGGACGGGATCTACCGGCACGTCGCTCGCTTTGGCGGGAGCTGGCGGAGCCTTCCGTCGCCGGGGTCGAACACCTACAACCCGGCCTTTGCCTTGCGCGGTCACGTGGTGCTGCAGGATGGGCTCTACGACGGCACGGCGCTCCGCGAGGTTCCCGAGCTTGCAGGGATGGAGGTCGTCGAGGCGGAAACCGTTCGCGGCCGGCACTGGGTCGCGTTTCGGGAGCCCTTTTCACCGTCGGCGCCCCTCGCGGGACGTTCCCTTCTCGCCATCGGCGACGCCCTCGAACGGGGGCTTCAGTACGCGGTGCCGGACGGAGTCCTCGCGTTTCCCGACGGCGACCTGCCGACGGTTGCCCAGCACGCTCTCGAGTGGTTTGACGGCACGGACTGGCAACAGAGCCAAGTTCTCTCGCCGGATGCGATCTTTCGCGCGGAGCCGGTTGCGGTCGTCGGAAACGCCGAAGATTACTGGGTCGTCGATCGACGCGTTCTCGGGACGCGCCTGCTCGCACGCGCCCACCGCGTTCGAGGATCGCAGGTCGAGCACCTCGACGTAGCCCAGGGCCCGGAGTCACCCGCGGTCTGGGACGCGACCGTTACGTCGGCGGCCGTGGAGCCAGGCGGAACGCTGTGGCTTGCGGCGCGAGGAAGGACACCCGAAGACTCGCTGTGGGTCGCTGAAGTCGTTGCGGTTCAAGCGGGGCGAGTGGTTGAGCGGTTCACCGTCCCGACCACCGGTCAGCGTCACTACCTTGCGATCGACGCCGAGGCTCGCTGGGTCGTGGAAGGCAAAGACGTCTACGAGATTCGAGACGGCGAGTTGCAGCACGTTCATCGCGCGGACGAGATGATTCGAAACGTTCGCGTTGAGCGCGGTGTGCTCTACGGCCTCGACGTGGTCTGCAACGTCTTTCGCGCCGACCGAACGGAGCTTGTCTACCTTCCTGAACTCGGTACCGGAAACCTCTGCTCCGACCACCAGCGCATCCACGTCTCGGGGGAGCGAGTGTGGATCTCGGGCGTTCGAGGTGTCCTCCAAGACGCAGCCGACGAGAACCAAGGTCTCGCCGTTTGGAACGGGACCGAGTGGCGTCGCGAAAACGTCGAGGCCGGCCCCATCCGCATTGTGGGCCGCGGTGACGAGGTCGTTGCGTTCGACAGCACCTTTCGTCGCTGGACCTACGAGGACGAAACCTGGGTGCGGCAGGACTCGTGCGCGCTGTCCTCGGTCGGCGGTTCCGGCTTCGTCGGCTTCTGGCCGGGGGGCGCGCGCGAGCCATGGTTCTTCGCTCCTGGCAACACCCTCCTCCGCGCGAACGAACTGTGACCGCGGTACGCCGGCTCGTTCCGCTGCTTCCCCGCGCCATGGACGACGAACTTGTGCGCCGCGCACGAGATGGAGATCGCACCGCCGCCGACCAGCTCTTTCGGCAGCACGGTCCGCGCATCCTCCGGCTCTGCACCCGCCTCTTGGAACATCGACAGGAGGCGGAAGATCTCACCCACGACGCCTTCATCAAGGCGTTTGAAAAGCTGCCCACCCTTCGGGAACCCGCAAAATTCGAAGCGTGGTTGAACCGCATGGTCGTGCGGGAGGCGAGGCGGCGGATTCGGCGGCGCCGGCTCCTCGCAAAGCTCGGATTTGTCGGGTCGTGGATCCCTGAGCTCGGCCTCGACGAGCTCGCCTCCCCCGCGGCGCCGCCGGACGTGGTGGCGGACCTGCGACGGGTGCGCCTGGTGCTTTCGCGCGTGTCGACGGATGCGCGGATCGCGTGGTTGATGCGCTACCTCGAAGGCTATTCCACCGAGGCGATCGCCGAGCAGCTTGGTGTTTCTCGTGCGACGGCGCGTCGTCGTACACGCGAAGCCGAACGGGCGCTCGCTCAAACCTGGGCGGAGGGTTCCCAATGACGGAACGAAGTGAAGAACTCGCCTCGTACGTGTCGACCGAGGTGGACCAGCTCGGGGTCGAACGAATCGCGAGGCGAATCCAGCGAACGATGCAGGCGCCGCGCGCGTCCCGTCCCTGGGGAGTCGTCGCCGTCGGCCTTGCGGCGACGGTCGCACTCGGTTTGCTGCTGCAGGACCGTCTGCCGCCGCACGCAAAAGAGCCTGCGCTGAAGCCTCTTTTCGTTCGAACGACGCCGCCCGCGCTTTTTGGGAGCGTTCGCACCGAGGAGCTCGAAGACCTTCACCTCAACGACGGCTCGACGCTGGTGGTCTCGGCCGACACCGAGCTTCAGGTCAACGAGAACACCGGCCGCCACGTGGATCTAGGCCTGCGGCGGGGCGAAGCGCTCTTCGACATCGTTCCGAACGGTCCTCGGCGATGGGAGATCGACGCGGGACCCTTGCGCGTTCGCGTGCTCGGGACTCGCTTTCGCGTGGTTCGCTCGGTGAGACGCGTTGAAGTTCATGTCGAGCGGGGTCGCGTTCAAGTGGTCGGCGATGACGTGTCGACCGTGCTTGAGGCGGGCCAGTCGTATGTTCACGAGTTGCAGCCACCTTCCACGCCGGAACCTTCAACGCCGACGCCGACGCCGGTCACGCGCGAGCCGCAAGGACCGTCGTGGCGCGAGCTTGCCGAACGCGGCGACCTTGACCAGGCGCGACGGGTGCTCGGGCCAGGGGGCATCGTGCGTCGTGCGCGACGAACGCGTTCCGCGAACGACCTCTTTCTGCTCGCGGACATCGCACGCCGGGCCGGAACCGCGGAGGAAGCGCTTGCGCTGCTTACGCAGATCGTTCGCGAACACCCCGCCGATCCGCGAACGCCATTGGCGGCGTTCACCCGCGGGCGAATCTTGAGCGATCAGCTTGGGCGACGCGTCGAAGGCGCTGAAGCGTTCGACCGCGCGGCGCGAGCGGGACTGTCCCCCGACCTGGCAGCGATCGCGAGGCGCCGCGCGTTCGAGGGATATCGCCGCGCGGGTCAATCGGCGCGCGCTCGGGACGCCGCAGAGCGGTACCTGGACCATCACCCCGAGGGTGAGGCAGCGCCCGCGGTGCGTCGCTGGTTGGAGGCGCCGTGAGACTGAAAGAAGAGCTTCTATGCGGGGTGCTGATCGCCGCGGCCTCCACCGCCATGGCGAGTGACCCGGAGGACAGGGACATCAGCGTTCGTACGGGCAGCTGTCCGGGCGAGTCTTTGGACGAAACCCTGCTCGAGCTCGTCGACACGGAGCTCCGCACCTCGCGCCTTCTCCCGCGGGACCACGCGCGCTGGACGCTGACGATCGTGCAGCGCTGCGATGGAAGCGCTCGCCTCGAGGTGGCCGACGACATTCGGGTACGGCGCACGGTGAACGTGCAAGGTGGTCCACTGTGGAGTCGCCGCGTTGCGCTCATGGCTGCGGAGTTGGTTCGCACCGCGATTCAGGAAGAGGTCGTCGAGGAGCCCGAAGCGATCCCGCCCACGGCGAACGAAGAGCCCGAGCCCGAGCCCGAGCCTGAGACCGATCCTTCACCTCCGGAGTCGACGTTGGAGACCCCGCCGAGCGAACCGGCGTCCCGTGTTGAGTTGCTGGAGCGGGGTCTCCAACGTCGACTCCGAGCGTGAAGGATCGGTCTGAGGCTCGGGCTCGGGCTCGGGCTCGGGCTCGGGCTCGACCTCTTCGTTCGGCGTCGGCGGGATCGCTTCCGGCTCCTCG
>JBCDAA010000237.1:0-14082 GCA_039186435.1 Myxococcota bacterium | reverse complement strand
GCGTCGCGACGAGCGAAGCTCGGACGCGTCGCGCAGCCGAAGCGAAGCGAAGGCTCCAGTAGGAGGGAACCCCCCGCCCCGCTCCCGACCGGCCGCGCAAGATCGCGAAGTCCGAAGACCAAAGACCGAACCGAGACCAAACCGAAGACCGAACCAAGAGACCCGAAGAACGAACCGAAGACCGAACCAAGAGACCCGAAGACCGAACCAAGAGACCCGAAGACCGAACCAAGAGACCCGACGCGAACCCCTCAGATTTTAACGGACGAAAATCCGCGGGTCGTTCGGGCGCGCGTCGATGTGAAAATGGTTGCGGTGCCCCGCGTTGTAGTTCGGCGTCAGCGTCGACGAGAGCAGCCTCGTTCGCGCCAAATCGCAGGCCATCCGCCGCAGCGTTCGCGCGCGCCGTGCCCTCGGCGCCGGACCGCGGCACGTCTCCTGAAGCGGCGTTTCCTCGTAGTGCGCGAGCACTGAAAGCCACCCGTCGTCGGTCCAAAAACGTGCGAGGTCGAGCGCGAGCCCCATCGTATGAAAGCTCGTCGACGGCGTGTCGCGATAGCTCGAGAGGATCTCCACCCCGTGTACGCCGTGCTCTTTGAGCACCGCGATCAACGCCGGCAGCCGCGCCGCCATCTCACACGACATCACCAGCGGCTGCTCCTCGTGCGTCATTCGAAACCACACGCCATCGACCGGCCCGAGGATCTCCACCGGCGACGGGACGATCCCCGAGGGCTCCGGCCGTGGCCGAAAGGGAACCTCGGTCTCCGCAAGCGCGTCGTAGCACTCCTGCTGCGCCCGAACGCTCCACATCGCGCGCCGGTCATTTCGCCACGTTGCGCCCGGAATCTCTGCCCGAAAGTTGATGAAGGTTGGAACGCGGGCCCAGATACGCCGAATCGCTGCGCCTGCTTGATCACTTCGCGGAACCCCAAAACGCCGCGGAGCTTCGGGAACGGGGGGCGCAGGTGGGATCGGCAGCGCCGGCTCGACTTCCTCGTTGGTCTGCGCCGTTTCACCCTGGTCGGGCCCCGCGCCTTCTTCGTCTGAGGTCTCACTTCCGGGGAGCCGCCAGTGGTCGTCGAAGAATCCCGACGCGCGCATCCGGTTTCGAAAGCGCACGCGGCCTTGGCGTCCTCGAACGCTGCGCGCGTCGTAGACGACGTAGTCGCCCACGAACTCGGGTAGCTTGTTGCCGAGCGCAACCGCAGCGGGGGTCACGCCGCCTTGAACGATCACATAGCGGTGGGGCGCGAGCGGATTTGGGTACACGAAGCGGGTTCCGACGTTTGCCCCTTCGTAGCGTTCACTTCCAACGACGATCGCGTCCGCCTCAACCTGAATCGGGAGCGCGCCTGCAACGCGTTGCAAGAGCGCGTTGTCGCCCGCGCTTCCGTAGAGAACGACGTGAGCGTCTCGGAGCTGTGCCTCGGTCACGTCGCTGTCCGCGACAACCTCCTGATTGAGATGCCACGCCCAGAGGGGCCAACCGCGGGCGCCCCGTTCGGCCGCTTCGCGAAGCGCGTCGGTGTGCTCGGCGTTGCGCGTGCCGTACACGTGAACCATCCGCCCGAAATACGCGTCGCTGATGGGTCCGCTCACGCCCGGTTTCTTGATGCGCCCCTCGTCGCTCGGAAAGCCGAGCGCCCACCCTTCCTCTCCGCGAACCAGATGGACCCGGTGACCGAGGTGTGCCGCTGGGCCGCGATAGACCTCCGCTCCGTCGACCTGCAGTACAGCCGTTTCGCCGAGGGGCGCGTCGTGGGCGCGCACCACGAAGGCGCTTACGTTTTCAGTGTCGAGGGCGAGCGTTTCGCCCTCGATGCGCCCGCGAACCTCGCCGATCGACGGGTAGCCGGGGATGCGGGTGATCTCGAGCCAGTGCTGTCGCGCCGCGCGGTAGTCGCCGCTGACGACGCGGGCCTCCGCCGGCTCGGGGTTCCGCCGCACGTCCTCGATACGTCCATAGACTCGTCCGTGAAGGTGCACGCGATAGAGAATGTCGTGCCCGGCGTCGTACCAGCGCTCCCGCGCGGGAATGCCGTGGCGCCGAAGGTGCCGCGTGAACTCCTCGACATAGGTCGGCTTCATGACGCCGCCGTCCTCGCGCCCGTGGTAGTAGCGAAAGTCGGTGTTGCGAAGGTTCTCCGCGAGGCTCATCGCGCTGTACGCGGATGCCACCCGCCGCTCCACCGGGTCGGTTCGGCCAAGGTACTGAAGCCAGCTCGGCGCGCCGGCCATCGCCTGCACCATCGAAAAGCGCCAGGCGTGACGCGCGCCAAGGGCATACGCGCCAACGCCGCCGTTGCTCAGGCCGCCGAGGACGATGCGGTTCTCGTCGACCGAGTAATGACGCTCCACGTCGTCGAGAACATCGAGCACATCCTGCTCGCCCATCCAGCGCCACATCACCTGACCAAAGCCGGTCGGTGCAACGACGATCCAGTTCGGACGCCAGCGCGGCACGTAGTCGTCGAAGAGGTGCTCGTTGTAGGTGAGCCAGTCCATATTGTTGCCGAGGACCACCCCAAGAAAGAGGTTGCCGTTCGAGCTTCCGCCGTGAAGCGCGATGTAGAGCGGGTAGCGCTGGCTCGGGTCGTAGTCGGGCGGCAGATACACAGCGTATCCCTGCAGCGTGGGGCTGATCGCCGAGCGATAACCGCGGTTGACGATCTCCCCGTCCGCGGCCGGGTAGGGGTCGCGACCTTCCTCCACCGCCCGCAGATACCGAGACGCCCGCTGTCGCCACGAGGTTGCCGCTTCGGTGAACTCTCGACGCTCCATGCGATCGGCGGCGTCGAGAAGGTATTCGATGGAGGTGAGCGTTCCCCGCGGAACCGAGGCGTCCTGCGCGGCCGCCAGTCGCGCCCGGAGCCCCTGAGCGTGGACCGGAGTGCTGAGCGCAAAGAGGATCAAAAGCGACGCGGCGCGCATAGCGATATCGTACGAGCCCGGGCGGACGGGCGCGAGGCTCTAACGTGCCCGGGTCGAACGCTTCTTCCCGATCCCCGTCGAGGCCACGTGGATTCTGCGATGAGTCATCCATGGGCGCGCTCGTTCCGCATTGGGATCGGCCACACCGCTAGGGTCGAGACTTCGTGTGGTGCGCGTCCCTCGACCTCGCCTGGCGCGGCCTCATGGATGTTGCGGGGGGACCGCTTCGTCTCGCGACGACGAGCCCGTGATTCCCGCGATCGACCTTTGTGCAACGGGGCGGCTCACCCTTCTGCGCGTCAGAGCTGACTTCGCGGCGTTGCGCCGACGAGTACGAAGTCGAGTGCGTCGCCGCTCCGCCGGACGACCAGCGGGCCGTGCCGAATCCCGACGCTGTTTCGCGTTTCGGATGCGCCTCGGGCGAGAGCGTAGCTCTCCGCGGAGCAGCCTCGGTAGCTCGGCAGGTGGGTCCCTTCGGGCACCACGCAAACGCGGGGCGGTCCCTCCCGGCCGAACACCAAGGAGGCGTCGACGCGAACGATCTCCCCTTCCGGGATTCCATCGAGCGGCACGAGAGGATGATCGAGGTAGGGGACCGCACTGCCCTCGAGCTCGGGCGCCGTCGAGCGCGAGGTGATGGGGCCTTCGGGAACCGGATGGATCGGACCGATCGCGACGCGCTCGCCGACGCGTCGCACAAGATGTCGAATGAGAGGATCGAGACCGTGCACCGATCGACCGAGGGAGTCGTGTTCGGTTTCGAAGCGGTGGTAGGCCTCCGTCCAAACAACCGGTGCGAGCGTTCCGTCGCTTCGCTCCCGTTCGGTGGCGAGGACCGCGATCGCTCCGTCGCGGTGATGGGCGACCCAGAATGCGCGATCGCCGAGGGCGCGAAGGGAGATCGTTCCCGCCGGAGGCAGCGACACTTCCCCGAGCGCGTTGAAGGGAACGTCGTTCGGAAACGAACTCGGCGCTTCCGATGACACGCCCGCCTCCTCGTTCCCCGACGCCAAGCGAAAGCGGCGGATCCACGGCGGGCGGTGTCGCGCAGCCCAGACGATCTCCTCGGGGAGGATTCGTCGGGGGACCGCGAAGACCTGTCCCACCCAGGTCGCGAGCGCGATGCACGCTCCGTGAAGGGGCTCGCGTGCGAGGGAGAGCTGTCCTTCCGCGTCGATGTTGACGCCGGTGATCTCCGATTGGCAGACGCCGCCCATGTAGGCGGCCCCAAAGACGACGAAGCGATCAAAATCGACCGCCGGTGGTGATCCGGAGGCCCCGATTTGGGACCAGAGGCGCCGCAACTCTCGCGGCCGGGTGGCCAGCCAGGCACCTTCGCGCGCGTGGCGTGAAACCTGCCCGTGGAGAAGAACGCGAACCCCACCAGGCTCGGAGGTCGTCGCCCGAGCAACTGCCGCTCCCGGCTGCGGGACTTCGCCGAGCTCGGTGCCAGCGATCGGCGCTGCGCAGCCGGCGCTCAGGAGCAGGATCAGAAAAGGCCTCATGGGGGTCGAAACGTATCGCCAGAGGAAACGATCTGCCCGCCGTCGGACGCCGTACGAGAGGAGACCTGGCGCGCGCTCTCTAGACGCTCGTCCGCATCCGCGGTAAGCCGCGCTCGAAAGGCAGGCGAGGCATGAGCGAGTTTCGGACCGAGAGCGATTCGATGGGAGCCGTGGAAGTTCCAAAGGACCGTTACTACGGCGCGCAGACGATGCGCTCCCGGATGAACTTTCCCATCGGGACCGAGCGCATGCCCGTCGAGATCATCCGCGCCTTCGGCTACCTCAAAAAGGCCGCGGCGATCACGAACCACAAACTCGGCAACCTCGAGACGGAGATCAAAGACCTGATCGTGCAGGCCGCCGACGAAGTCATCGCCGGCAAGCTCGACGATCACTTTCCGCTTGTCGTCTGGCAGACCGGTTCGGGAACGCAGTCGAACATGAACGTGAACGAGGTGATCTCGAATCGCGCGATCGAAATCGCGGGGGGCGAGCTCGGTAGCAAAACGCCGGTGCACCCGAACGACCACGTCAACCGAAGCCAGTCGAGCAACGACACCTTTCCCACCGCGATGCACATCGCCGCAGTGCTCGCCGTCGAGGAAGAGCTCTTTCCGAAGGTGCAGCAGCTTCGGGCAACGCTCGCGAAGAAAGCCGCCGAGTACACCGACATCGTGAAGATCGGTCGCACGCATCTTCAGGACGCGACCCCGCTCACCCTCGGCCAAGAGATCAGCGGCTGGGTCGCGCAGCTCGACCTCGCCCTTTCCGCGGTCGAAGGCACCCTCGGGCAGCTTCATGCGCTTGCGCTCGGCGGCACTGCAGTTGGCACGGGGCTCAACACCGTCGAGGGATACGCTGAGGACGTCGCCGCGGTCATCGCCGAGCTCACCGAAAAGCCTTTCGTCACCGCCCCGAACAAGTTCGCCTACCTTGCGGCGCACGACGCCTACATCGGGACTTCGGGGGCGCTCAAGCAGCTCGCCGCCGCCTGCATGAAGATCGCGAACGACGTCCGCTGGCTCGCGTCCGGTCCTCGCTGCGGCATCGGCGAGATCATCATTCCCGCCAACGAGCCCGGAAGCTCGATCATGCCCGGCAAGGTCAACCCGACGCAGTGCGAGGCGCTGACGATGGTGTGCACGCAGGTGTTTGGCAACGACGCGGCCATCGGCTTCGCCGGCAGTCAGGGCAACTTTGAGCTCAACGTCTACAAACCTGTGATGGCGTACAATCTGCTTCAGTCGATCCGCCTCCTCGCGGATGGCTGCGCGAGTTTTGAGGAGCGCTGTGCCCGCGGGATTGAACCGAATCGCGAGGAGCTCGACGCGAAGCTGCATCGATCGCTGATGCTCGTCACCGCGCTCAACCCGCACATCGGCTACGACAAGGCGGCGAAGGTCGCGAAGAACGCGTACGAGAAGGGCATCACCCTGCGCGAATCCATCGTCGCGCTCGGCTTCATGAGCGGCGAGGAGTTCGACGCGGCCATCAAGCCCGAAGAGATGGTTGGACCCCTGAAGAAGGCCTAACGATGAGCATTGAGATTCGGCAGCACGCGCCCGGTGAGGGCCTGAAGGATTTTCTCAGCGTGTCGGATCGCCTTTTTGCGGGCGACCCGCACTACATTCCGCCGCTGCGGATGGAGCTGAAGCAGCGCCTCACGCCCGGTAAAAATCCCTTTTGGGAACACGCCGAGGGAACGTTCTTTACGGCGTATCGCGGGGGCGAAGTCGTGGGGCGCACGTCGGCGCAGATCGACCACGAGCACCTCCGGATTCACAACGACGGCGCGGGCTTCTTCGGTTTCTTCGACACCATTGACGATCAAGAGGTCGCGACCGCGCTTCTCGAGCGTGCGGTTGCCTGGCTCAAAGAGCGCGGGATGAAGACCGCGCGTGGACCCTTCTCCCTTTCGATCAACGAAGAGTCCGGCTGCCTGATCGATGGTTTCGACACGCCGCCCGCGTTGATGATGGGCCACCATCGGTCCTACCAGGGCGCCCTGGCCGAAGGCGCCGGCTTTGAGAAGGTCAAAGACCTGCTCTGTTGGAAGTACCTCGTCGAAGAGCCGCCAAAGCGTGCGGCTCGCGCCTGGGAGCAAATTCAGGCGCTCCCGGAGGTCCGCTTTCGCTCCGTCGATCCTTCGCGCATGCGGCAGGAGCTCGATTCGATTCTCGAGATCTTCAACGACGCCTGGGAGAAGAACTGGGGCTTCGTTCCGGCGACGCCCTCCGAGGTCGAAAAGATGGCCGAGGACATGAAGCTCCTCATCGATCCACGCGTCGCGTTCTTCGCCGAGGTGAAGGGCGAGCCGGTCGGCATGGTGATCTGCCTGCCGAACCTTCCGGATGCGATTCACGATCTCGACGGCAAGCTCTTTCCCTTTGGCTGGGCGAAGATGCTCTACCGCGTGAAGGTGCGTAAGCTTCGCTCCGCGCGCCTGATGCTCCTCGGCATCAAACAGAAGATGCGCGGCATCAAGCGCTACGGTCCGCTTTCCACCGCCATGTACGCCGAGCTCGCCTACCGCGGCATTAAGCACAACTTCGAGTGGGCGGAGCTCAGCTGGACCCTTGAAGACAACAGACCGATCAACCTCGGTATCAAGGCGATGCGCGGAAAAGTGTACAAGACCTACCGCGTGTACGAGCGAGCGATCGGATAACGATGACGGAGCTGAACCTAGCTCTTCGAGCCCTCCATCTTCTGGGGGCCATCGCGTGGATTGGCGGCACGGTGGCGGTCGCCTTGGTCGCAGCGCGGGCGGCGTCAGACGGGAAGGGCGCCGTGGTCGCTCCCCACGCGCGCGCGATCGCGGTTCGCTGGGGTAGCACTGGGATGGTGTTGGCTTTCGCGGGCGGGCTCACGCTCCTCGCTCTTGGGTGGGCGGGCTATGCGCGCGCTGGCTGGATGCACGGCAAGATTCTCCTGGTGCTCATTGCCGCGGGGCTCAGTGGCGTGCTGAGCGGAAAGCTTCGCACGCTCGCGGCGGGGGAAGAGGTGAGTCCTTCGACGCTCTCTCGATTTGCGTTTGCATTGATCGCCCTCGCGGTTTTGGTGCTCGTCCTGGTGCTTCTCGGTCCGATACTCATGCCGGCTCGTACGGGCTGACGTCTCGCTCCCCGGTGGTTAGGGTAGGCGCCGATGCTTCGCGCGACCGCCGACCTTGTCGCTCGCTTTCGCGGCACTTCCCGTCCGGGGCCCGCTGACGTTACCGCGCATATTCGCGTCATCACGCGTCGCGGCTCGGCCCCCGATGCCCGCGCCCTCGTGGATCTTTTTCTCGAGGAGCCCACGGATTTCTGGCGACGAGAGCTCCTTGACGTGGTCGATGCGCACGGCGACCGAACGTGCGCAGAAGCTCTTCTCTCGTGCTTTGAGAACGGGGTTCTACGGGATGAGGTCAGCGAGCGAGTCCTCGCGACGATCGGTCGCCTCGGGCTTCCCGCGGCGGAGACGCTCCTTCCGGCGGAGCTCTTTCGAGCGGACTACGATCACTACCGCGTTCTCCACGCGGCGATGGGGCTTCTCCACTTTCCGTGTGCGGCGATCCGACCGGCGCTCGTGCGCGCGATTCGAGAGGTACGTGGGAAGAACCTCTTTCCGGAGTTCTTGCCCGCGCTTGCATGCAAGACGGAGGGAGCCATCGCTCCCGAGGAACTCTTCGCGTTCGGTACCGCGGCGTCGACGGACTGCAACGGTGGGTTGATCCTCGGTATCGCGCTCCTCGGCGACCAGGGCGCCGACACGTTTCGGCGCGTGCTCGACGATCCAGCGTGGGAAGCGTTCGGAGGCGGCACCGGCTCGGACTACTGGGCCTACGTCGGCATGTGCGCGCAGGGCGTGAGCTTCGCGACACTTGCCGACGGGATTCGCGCGGACGTGGCGGGTGGCACGGAGGAAGCGATCGTTCGTCACAAGGTTCGCGTCGTTGCTGCGCTCCTCCAGTCTCGGCTTGCGGATCGTCCCCTTCCGCTCGCCTTCGTGCGGCCGCCGGTCGAAACGTTTTCGGACGTTTATCGAGCCCTCTTTCGGTGGGGGAACGATCCGAATCAGGACGCGTCGATTCATTCGCTTGCGCAGCGCCTGGGCGTCGAGTTCGATGGCGCGCCGGCTCTCCTCGCCGCTCGTATGGAGCAAGAGGTGGACCGCCAGCAGTGAGTCAGAAGGGTCCGAGGTGTGAACCCAAGTGAACGCCACGTTCGCCGAAAGCCTAATGATCTCATTGTGGCACGATGTTCGCTATGCTCTTCACCATGGTTCGATGGAGCACTCTTGGTCTCGTTGCGCTGCTCGCCGCCTGCGCGGGTGACGACGCCCTCGCGGTTCGAGGCGACGTTTCGATTGCGGCCCCCGATGGGACGGCGACCGGCCTCGACTTCGTTCAGAACACGCGCCTCGTGGACGAGGACTTTGCCGGCGCGGACACCAACGTCATCGCCGGTCGCTGCCGAATTGGCCGCGATGAGAACGGCGACGAGGTGATCAGTCTTTCGGTGTCGCGACCGAACGCTGTCGCGGAAGGATTTCAGGTGCGCAGCTTTGCGCTGCAGCTTCCCCGCGCAGGCGGCGGAGAGCTGATCGCAGATCTCGGAGGCGACACCTACCGCGGAAGCGTTGGTGCCGACTGCATCGCCAACCTCGAGTACGTCCAGCGCGGAGACGGACTCGTCGGAACGAATTTTAACTGCGGGCTTCGTGGCGCAGAGGGGGACGCTCGTGCGCAGGGAGAGCTCTTTTTCGAGGGCTGCACGAACGAAAACTAGCGTTGCGAGGGAGGGAGCGGGGCGTGTCCGTTGATTCGGGCGCGCCCCGCATTTTTTAATCGCTCCCTCGTTCTTCGACGCCCCAAGGGGTTTGACCATCGGTTGAGATCATCACACCGCCGTCGCGGTCGGTGCGCAGAAGGGAGATTCCGAGCGCGGCGTAGCGCGCCGTGATCTCGCCGTGAGGATGGCCAAAGCGGTTGTGCCGCCCGCAGCTGGCGATCGCGAGGCTTGGCATTACGCGTTCTAAGAATGCGCGTGACGAGGACGTTCGCGATCCGTGATGCGGCACCTTGAGGACGTCCGCCCTGAGGTCGAGATTCGAACGGGTGAGGGCATCCTCGGCGAGAGCCTCGATGTCACCGGTGAAGAGCACCGCGCGCTCCCCGTAGCGGACGCGCACCACGAGGCTGTTGTCGTTGGGCCCAAAGCCCGCGTCGAAGGCAGGGCATGGCCAAAGCACCTCGAGGGTGGCGCCGCCAAGCTCGTGCAGGCCGCAGATCTCCTGCGGCGTGCGCACCTGGGTTCCCTGCCGGCGAAGAAGGCGGAGGAGCGCTGCCGCCGGGCCGTGAGGTGTTTCGACTTCCGCTTGGCCGCTATCCCAGACCTCGCGAATCGTCACTCCCCGCTCCACGAGCGCTCGGAGGCCCTGATAGTGATCCGGATGTGGATGGGAGATCACCGCCAGGCGAATCTCGCGTCGTCGGCGCGCCTCGAAAAGAGGAAGCAGCGCGCGCTCGCCTGGGTCGGGGATGCCCCCACCGGCGTCGACGAGAAGCGCGGATCCATCCGGGAGGTCGACCAGCGCTCCGTCGCCCTGCGCCACGTCGAGCTGCGTGATCCGCAGCACACCGGTGGGCTGTTCCGCGCGCCGAAGCTGAATTTCGGTACCCACGATCGCGAGTCCGGCGAGCAACCCAATCACGACTCGCTGGCGTATCGTTCCGCGGAGCATCAGCGCAGCCGCCACCGCGACGATCCACCCTTGCGGGACGGAGAGGGGCGGCAGGTCCATTCCCCATCCGGGGAGGGCCGCGAGCGAAGCAGCTCCGCGAAGCGCGTCCACCGCGCCAACGAAAAGGTCGGCGGTGAGGACTTCGAGACCGACGGACGCGGCAAGCGCATGAAGGAACGCCAGGGGTACAACCAGTACCGCGGCGACAGGAACGAGCACCACATTGGCGAGCACACCGACGAGCGGCACCCCGCCGAAGCACCACAGGACGAGCGGCGCGGTCGCGAGGGTGGTACGGACGCTGATCCGCCAGGCGCTCTCCCAGGAGGTCTTCGCCGCCTTGCTCGTCACGATCGCCACGGTGGCGAGCACCGAAAGGAGAAAGCCGGGGCGCAGCGCCTGTTCCGGCGCGGCGAACGAAAAGACGATCACCGCGAGGGCGACCACGGCCAGCGGGTCCGGTCTTCGTCGCGCAATGGCGAGGAGGGCCACGGTCGACGCCATCGTCGCGGCGCGCCAAGCGCTGGGCGCACCCCCCGCCATCAGCGCAAAACCCACGCTCGCCGGAATCGCAAACGCGATCGAAACGCGCCGAACGTCGCGTACCCTTCCGCGCAGAAGCCTTCTCGCAGCGAGCACCACAAAGCCGGCGACCAGCGCGACGTGCAGCCCGGACACGGCAAGAAGATGAGCGAGG
Organism: Myxococcota bacterium; assembly: GCA_039186435.1. Classification (GTDB taxonomy): domain Bacteria; phylum Myxococcota_A; class Polyangia; order Polyangiales; family Houyiibacteriaceae; genus JALVDI01. The sequence goes on along the minus strand of JBCDAA010000237.1, from coordinate 3,222 downwards.
CCCGCGCCGCGAAGCGCGTCTCGACTCTCCTCGTCGACGGCGCCACCGTCGCCCAGCAAGAGGGCGCGCGCCACCCCAGCGGCGTGCGGCGGAAGCGTCGCGCTCAGTCGCTGGCGAAGACCGCGACGGGCGTGATGAAGGGGCGCCCAGGGCTCGCTCACAACCCGGATGCGACCTTCGACCCGCGCGCTCGCGGCAACGGGCGAAGACATCCACGCAGGGTGAGGCGTTGGGTTGCGAAAGCGCGTTCGAGGTTGCACGCGCGCGAGTAGCTGGATCCGCGCGCCGACGGCGTGGTCGGCGTCCCAGACGTCCACCAGCGCAGCGTCCGGCCAAGAGGCACCGTCTTCGAGGCGCTCCGCTCGGTCGACTCGGATCGTCGACCGTGCGGACGCGCCGTAGCGAACCCGCACGACTTCGCCTTCGAGACGCGTCAGCCCCGGTGGAACGTCGACGGGTTCGGGATCGTGATGAGCACTCCCCGCCCCGGTCGCCGCGACTAGCAGGAGCGCGCCCCAACTTCGAGCGCGCGCGTGCCGTCCTACGTACGCAACCGCAACCGAGACAGCGAGGGAAGCGAGAGCCACCCACCCAAGACCGGCGGAAAGAGCGCGGCCGACAAGCCAGGCCAGCGCAACTCCGGGAAGCAGAAGACGCGATGCGTGCACCCCGAAACGCAGAGCACGGAGCGTGCCGACCCAAAATCGCGGGAAAACGTCGGTGCGAGCCCCGGCGGCCGCCACCTCGCCGCCGCCGTTTCGCCGTTGCGTCGCGGCTCGCGGTCAGGTAGACCCGCGCAATCAGGACCCTTAGCTCAGCTGGATAGAGCGTCGGCCTCCGGAGCCGAAGGTCAGAGGTTCGAATCCTCTAGGGTTCGCCAGCACTTGCGCGTGATCGCTTGGGCCGAGTTTGGGCTGAGATGCCGACGAAGAATGCGAGGTTTTCGCGGCCTTCCGGTCGAGCAATCCAGGCGCCAAGTGGGCGTACCGACGCGTCACTGACAGGCTCGTGTGCCCCATGAAGTCGCTGACTTCCTCGAGGCTCCATGCCTCCCCCCATGTCCCCATGAGAAGGTGGGACGCGCAGGTGTGGCGAAGGTCGTGAAACCGCACGTGTCGCTCGAGGCCCGCTCTCTTCAGCCAACCCTCTTGGCCTTTCTTGCTGGACCAACGGGCGTCGTAGCTCTCGCCATACTCGACGCCGTCGGGGGAGGGCCACACAAGCGCCGAGTCGCTCCGGGGTTGGCTGATCGCTTTCCATTCTGCGAGTGCGTCGACCGTCGCGGGTAGCAAGGGACATCGTCGCGGGCGTCCATTCTTGGGAGGGCCCGACACGCCGCGGCGAATCGTGAGCCGCGGATGCTCTCCGTCCAGTCCTTCGACATCTCCCCACCGAAGAGCGAACACCTCGCCGCGTCGGGCGCCAGCGAAGATCGCGAAGGTGTAGATCAATCGCTCCCGCAGCGGAATCGCCTTGCTCGTGGTGATCAAGTCGATTTCCTCCGGGGTGAGGAACGTCCATGCGTCTTCTAGGCGGGGCGCGCCCTTGGGCATTTCACCACGCTAGCCGGATTGGAGAGGATGATGTCCGATCGAATCGCTGCATCGAAGCACTGGCGCCCAAGCCGGTACGCGTGGCGGATGCTCTGTCGACCTAGGGTCCTCCCTGTCGGTCGGTAGATGGTGCCTCTCTTCGTGGTGATCGCGGAGACGGCCGGCTTGTGTCGGAGTTGGTCGAGCCATTCTTCGATGTGCATCGGCCGAATACCGTCAAGCGACATGTCCGCGAACGGAGCGCTGAGGACGTGCCGACGCCAAACCGACTTCTCCTTTTTGATGCCCCGCACCTCACCAGACAGTTCGCGACGCGCCATCCACTCCTTGCCGAAATCGATGAACGAGTCTTTTTCTGGGGTGATGTACCGTCCGCTTGAGAGCTGCTCCGCAAACGCGGCTCGGATTCTCTCGGCTTGTTCGAACGTGTCGAACGTTCCGATCGTTTCCTTCTGGCCGTTGATCGTGAACCGGACGCGGAACTTGCCGCTAGTCGGATCGACGCTCCCTCGCTTCCTCATCACTTCTCCCGAATCTTGAGCCCAAGCCTCGCGGCGATCCTATCAGCTCGTCTCTTATCCAGTTCGCTGACTGGAGTAGAGGCCGTTTCGCGCTGGTCGCGATGTCCTTTTCGACGTTCGCAAGAATACCATTCGTCATCTCTCGCGAGAGGACGCGAAGGAGCCTTCGCTCGAGCGCGGCTCTGACGTGCTCGGGAAGACGGTCGCTCACCCGCCGTCCGCCTTCGCCCGGTACGCCGCGAGGTCGAGCTTCTCCTCACGCCCCGGGTCGCCGTGCATCAAAGGCTTGATGCCGTGGTCCTCGCTCCACTTGTCGAGCAGTTGGCGGAGGCGATGCTTCAGGTCGTCTGTTGCCTCGTCTGGAACTTCAGGCCAGCCATCGGGTTCAACGCACTCGTCCCACGCGCGCTCGGCAACAGCTTCGATCAAGTCCTTCGCGTCAAATAGCGACGCTATCGTGGTCGGGACCATGGGCTGCGCGTAGGCAATGTCATAGAAGTCATCCTCGGCGGCGCTCTCCGTCGCGGCCTCGAGCGACTCCGCGGGATCCAGGGACCGTCCTCGGTCGCGCCGTAGGACCACACCCATCCGAGACTCTTCGTTTCTTCGGCCATCACTCCTCCTCCGCGAACTCGAAAACCCAGGCCCCATCGACTTCAACGGGATTCATTCGCAACAGGCCGCACCCGCGTGCATGGGCCCGTTCCGCCCGCCTTGAAGGCTTCTTTGGAACCCGAAAGCCACCGACCGACGCACGAGAACGCAACGGCTGACGGTGGGGCCCCGGCGCTCTTGTAGTCCGTTGGCGTGGCCACGTGCCCGCAGGCAGGGCACTTGAACCGCCACTGCATCTGGTCCTCGCCGAAGCGCCGAACACCCTCCGCGTGCCACTCGTCGCGAGTCATGACGGTCATCCCATCCCCAGGATCTCGGCGACCTTGTCGATTCGCTTTCGGATCTCCTTGCAAGCTTCAACGAACCCTGCGGTCGAGACACGAAGGCCGAGCGCTTTCCGTGCGTCGAGCAGGATGAGTTCAAGCCGCTCGGTTTCCGCGCGCGCCGACCGTGCATCCTCTTCGGCATCGATTACGTCCTCGCAGCTCTGACGGCTGATCGAAGCGATGCGGTTGTCGGCCGACTCGATCACG
>JBCDAA010000236.1:0-14116 GCA_039186435.1 Myxococcota bacterium | reverse complement strand
CTTTCAAACGTCCTTCGAACCCCTTCAGCCGTGGGCCGATCGAACGCTCATGCTCGACGGGCTCGACATGCGCTCGAGCACGGGCGACGCGCACCAGGGCGGCGTAGCGCTGCTGCTCAGCGGTGAGCCTTGGGTCCCCAAAGCGGACAACCCCACCAAGGCTGAAACGGGCGGCGGCATCTCCATCGACCGCCACCTCGCCCGAACCCTCGCGGCACCCACCCCGATCGACAGCTTCAACTTTGGCGCGCGCTCCTTCGGCACGGGTGTGCAGCACGTCCTTTCCTACGATGGACCGCGCCTTCCGCTCGCTCCTGAACCCGACCCTGGCCGCGCGTGGGATGTCCTCTTCGGTGACTTCACGCCCCCCGGCGATCCAGCGGCGGAAGCTCTGGCGGCTGCCCGTCGGGGCGCACGCCGCCGAATCGTCGATTTCGCACGCGGCCAGGTCGCCGCCATTCGCGCGGGCCTAAACCGCGACAACCGCGAGCGCCTCGAACGCCACGAACAAGCGCTCTTTGAACTACAGGGCCGCATCGACGCGTCGTTTGTCGCCCCACCGGCGTCTTGTGTCGCGCCGGATCGGTCCGATGTTGGCCGTGGCGGCGACCTTGAGCGGGCCCTCGACATTCAGACGGACCTGCTCATCGAGTCGCTGAGCTGCGGCCGCACCAACGTCGCAACGATCCACTCACCGGGATACGTCGACATGGACATGATTCCGGGCCTCAACTACCCGGGCGATCGCCACTCGATCTCGCACGTGCATCAGAAGCCCAACCGCGCGCGTGCCGACGACGACAACCGAAAGGTGACGCAGTTCTACGCGCGCTTCGTCGCGCGCATGCTCGAACGCTTTGGCGAGCAAACCGAAGCGGACGGCAGCTCCATGCTCGACCACACTCTGATTCTCTGGGTCACCGAGATCGCGGGCGTCGACGGTCACTCCCACGATGGAATGCGCTGGCTCCTCTTTGGAAACGTGAACGAGTATTTCCGAATGGGTCGTCACGTCGAACTTGGCGGCGCGAGCCACTCCAACCTGCACGTCTCGATCGCGAACGCCTTCGGTCTCGACGACACGAGCTTCGGTTCGTTCAGCACCGGCACCCTCGACGGTGTTCGCTGAGCCGCGACTGAGCTGTACTGCGACCTAAACAGCGAGCGGTCTTAGAACGTGTAGCCCATCGAGAGCCGGATGCTCACGTCGAGCTGTACGCGCTGCACGCGTCCGGGTACGTAGTAGGTCTGCCCGCCCACGACGATCCCGGTGCTCACGCCCCGAGGCGCGGTCCATGTCGAGCCCAAGAGGATCGAACCCAGAAAGCCGATGTCGCGCTCTGAGGTATCGCTCTCGATGGTGAGCACAGCCGCCGCTTCCATGCGTACAAACAGGCCACTAAAGGGCTGACCTGCGAGGTAGGTATCCAGCGCAACCCGGTGGCTCAGCCCCACTTGGGTATGCTCGATGTGAACCGAGGGACCGGTCGCGAGAACAAGGCGATTGTTGAGCGCGAGCTCGTAGTCGATGCCGAGCAGGGTGGGTCCGCCCACCGCGCTGATTCGGCTGCGCCGCGTGGAATCGGTGGACTGGGCGTTCGCGACGGTTGAGATGGCGCATGCCGCGAACAAAGTCGCCGAAAAAACCAAGCAATTGCGCAGTGTCGTCCCCACGGCTCGCACTCTTCCGAGATGAAGAAGGACGTGGCCCTTCGCGTTATTCCCCCGATTCGGAGAAAAACATCCTGTCACCGACAACGCAGATTGTCGTGGTGCTTGACCCTCTACGAGAGGAGCGCCACAGCTGAGAGGTGCTCAAACACTTCGCGCTGCTGATGATCCGCCTCTACTGGTGGACCCTCTCGCCGCTCCTCGGAAGTGTGTGCCGCTACGAACCCTCGTGCTCCCGATACACCGCCGCGTGCATCGAACGCTTTGGGTTCTTTCGCGGGGGCTGGCTCGGGGCAAAGCGAATCGCGCGCTGCCACCCCTTCGCCGAAGGCGGCTTCGATCCCCCGCCTTGCGACTGCTGCGATGCACCACCTTCTTAGGATCGCGTTGATCGCCTTCGTCGGCTGTCGGGAAGCGCCGCCCGCGCCGGAGGTCACCACGCCTGGACCGATCTCGACGACCGGCACAGAAACCGAGCTGGCCGGCGGGTGTGTGGTTCGGTTTCGAACGCCCGTCGAAATCAACGTGCGGGTCGCGAACGAGGAGTTTGCGATCACGGCCGAGTCGGCCAGCGCACGCCCCAGCGACAACGCGCGAATGCTCCGCATCGTCCATGAGCGCGCGATTCGATTCTCCGGTGAGCAGCTGCTGACTCAGCTTCCGCTCCGACTCCCCGCCGCTATCGAGCTGCCTGGGGTGTCGCTACCGGCCGGTCTTCCGATCACGCGACTCCAAAGCGACGGCGTCGCTCGCGTGGCCCTTGGAGACCTTGGGCGAACCCCCGTCGAGGTGCGCGCCGGTCCGGTCAATTGCGCGGACCTCGCGGGCAATGCGATCGCGGACGCGCTCGAACCTGCACCGGAAACCGAGCTCGTCGAAAGTTCCGCGCCCCTCGAAGTCGCGGCCGCCCCGGGCGAAACGCCGCAACTCACGCTCTGGCCGCTCCGCCGTGTCTTGCACGTGCAGCGGGACCGAGAAGAGGACGGGTGGGCCCACATCATCGCATCGTTCGCATCAGGCGCCCGAGTGGAGGGATGGGTCAACACGCCGCTTCAAAACGCGACTCCGCCCCCTCCCGCGCGAGGCCTCCTCCGCCTTGCTGCGCGGGAGTCTCGAGCAGAACGTGCGACCGGGATCGCCGCGACCCTCCACGCCGACGCTCGCATTCGCACCTCCGCCAACGGCGCCGTCTGGGCAACCGCGGTGGCACAAACGGAAGTTCGGATTCATCCAACCCCCGAGGGGGAGTGGTACGCCCTCACCGAAATCCCGGGGGTGCGCGGGATCGCGACGCCCCCGCCCCGAGGCGTAATCTCACGCTGGATCGGCGGCATCCCTGCACGCACAGGCTGGCGCTTTCGCGCGTGGGTGCACCGCGGCGACCTCGACCTCGAATAGGACGTCGCACCGGCGTGGTATCGGAGCGCATGCCGACGTTTCGCGAACTCCATCGCACTGGTTGTTTTGTACTCCCGAATCCTTGGGACGCAGGGAGCGCCCGGCTCCTCGCAGCGTGCGGTTTTTCTGCGCTCGGAACGACCAGCGCGGGTCTCGCGTTCGCCCTCGGCCGACCGGATTCGCCCACGTCGCTCGATCGCGCAACGGTCCTCGCAAATGCTCGCGACATCGTCCGAGCGACCGATCTCCCAGTGACCGCCGACTATCAGGCAGGCTACGGCGACACCACCGAGGGTGTTTTCGAAAGCGTCCGTCTGTGCATCGAAACGGGCGTCGCGGGTCTGTCGATCGAAGACGCCACCGGCGACCCAGACCATCCCCTCTTCGACCTCGACGTCGCGGTGAAACGAGTGCGCGCCGCACGAGCTGCCATCGACGGGAGCGGGGCCGATGTCGTGCTCACCGCGCGGGCCGAATGCGCCCTCGTTGGTCGTGCGGACCCGCTGCGCGAATCGATTCGTCGGCTGACCGCCTACGCGGAAGCCGGGGCAGACTGTCTCTATGCGCCCGGGTTTCGCGATGCGACCTCGATCGAAGCGATCGTTCGTGCGGTATCACCCTTGCCGGTTAATGCCTTGGCTTCGCCAGGGTTCTCCGTGGCAGAGCTGGCGGATCTCGGCGTCCGACGCGTTTCGATTGGGTCGGCGTTTGCGCGGATCGGGCTCGCCGCGTTTCTCCAGGCCGCGAAGGGAGTCGCCGAGGGCGACCTCTCCTCGCTCAAGGGCGCGGAACCCTTCGCCAACCTCAACGCACTCTTCGAAACGCCGTCCGCTCGCTAGTAGGACGCTTTGTAGAGACTCAGCAGATCGTCCGCCGTACACGGACGCGGGTTAAGTTGATGGCACACGTCCTCGAAGGCGAGCTGCGCGAGCTTTTCGAGGTTGTCTTCCGGAACGTCTTCCGCACTGAGACCGTCGGAGAGTCCCACTTTCTTTCGCAGCATTCGCACCGCGCCGGCGCACTCGAAGGCCAACGTTTCCTGGTCGTCGCCACGCGCACCGAGGAGCTTTGCGATCTTTGCGATCTTGACGGGAATGGTGCTTCGGTTGAAATCGAGCACCGCGGGAAGGCAAAGCGCGTTCGCAAGGCCGTGGTGCAGGCCGTGCTCCGCGCTGAGGGGATGCGCGAGCGAATGGCACGCGCCGAGCCCCTTCTGAAACGCGACCGCACCCATCATCGCGGCCTTCAGCATCGCCCCCCGGGCGGTCAAATCCTTGCCGTCGTGCACCGCGTTTTCGAGATGCTGCGCGATAAGCGCGATCCCTTTGATGGCGATCGCATCGGCCATCGGATGGTCACCGAGCGCGCAGTAGGCCTCGACGCAATGCGCCAGTGCGTCGATGCCTGTCGCGGCGGTGATGCGCGGAGGAAGGCTCTCGGTCAGCTTCGGATCGAGAAGCGCCACATCCGGCATCAGTGAGGGAGCGAAGATCACCGTCTTCTTGTTGGTCGCCTGAAGGGTGACCACGCCGGCGCGACCCACTTCGCTACCGGTTCCAGCGGTCGTGGGAATCGCGATCATCGGCGGCATCGCGTTGACGACCTTGTCGCCGCCCCCGATCGCGTCGTCGTACTGCGAAAGCGGCAGAGGATGCGTCGCCGCGAGACGCACCAGCTTGCCGACGTCGAGGGGACTACCGCCACCGACCGCGACGATCACATCCGCCTTCGCCTGCCGAAACGCATCCACAGCGGCGAGAACTTCGGCTTCAAGCGGGTTGGAGGAAACGCCCTCGAATACTTCCCCCTCGAGACTCGCGCCCTGAAGGCTTTCGAGGAGCGGCTCGAGGAGCCCGGCGCCTTTGACGCCCGCGTCCGACACGAAGAGCGCTCGACTCACGCCGAGGCGCTTCATCTCGTCCGCAAGGTGACTCGCGCTTCCCGCCCCAAAAAGAACTCGGGTGGGAAAGCTCCACTGAACGATCTGGCTACCGTCTTGCTCGGTCATGGGCCGTTTCCTTCGCGCGTGGCGTGGGGTCCTCTTACTCCGAACCGACGCGTCGCGCCATGAGCGCCTGGTACGCGTCGGAGGCGGAGCCACCCTCCAAAACTTCCACGATTGCCTGGGTTATTGGGGCATTGAGGCGGAGTCGCTCGGCGTGGGCCGCGAGGCGCCGGGCGATCGAAACCCCTTCGATATGCGCTCCGGCGGCCTTGCCTGCATCCTCCAACGAGGTGCCACCCGCGAGGGCCCGCCCGAGGAGCACCTCCGGTCGTTCGTCGCCCGCAACCACCGCGATCAAGTCGCCAAAACCCGCGAGGCCGTAGAGCGTCTGCGGATCCGCGACCCCGAGCGTCGGCGAAAGACGGACCGCCTCCGCCATCGCACGGGTGAGGAAGACCGAAAGGGCGGCTCCGCTGACGTTCATGCCCTGCGCGTAGCCGACGGTCAGCGCGAGAAGCCCCACCATAGCGGACGCGACTTCGACTCCGACCACGTCTTTCGTTGCGTAGACGCGAAGCGCGCTCGACCCAATCGCGTCCCGAACCGCATCGGTGACCTCGGGAAAGCGAGTTCCAACGATCGCTCCACTCGGCGTTCCGCCCGAAAGCGCGGAGACCGCGAGAGGACCCGCCAGCGCGCCCACCCGATGGGCCGGAGTCATCTGACGAAGAACCCGGGTGATCGGCGTAAGTTCCTCTCCGATCAAGCCTCGACTGACGTGAACGAGGTAGTGCCGTCCATCAAGGTGAGGCGCCAGCTGCTCGGCAACGCGGGCAACGAAAGGCGAAGGAACCGCGACGAACGCAAGCTCACTCGCGCGCGCATCGCTCAGCTCCGTTGTCGTCCGCACATTCGGATGATCGATCTCGCGCGCGCTTCGGCTCCAAAGGAGCACGTCGCGACCATTACGCGCAGCCGCGAGGGCAATTCCGCGCCCAAACGCGCCACCGCCAAGCACCGACACAGGAGGTAGAGAACTCACGCGATGCCTCCGATGGTGCCGATCTCGCGAGCCGCGGCAGCGTCCCCGCTGTCGCACACGTCGACCGCAAAGGGCACCAGACGGTTTTGATAGTAGAGAAGCAACGTCGGGTCTTCTGCGGTGATCTCCGGACCGAGATCCTTGGCCGCCGTGCGCGTGTGGTACCCGCTCCAAACGCTCATCGCGCGCGACACGATGTCCGCGGGATCCATGTCGATGAGCTCGTCGTACACGCGAACCGCGCCCTGACCTTGGAGCTCCACCAGCCGGTCGCGGAGCTTTCCGACCTCGGCGGCGAGCTCTTCCCGCGAAAAACTCACCTCCCCGCGCAGGCGCAGGCGACCAAAGAAGTCCATGCCGGGCGTGCGGGCAACAAGCCTTCGGTAGAGAACGTGCGCGACGATCGCGGTCGCCATGACCACCGTCTCCTCGCGAAAGCGCCGAACCAGCACTTCCCCAAGATCGCGCGTGTACGCCGCATCGCGCGCCGGATCGAGAACGGGCTTTCCGCGCCGCCACACGTAGGTGCCGGGGTCGACCGCTTCGCCGGCAGGGCCGATCGAGCGCCCGGTCGGGTCGATGGCATTGCCGAAGCAGTCGACGGGCGTTCCAAAGCGAATGACGCAAGGCGCCTCCATGCCGACCACTTTGCGAAAGAACGCGACCCACCGATCGACGCGAGAGAACTCGTCGTCCTCGATGATGTAGCGCGCTTTGCCCTCGGCCTTGAGCCAATCCTCGATGAGCGTTTCGCCCTCGAGCACCAGCTCGTAGTTGATGGTGGTCGGCACGAAATAGACGTTTCGGAGCACGCCGTGCACGCGGTTGTGTGCAAAGGCGCTCAGGGCAGAACCAGCAAGACCGAGCTTGAGTCTACTTTCGATGAGGTTACTGCGGCTTCGCGTTCCCCCCGGAAAGAAGAGGGAGTGGTAGCCGCGCTCGATCATCACCTGGGAGTAGACCTTGAGGATCTCCTTGTAGACGCTCGCGCGAATGCGGCGGTCGACGCGATAGGCGCCGAGGTTGTGCATGAAGAAACTGATGATTGGGTTCGTGAAGAGATTCTTGCCGGCGCCATAAATGACCGGCGAAAGCCCCGCAACCTCGAGGGCGCGCCCCAGAACGATCGAGTCGAGGTTCGAGGAATGCGTCGGAACGTACACGAGGGTGCCCGTCTTCGAGAGCGAGCGAAGGAGCTCAACCTCGCCGTCCACGCGAAGCAGCTTGCTCATGACCGATACATCCGCATCGCCTCGGGGGAGCAGTTCCCCCGGAAGCGCCGACGGACTCATGACGCCGGTGAGCAGCCGCGGCACCGCGTGCTTCGCCATGTTGTAGACGCGCGGATCGAAGTTGCCGGCGACGTCCTTGGAAAGGCGATGCGTCAGGTCGCGCAGCGCTTCCCGCTTTTCGTCGTCGGTCATGCGCGCAATGCGTCGTGAGAGCGAACGCCAGTAGGGCTTCTGCTCGGCGGCTTCCACGCCGCGCTGCTGCTCGAGGCGACGAATCTCGTGAAAGGCCGCGTCGTTGAGGACCAGCTCCATCGCCTGGCGACTCGCGCTGTGGCGCTCCGCGACGCGATCGGCGACCTCACGCACGATGTCTTTGCGCTCGCTGTTGAACCAGAAAATCGCTGGGTCGTCGGGATTCGGCACGTAGGGCCGAAGTCGCGGCAGGCGTAGCGGACGTTCCGAGAGACGACGCCGAATCTTGAAGGGTGAACGCATCAATGCTTCCTATACGGATTCGAAATAACGAGCGAGCTCCCAGGAGCTCACCGACTTGCGATGCTCGCGGACCTCCCAGTCACGCGTGCGGAGGTAGTGATCCACAAAGGGCTCACCCAGGATTTCGAGGGCAGCTTGGGAGGCGCGCAGGCGCTCCACCGCCGCGTCCAATGTCACCGGAAGCGCCGCTCCAGCAGCCGAGGCGTCACCTTTGCTCTCCGGCGGAAGCGCGACGTCGTGCTCAATGCCGTAAAGGCCGGCGCCGAGGGCGGTCGCCATCGCGATGTGCGGGTTGAGATCCGCCGCGGTCTGACGAAGCTCGAGCCGAACGGCCTTCGCGCTCGGACCGTCGATCACGCGCACCGCGCAGGTCCGGTTTTCCACTCCCCACGACGCGGTGAGCGGCGCCCATACCCCGGGCACGTAGCGCCGGTAGGTATTGATGAAGGGCGAATAGAGCGCGGTGAGGTCCGGGGTCGTCGTCACCAGGCCTGCGAGGTATTGCTCCGCCTTCTTGCTGAGGCCGCCCTTCGGACCCGCGAAGAGGTTTTCGTTGCCTTCGGTGTCCCAGAGCGACTGGTGGAGATGACCGCTCGATCCCGGTAGGTCGGGGTTCCACTTCGCCATGAAGGTCACGGTCAGGCCGTGGCGGTAGCAAATCTGCTTCATCACGGTCTTGAAGAGCGCCGCTTTGTCCGCCGATCGAACGATGTCGTCGTAGCGAATCGCGGCTTCCCACACGCCGGGACCCGTTTCGGTGTGGAGTCCCTCGATCTCGATGTCGTATGCCGCCATCGTGTCGAGAACGTCGTGCATCCACTCCTGGTAGTAACCCTCCCGCAGCCAGGAGTAACCGAACATACCGGGGCTTAGCGGCGTGAGCTGACGAAACCCCTTTTCGTAGAGGGACTCCGGCGACTCGCGAAAGACCCAAAACTCGAGCTCCGCCGAAAAGAGTGCCCGGAGTCCAGCCGCCTCGGCGCGAGCGGCAACACGCTTCAAGAGGCCTCGGGGACAGGCCGGGTGGGGTTTGCCCTCCGGCGTGAAGAAATCGACCAAGAAGTTCGCGGTGTCGGGCTCGTAGGGAAGCCGTCGATAGGTCGAGAGATCGATCTTGGCGAGCGCGTCGGGGTAGCCGGTGTCCCAGCCGGTGACCGCCGCGTTGTCGTAGAGGACGTCCGCGATGTCCCAACCGAAGATCACGTCGCAGAAGCCAAACCCCTTCTCGACCGCGGACCAGAACTTCTCGAGGGAGATCAGCTTCCCTCGAAGGACTCCGTCCACGTCGAAACCACCCACTTTGACCTTGCGGATCTGGTGTTCGTCGAAGATCCGGCGCAGCTCATCAGCGTCCATGGGGGGAGCATACTCTGCTTTTTCCGGCGGTTTGCCCCAAACCTGAGGTCGTCTTGCGCGATGCGTGAGTACCCCTTCAAGAATTCGAAACGCCCCGCAAACGGGCAAAAACACCGTCAACCACCGAATGCACCCTTCCCTAGCCTGGAAGGCTCAACGTCGTAACAACCCCGACGAAGCGGCATACCAACCCTGTGACGGCCTTGGCTTCTTCTCCCGTCTTTGCTTCATACGACCCGACGCCCGTTGTAGCCTCAACGCCGATGACGGAGCGCACCGACGAAGAGTTGATGCGTGCCTACGTCGGTGGGGACGAGGGCGCCTTTCGCGATCTCTTTAATCGCTACGCACCCATCATTTTTGGGATGACGAAACGTCATCTCAAGGACGACGACCTTGCTCGAGAGCTTACGCAGCAGACGTTCTTTCGTCTGCACGGCGCGCGAAATGACTTTCGCCTCGACTCGCGTCTTCGCCCTTGGCTCCTCACCATCGCTATGAACCTCGTTCGAGAACATTGGCGCCGAAAGAAACGTCGCAAGCATGTCGACGTAGATGTTGAGTCTCGCGAAGCGCCGCCGGTCGAGCGAAGTCGGCTCGAACTCCAGGAGCGTAAAGAGCTCCTCCATGCAGCTCTCGACACGCTCCCTGCGTCGCAGCGCGAGGTCGTTGAGCTTCACTGGTTTCAAGATCGTCCGTACCGCGAGATTGCCGAGATTGTTGGAAGCTCCGAGGGCGCCGTCCGCGTGCGCGCTCACCGGGCCTACGCGAAGCTGAAACAGATCCTCGAGGGCGAGGTGTAACCCCGTGGTCCCTGAACCCGAGTTGCAGTCATTTCTCGGATCGACTGAGCCCGACGAACTGCCCGACATGGACGCGCTCTACGACGAGCTGCGCACCACGATCTCCGACGCGGAGAAACGAAGCGGCTACCGCTGGAAGTCCCAACCCACCTCAAGGCGACGACTCCTTGGCGTGACCGCGTTTGCGCTCGTTCTGATCGTCAGCCTACTCACCGGACGAAGGGAAGATTTCGGCGACTATCCGCCGACGCTCTTCATGTCGTACGTCGCGGGCATCACCGCCCTCCTCAGCGTGGCGGTCTTTATCGCCCTCCGCCCGATTCATCGGCCAGCGTTGCGATGGTGGCAAAGCTTCGGACTGGTTGCGATCTGCGTCGTCGCCACCGGCGTCCTCGCGATCGCCCCCGGAATTCATGACCACGTGATCCGTCGCCCGGAAGAAACCGCCTCGCTGATTCGACACGCGGCGCCATGTCTTCTTTACGGCTCGCTTTTTGGCCTTCCCGTGTACGGCGCACTTCGCTTTCTCGATCGCGGCCGGAGCTTTGTCGCGCGCGCCCTTGCGGCCTGCGCGGCCGGTCTCGCGGGGAACATGGTGCTCGAGGTGCATTGCCCGCTCGGCGGCGCAACCCATCTCCTCGCTGGGCACGCGGCGGTCATTATGCTCTACGTGTTCGGCATCCTCGCCTTCGAGCTCGCGCTCCGACGACGACGCCGCTGATTCGGCGAGACCAAAACGCTGCAGAAACGCTCCCTTTCTCGTCAGGACTGGCGAATCGCCGGTAGATGCGCTCTAGTGGCGGAGTGATCGGGACCGTTCTGGGGGGCAAATATCGCATCGAGCGCGCGCTCGGCGAAGGCGGCATGGGCGCGGTGTACGCGGGCGTTCAGGAACCGCTTCAGCGCCGTGTGGCGATCAAGGTTCTCCACCCTGCGCTCGCGAAGGATGCGACCCTCGTCGCACGCTTTCGCAGAGAAGCGGAGGTCGCCGCTGGGCTGGGTCACTCGAATATCGTCCAGGTCACGGACTTCGGCGTTCATGAGGGACGCGCATTCCTGGTGATGGACTTGCTCCAAGGCGAACCGCTTGCGGACGCCATGGAGCGCGGCCCCTTCGAAGAGAGTCGCCTGAAGTTCATCGTCTCGCAGGTTCTCTCTGCGCTCGAAGCTGCCCACGCGAAGGACATCGTTCACCGCGATCTAAAGCCGGACAACATCTACCTGACGAATATGTCGGGGGTGGCCGACATCGTGAAGCTCCTCGACTTCGGCATCGCGCGCCTGGTCGATGGCGGCGATGCGAAGATGACGACGACGGGGCAAATCCTTGGAACGCCCGCGTACATGTCGCCGGAACAAGCGCGTGGCAAACCCGTCGACGCGCGGACGGATCTCTATTCGCTCGGCGTCGTGATGTACGAAGCGCTCTCAGGCCACATGCCGATCAACGGGAGCAATTATCACGAGTTGATGTTTGCGATCGTGGGCGAGAAGCCGACGCCCCTTGCCGAACACTGCCCGCACCTCAGCCCCTCGCTCGTGGAGCTCGTTGAGCGCGCGATGGCCAAAGATCGCGACGCGCGTTTTCAGTCGGCCGCCGAGATGCGCGCGGCGATCGAAGCACTCGGTCCTCTCGAGGTAAGTCGGCCTGCCGCCGTGGCTTCCGTGCCGCCGACCCGTCCGAGCGCCACGGTTCCGAAGTCCACGCCGGAAGCGTTCGCCGCGACGATGGCGACCCCGGCCGCGATCCGGCCGCAAACGCCCGTTGCAACGACCGCGGGCGCGCCGAAGCGAAGCGGAGTTTTGTTGGCCCTCGGTCTTTTGGGAGCGGCCCTCGCGGGGGGCGTTGGGGTGTACGCGCTCACGAGTGGGGGCGGCGACGAGGAAGCGCCGGCACCCATCGTGACCGCAGGACCACCGTCCGAAACCGGCGAGTCCGCGATGGCCGAGGCAGAAAGGGCGGTCGCGGAAGCGAACGAGTCCGCGATGACCGAGACTGCGGACACCGAGTCCGCGATGACCGAGTCCACAATGACCGAATCTGCCACGACCGAGTCCGCGATGACGGAGTCCGCGATGACCGAGTCTGCGATGGCGGAGGTCGCCACCGCCGAGACGGCAATGAGCGCGATGACTGGCGCGCCCGATCCAGTGCCCGCACCGATGACGGCCATGCGCCGCGCTCGCCCCCATCGGCAGATGATCGCGTGTGGGGATCGCGGCTACGAGCACGAGATGTTCACCGTCCGCCGCCGCGATCAAGTCGTCAGCCGCTCGCTGCGCGGGAACCACGTCGTTGCCCTCGATGACTTGCGTCCCTTTGTACGCTCGCTGAGTGATGAGTTCACCCAGTGCTACCGCGGTCACCTGATCATGCGCGGCCAGAACTTCATTCTCGATATCGGTGCCGACGGCACGGTGACCGGCGCACGCGCTCGGGTCTACTGCCCCGTCGACTCCGCGGTCGCATCGTGCATGCGTCGTGTTTTTGTCGGCAAGCAGCTACCGCCCGACCAAAACGCCCCCGGTGAAGTCTGGGTCGGCCTCGACCTCGTCGGCCACTGATCCACTCAGAACATGTAGAAGAGCACGCGTGTTGCAGTTGGATCCCCGTAGCTCCGGAGCTTGGGCAGAACCTCGCGAAACCAAGGCGCCGAATCGGGCTCACGAGTGCGGGTCGCCAGCTCGGCGTAGGTCCGTGACTCGGGCGCGCCGACGAGCGGCCCCTCAAGGCGCGTCGACCAGTCGAATTCGAGAAGCTCAGACGCGAGCAGCCAGTTCACGCACAACATCGTCTCGGTAACGAGCGCTCGGGCGATCGGGCTCGCGTCCGGCGGAAGACCTCGACCCTCCGCGATGGGCGTGATGGGCCACCTCATATTGCGAACGCCCGCGACGATCGCGTAGAGCTCGTAGTTCTGCTCAAGGGGGAGCGAAGTCACTTGCGCACGCGTTTCGACCGGATCCGGAACCCCGAAGTACTCCACCGGAACGATCTCCGCGGGTTCGGCCAAACGCCACGTTCCCCCTCGGCGGATTTCGACGACCGCTTTTAGATCCGTGGTCATGCGCGGCTATCGCTCTAGCAAGTTCCCTGACGCCCGAACAGGGCCTGATAGGGTATGGATCGCGTTAGCCGCTTGTGCAGGACTACTTCGACATCTTCACGGAAGCGTTCGGGGACTACGCCCAGTACCTGATCGGCGACATTCTGGAACCGTCGTGGCGCAGCTATTTCTACGCGCTCCTCGCGCTCTCCGCGGTGGTGTACCTCGCTGAACTCGTCCTGCCGTGGCGCCGAAACCAGGCCCGCATTCGCCGGGATTTTTGGCTCGACGGCTTCTACATGTTCTTCAACTTCTTTCTCTTTTCGCTCCTCGGGTACGAGGCGATCGCCACGGTTGTCGCCCATGGCATTCAGGATCTACGCAGCGCTCTTGGACTCGGCAGCGACGCGTTGATCGACGTAGGCGCGTGGCCGGTCCTCGCGCAGCTCGCCCTGCTGCTCGTGGTGCGAGACTTTCTCCACTATTGGATTCACCGCCTGCTCCATCGCGTGCCTGCCCTTTGGGAGTTTCACAAGGTGCACCACTCGGTTCGCGAGATGGGGTTTGCGGCGCACCTTCGGTACCACTGGATGGAGACCGTGGTGTACCGAAGCCTCGAGTTCCTCCCCCTCGCGCTGATCGGCTTCGGGGTGACCGAGTTCTTCGCCGTCCATCTCTTTGCGCTGACCGTCGGCCACCTCAACCACGCGAACCTCCGGCTGCCACTCGGGCCGCTGCGCTATCTCCTCAACTCCCCGCAGATGCACCTTTGGCATCACGCGCGAATGATCCCGACGCGCACCGGCATCAACTTCGGCCTCACTCTCAGCGTTTGGGATTGGGTGTTCGGAACGGCGCATTGGCCGGACGACGACGCCGATCGCGAGCTTGGCTTCGAGGGCGTGGAGACGTTTCCGAGCGGCTTTGTTGGCCAGCTGTGGCGCCCCTTTCGAGTGCTCTTTCAGCGGTAGCTCGTCGCGCGCGCGTTCCTCACGCGGTCCGCGTCATGCGGGCCGGCGGGCGATCAGGCGCGCGAGATGGCGGTCGCCAACCCAACTCTCGCGGTAGTAGACGACCTCGAGATCGCGGCAGTCGCCGAGAAGCTCGTTGGGGTTAGAGAGCCAGCG
>JBCDAA010000235.1:0-14228 GCA_039186435.1 Myxococcota bacterium | reverse complement strand
TTGAAGGAGGGCGAGGCGCAGGCTTCCGAAGGGCTCGATCGCGCCGGGAACGTTTCCAAGGCAGAGCACAAAGGGCGGATTGAGTTCCTCCGCCAAACGGTCGATGTAGAAACGCGCGCCACCGCCGCTCGGGCCACGCAGGACCACCGTTCCGCGCCCCAGGAACGCGATCTCCCGCACGACTTCGAGCGCACCCTTGGTGATCGGGGCGACGACGGGCGGGCCGAGCTTTGCGATGGTCGCGCGGCAGAGCGAGCGCCGGGGCATGTTTCGGTCGACGGCCTGTCCCCGAAGGGCAGCCGCGCCGGTCCCGACGGAACGCCCAAAGAGGAAGACGTTGTTGCAGAGCTCTCGCGTCGCGGCGTCGACGACGAGTTCCCCCTTGCGGGCACGGCATGCGAGGAGCTGCGCGCGATCGATCGCGCTTCCCACCAAACGATTCCCCTGCTGAATCAGCTCACCGGTGGCGACTCCAATCGAGGCGCCGAGGGGACCGACGTCCGACTCCTCCACGTCGTCGAGAACGGCGAGAGCGATGTCGATCGCCTCTCGCAGTTCGGTTAGGTCGAAGGCGATGGCCGTTGAACCACCGACGGCGCCAAGACTCGTCGCCCCGGCACCGCAGAACCGACCGGTCGTGCGGTCCACCCACTCGGCAATCCGCTCCGGAACGTCTTGCTCAAGACGGGTGGGGGGAAAGATCCGATGCCAGAGGACCAGCCGCTCCATGCAGAGGCAGCGTTAGTCGTCCAGGGAGGCCTTGAGGGCCGCTAGCTCATCCTCGACGGCGCCATCGCCGCTCGTGCGCTCAAGCTTCGCAAATCGAGCTTCGAGATCGGCCCGGTCCACGCCGTCGTCGAGAACGGCGTGCGCTTCGACTTCCGCATCCATCTCATCGATGCGTCCCGCCATGCGCTCGAGTTCATCGAAGGTGTCGGAACCGAACTTTCCAGAGGTGCCACCGGGTACCTCGCGCGCTTTGCGCACCTGCGAGGCAAGGCTCTGCTTGCGTGCTTCGAGATCCTCAACCTTCTTTTCGAGTTTCTCGAGCGTGTCTTTCATGTCCTCGACGGTGGCTGCTGCTTGGCTTGCACGCGCGCGGGTTTCTTCCGCCTTCTTCGACGCCTTTGCCTTTCGACGGAGCGCTTCGCGCGCGAGGTCGTCGTCGTTGCTCTTCAGCGCGAGGACGGCCTTGCGTTCCCAGTCGGCGGCCTCTTCTTCGAGGTCGGTCGCTTCCTTGTCCAGGCGCTTCGCGGTACCGAGCGTCGACACCATTTCCCGCTTCGCCTTCTTCATCTCCGACTTCATGTCGATGACGGTCTGGCTGATCAGTTTTTCAGGATCCTCCGCCTTGTCGACGAGGGCGTTGAGGTTCGATTTGATGACCGTATTGAGCCGGCTGAAGATGCCCATGCGCGCTCCTCCGCGAGTGCTTTCCTCATC
Source organism: Myxococcota bacterium (assembly GCA_039186435.1). Classification (GTDB taxonomy): domain Bacteria; phylum Myxococcota_A; class Polyangia; order Polyangiales; family Houyiibacteriaceae; genus JALVDI01. The sequence continues at coordinate 12,785 of JBCDAA010000235.1, read as the reverse complement.
GTTTCACGGGTCAGCGGCGATGTAAACGTGCTATCAAGCTTCGCTGCCGCCGAGGCGTGAATGATCCAAGGAAAAACCTTCTGCATTACCGGAGGCGCGGGCTTCATCGGAACCGCGTTGACCCGGCGCCTCGCTGAACAGAACCGCATTCGGGTCCTCGACATTCTTCGGCGAAATGCGCTGGGTGAAGCGGGCCTGGATCAGCACCCAAACGTGGAATTGATCATCGGGGACGTCTGCGATCCAGAGGCCGTCGCGAACGCGGTCGACGGGTGCGACTACATCGTGCACATGGCGTCGATCGCAGGCGTCGACACGGTGCTTCAAAACCCCGTTCCCACGATGGAGATTTCCCTTCTGGGCACGATGAACGTTCTCCGCGCTGCTCTGGCGAAGGGAGGCGTCGAACGCCTCATCGATTTTTCAACGAGCGAGGTCTTCGGGAGTTACGCCTTTCGCGTGCGCGAAGCCGACGTCACGAGTCTCGGCGCGGTGGGTGAGGCGCGCTGGACCTACGCGGTCAGCAAGCTCGCGACCGAGCACCTCGCCCACAACTACTACAAGCAACACGGCTTGCGGACCTGCTCGATTCGCCCCTTCAACATCTACGGCCCGGGTCAGGTAGGGGAGGGAGCAATTCACGCGTTCGTGGTTCGCGCCCTCCGCGGTGAGCCCATTCGAATTCATAACGAGGGTGATCAGATTCGCTCGTGGTGCTTCATCGACGACATCGTCGACGGCATTTTGCTGACGCTCGAGCGGGAGGAAGCGGTCGGCGAGAGCTTCAACATCGGCAACCCGCGGAGCACAATCACCATTTATCAGCTCGCGCGTTTGATCGTTCGGCTCGCGGAAAGCAACTCAGACATCACCTTCGTGGACTGGGATTTCCCCGATGTTGAGCTCCGTATCCCCGACGTCAAAAAGGCTGAGCGTCTCCTTGGCTACCGCGCGCGAATCGACCTCGAAGACGGGCTTGCCCGCACGATCGCGTGGTACAAATCCAAGCTGGAGCAGGGCGCCCCTGCGTGATGGTTTCGTGAGCCGCATTCTTCCGCTGGACGAAGTTCGTGCCGATGGGTGGTTTGAACGCCTCGGGGACGACGCGCCTCATTTCGGGGAGCTGTGCAACGCCGTCGGTGAGCGCGTCGTAGCGTTCGCGATCGTCGCTGGGGTCCGTATCTCTGCGGTCGCCCTCGATCCTCGGATGCGGGATGCGAGCGTCATCACGTTCAACGTCGGCGACGAGACGGAGGAGCATCAGCTTCCCCTCGGTGAGCTTCGCCGGCGCCTTGCCGCAACCCTCGTTGCCGATGAACCCTTTCCCGAATCGCTCTCGGAAGCGCCATCGGTCGAGGAGATTCAGCGCTTCATCGGGTTTCGCTACCTCCTCCTCGCGCCGATTTTTGGCGTGACCCTGCGCGAGCTTCATCTCGAAGACGATGCGTCCCCGGGCATTCTCGTCGACCTCGGAGCGGCCGCCGATGTCGTCCCCCTCGACGAGCTTCGTGATCTGATTCGGCAGCGGGTACGCGCCGAGGCCCAAGAGAGCCACAGCTCCCCCTTTGCGATCGATCTGCAGATCATTCCGGAGGCCTTGGCGGCCAGCGCGCGCGGTGATTGGTCGCGTACCGTAGAGCTCCTCGGCACCTGGCCGGGTCCGCTCTCGGTTCTGCACCGCACGCGGGAAGGCGCCGAGCTCAGCACGGAGGTGAAGGGGACGCTTGCGGAGGCGCTCGGGGTTCTCGGCACCGCCTACGTCAACCTCGGTAACTTCGATTGGGCCGAGGAGGTTCTCCGGCTCGCGATTCAGTGGGGGCAGGATCTCGGGGGAACCTCCGTGGGCGTGCTCTTTCGGCGCCTGGGACATGCGCACATGCTTCGGGGACGCTTCGGGCAGGCGGTCGGATTGCTTCGGCGCGCGGTTTCCCTCGGGGCCGATCGCGCGGACGTTCTTCCGCTTTTGGCCGAGAGCTTTGCGCGCATCGGACATCATTTGCCGGCGATGCTCTACGCGGAGCAAGCGGTCGCGCACGGCGCGGAGGCCGCTTCGCTCGAGGCGATCACACAACGCTCGCGTGAAGCTCTGGGGGAGACCTGGACGACGTTTCGCGAGCGAGTTCCCCGGTCATGACGCTCGCGTCGCCAGCCCCGATGGCCAAGCCTCGTTTCGATCTTCGCTTTGACCGCGGAAGGGCGATGGTCTGCTTGGGGCGTCCCGTCCCGATGCCCTTTGGCACTGTGGAAACCCTCGAGACGGAGCTGGAGCTTTCCGGCGCGGTTCAGTTGACCGGTGGCGCGTGGCGGTTTCGCCAGCATCGCAGTCGCCTGCGCTCGATCACACTTTCGTTGCGTCCGGCCGCCCTCGTCGCGTTTGCCGAGAACGTTCGCGTCGACGCGGTGGAAGGCGATGTTGTCACCGCATCCTTTCGCGATGAGATCGGCGTCTGCACGTGGACCTTTCAGCTCTTCTTTCACGGAGCGGACCTTTGTCTTCGGCCACGCACCGCCGCGTTCGTGCGGCGCGGACCGGTTTCGCCGTGGACGCGGCTCTCACGAGTGATGAGTCGTCTCTCCGCGGAGTGGCGCGCGAGCTTAGGGGTGTTTCGCTGGGCCCGTCCGCTACGTCAGGCGCTCGCTGAACTGCTCATGCCCCACGGATGGCGGGTTCCGGAAGAGCGCGGGCTGCACCTCACCGTGACCAAAGACGCCGAACTTCGACTGGAGAGCGTCGACGCGGCGATCTCTCCGGTGCCCGAGCCTCTGGACTGGGTGACCGACCTCGAAGCGGGCCGACATCGCTGGCAGGACCCGCGCCATTTCGCCGATGGAGCCGCCGGTCGTTTTGAACACGCGATCGAATCGGGCGTCGATGCCGCGCCTGCGCTTTCGCCACCGTGGCTTCAGGCGGAGGCCCAGGAGCGCTGGGTCGAGACCTTTGCCGGGCGTCTGTCCTCGGCGGACTTTGCCGACTCACTACTGGAAGCACTCGGGCAGGTTCCGCTCGACGAGCATCGCTGGAAGCGCTGGGTGCAAGAGTTGGCAGAGGCCGGGAACGCAACAGCGCTGCGCGTCGCTCGCGCGGCCGCTGGTGGGCCGCTTCCTCGGGTGACCCGCGCGTGGCTTCTCGCAACGGCGGTGGACGGGGTCCTCGATCGCGCGGACCCAGCGGAGCTCGCCGGCCTCGACAATGCGCTCGTCAACGCGGTGAATGAGGCCGAGCGTTTGGGTCCGGAGCTTCCGCTGGTGATGGCTGCGCGCGCGTTCCTGGCGCATCGGCTCGGCAACCTGGAGGCGGCTGCCGCCGGTTGGGAGCGCGCTGCCGACCACGCTGAGGACCCTCGTTTGGCCGCCCAGTGGCGGCGCCGCGCAGCGGAGCTGGTCCTCGGCATGACGGGCGCGCAGGCTGCGGAGCCGCTCTTTCGACGCGCCCTGGCCGACTTGGAGCAGGCCGGCGTTCAAGCGCCGACTCTCGTCGCGCAGCTTGCGACGGTGATCGCAGCGCGCGGCGGAAAGGAAGAGTCGTCGAGTCTCTTTTCGCGTTTGCTCCGGGATCCCTCGACCGAGGATGAGGCGTGGCGCGCGGCAATCCTTGCGGCGGCGCGCTTTCACGTCGAGTCGGGCGAACACGATCGCGCGCGTCCGTTCTTTTTGGCGCTTGGCTCCGGGGAACTCGATCGCGCCCTGGAGAGCGGTGAGCTCTCGCTTCCTTCGCTCGACTTTCTCGACGGCGAGTTTGAAGAGGTCGAAGACATCGACGAGGTCTCACCTTTCCCGCCCTATGCTCCACCGACCCGGATTTCGGTCACTTCGGAAGAGTCGCCCCAGGTGACGCTGGTCGCTGCGACCGACGAGGAAGTACGCGCGCTCTTGCGAGAAGCGCGGAGCGCGGAGGAACCGGCGGGACTTCTCGACGGCGCCCTTGAGCGAGCCGTGGTGGATCGGGATGCCGCGGGCGTTCGCCGCGTCCTTCGGGCCCTCGATCGGCTTGACCCCTTTCCCGGCGAGCATCTGCTTCGAACGCGGGCGTTGCAGGTCCTCAAAGACCAAGGGGAGGAGCAATGAGGCCGTTGGTATGGGCCCTTGTTCTTCTCGGATGCGGAGCACGAACCACCCTGGATCCTGGCGGCCCGCGCGCGACTGACAGCGGCGTCGACAGCGCACGCGATAGCGCCCTTCCGGATGGAGGTTTCGACAGCGGATTCGATAGTGGGGTCGATAGCGGCTTTGACGGAGGCTTCGACGGAGGCTTCGATGGCGGTGTCGACGCAGCGGTGGGCGATCCCTGTCTTGCAGATCGCGAGTGTGGCGCCGCGCGATGTCGCCTCGACACTCGCGTGATGTCCGCGGACCTGGCGCCCGCCGTGCTCGTCTGCACCGATGAAGAAGTCGGGGCGGACGACGGCGCATTTTGCGAGACCGGCGACGAGTGCTCCCGCGGACTTTGTCTGATCGCGGGAACCTGCGTTCGTCCCTGCATCGACGACGGCGACTGCGACGATGGTGACGCGTGCCGCGACGTGTTTGCGCGCACCTCGCCGCGGGCTCATCAGCCGTATCGTGGCTGCGTCGCGCGCGTGAATGCGCACCCCCGGGTGGACGTCAGCGAGGAGAACCTGGGTCGTCTTCGCGGCACGCCGACGATCGAGCTCGCGGGCGTGGGCAACCGTGCGCTCTACGTCATCGAGAGCTCGGAGGGACAACCGCTCGCCGTCAACCGACTCACGGCGAACGACCCGGCAGGAACGCTCCTCTTTGACATCTTCTCCCTCGAGCCCGGCGGGGAACGTTCGCTCAACCCCGTCGCTCCTTTCCTCGAACCGCTGACGGTGTTGATTCCGAACTCGCGGACGAGCGTCGTCACCGGTGCCGGCTACGAGGCGATGCTCGAGGTGGGTCGCCGTACGGACTTGAGTCTCACCCGTCTCGAGACGTCCGGACGGCGTGGCCGTTTTCTCGACATCGACATCTTCTACGTCGGCGGCGGACGCTTCGCGCCGAGTGGTGACCGCGGACCACCGGCGGTCGCGGACGCGCTCGATCAGCTTGAAGAGATTTGGGGCTTTTCGATCGGTGACGTTCGGCAGCACACGGTGATCGGCGGGCTTCGGCGGCGCTTTGAAACCCTCGAGGCGGACGGCATGGGAAGCCTCCCGGAGCTCCCCGAAGTGTTCGCCCTCACCGCAGGAATCGGGCGCCCATCGCTCGCGATCTTTCTCCTTCGCGACATGGAAACCGCCCTCGGAATCAGCGGTGGCATCCCGGGACCGTGGGGGATGCACGGCATCGGCGGCTCCGGCGTCGCGGTCTCGGTCGATGCGCTCTCGATGCTCCCGCCGGGGTTCGATGTGACCCTCGGAACGGTGATCGCCCACGAGGCGGGTCATTTCTTCGGCCTCTTTCACACGACCGAACCGACGGGCGTGGTGGGCAATCCGTTGACCGATGTCCCGGCGTGCCCGCCCTCCGCGGATGTGGATGGAGACGGGTTCCTCCTCCCCACCGAGTGCGCTGGCTTCGGCGCGCAGAACATCATGTTTTGGGCAGGCGTCGGTGCCAACACCAGCGCGCAGCAGCGTCAGCTTGTGCGCGAAACGTTTCTTCTTCGGCGCTAAGGCCTCAGTGCGCGCGCGCGATCGTGTGAAGTCGTCGCACGCGCACCTGCTCAAGCGCTTCGCGGTGCTTCATCGTTTCGGTGAACGCATCCAGCACCGGACCACCACGCCAGCCCGCGCGGGGTGCCGCCTCGGCGATGAGGTCGACCACCCCCGACGAGGGAACGTGCTGATAGGTCCGGCAGAGTTCGAGCAGCCAGTTGATCCAGGTTGGGTTTCCGGTCCCCCGCGCGATCGAAGCAGCCGAGCGCGCGAGCGCATCGATCATCGTCTTTTGGGTAATCTCAGGGGGGAGATCGACGGCCAGCGCGGAGAGGCGGTCGCGCGCGAGGGTCCAGTCCTCGTCCTCGATCGCATCGTCGAGTTCCGCGAGTGCGTCGAGGGCAGAGCTGAGAGAAACGCTAACGGTCGCGCGGGACGTCGTGCGGCTCGCGTTGTCTCCCTCGTGGTAGTCAACGAAGAGGATCTTCGCGATGCCGGCCTGAATCATCGCTCCATGCGTGAGGTCGACCGAGTGAGGAATCTCGACGCCGTTGACGTGCACCATTCCTTGCGTGGTTTCCAATCGAACGCGGCCGGGTTCCACCCGAAAGACGATGTGCCGTGGCCGAACGCCGTCCGCCTTGAGGCAGATATCGCAGTCGGGGTCGCTCCCCAGCAGCACGAGGGGGTTCTCGAGGGGCAGTTCGCGGCCCTGGCATCGCAGCGCGAAGCGGACGGTCATCGTCTCCTCACTCTCGAACTATAAATCAGCGGCGCTGCGCGTCGCGAGTTCGCGTGAGTTCCCACGTGCCCTCGACGGGGCCAAACCCGGCCGCAAAGCGCCCGAAGGACTCGACCGCGACCCAGACGCTTCCTTCGATTCGGTAGGGAATGGCGAACTCGGGAACGCGTCCCTGCCGGAGTTGCGCCATGGCGTCGCGCAGCGTTTCCCGGATTAGGGTGACCATTTGCGAGGTCGAGAGCTCGAGGCGCAGGACCATGCGGATCCGATCTTGAGGGCCTACGCGGCGCACGCGAAGGTCCTGGAGCGAGCGTTCTCCTTGGCCCACCGCGACGAGAAAATCAGCCGTCGCGCGGGCGAAGTCGTCGAGGTCTCGGATCTGGGGTTCGTCGCTCTGGCAGGCGTTCGCGTCTGCAACGCAGTTGCTCGGGTCTTCGCAAAGGCTTACGCATGCCGTTCCGAGGTGGGTGGCGGCCGTGTCGGGAAAGGCGTCGAAAGCGACGAGCGCGCTGACGACGGGGAGCTCGACGACGTTGCGGTTTGCGATTTCAAGTTCGACGTCGAAGACGAACTTCATGTCTCGGGGTTGGGCGCCAAAGACGCGGCACAGAAGCGGCGGAGCGACTTCCGCGCAGTAGTGTGCCGCGAGCTCTTGGGCGCTGGGCGCGTCCACGAAGCGTACTTCGGCGACCCGGACGTCGGGGGCAGCGGGTCGCGTGCCGCGGCTGCCGGCGGGCACTTCGGCCCCAGGAAATCCGACGCCGGCGCAGCCAGCGAGGAGAGCGAAGAAAGCAAACGAGCGGTGCATGAATGGTTGGACGTTGGAGGGAGGGGCGGATTCGAATCCGTGACGGCGGAGTCTGCCGCGTTCGCGGATTTCGGGAAAGTGAGTGCCGTTTGCGTGACGCGGTGCGGCAACCGAGGCCGAGAGAACCCGAGCGAAGTGAGATTCGCCGCCCTCCTCGAATCTCGCGCGGCATAGCCCCCAGGGAATCACTCGACTTCTGGTATCCTCGCCGCCCCTGCGAAAGCGAATCGATGAGCGACGGACAAACGGTGCCCACGGAGGATCCTGGCGTGGAAGATGAAACGTTTGCGGCGGCAGCAGCCGCGGTTCGTGCCGATGCGGCCGACTCGGACTCTTGGGATGAGCTCGAGGACTTTGCGGCGGCGTCCCAGACGCCCGACGAGGTAGCGGCGCTCTATCGTGAAGTACTCGGTGGCGAGCTGCCCTCCGACGTTGCGTCAGACTTGGCGCAGCGCGCGGTGCAGTTTCACGAGGAGTGGTATCGCGAGGACTCGCCGGTCCTTGTCGAGGTGCTCAGCCGCGTTCTGGAAGTTGATCCGACGGCGAGCGAGTGGGCGTTTCAGCGCCTCACCGTCGTGTACACGGTCGCCGAACGCTGGGACGATCTTCTCGCGCTCTACGATCGCGAAATCGCAGGGGCGGTCGACGCCTTTCGGAAAGCGACGCTTCTCGAAGAAGCCGCGCAGACAGCGAAGGATTTTGCGAACGCGCCCGACCGCGCGATCGACTTCATGCTGCAGCTTCTCCCGCTTCGCCGAAACGACAAGCAGCTCGTTTCAAGTTTGGAGCGTCTCCTCGAAAAGCAGCAACGCTGGAACGATCTCGTTGGGGTTTGGCGCGATCAGCTGCAGGTTCAAAAGCCGGCGCAAGCGCGTGCGACGCGACTTCGCATCGCGGAGGTGATCTTCGGGCGTTTGAATCAGCCCGGCGACGCCATCGCGGAACTTCGCGATCTGCTCGACGATCCGGAGGCGGAATCCGACGGGCCGCTCGCGATGCTCGAGCGCGTTGCCAACGACGAGAACATCGACGCGGAAGCGCGTCGTGAAGCCTTGGCGCTTCTCCGGGAACGCTACGCGGCGGAAGACCGCACGACGGCCGTCATTGCGACGCTTGGGACGGCGCTTTCCCTCGCGGATACGGCGGAGCGCATCACGCTCCATCGAGATGCAGCGGCGCGGCTTCGCAGCCAGGGGGCGCTCGCGGAGGCCCTCGGCCATCTTGGGTCGATCGTTCAGCTCGCGCCGGACGACGAGGCGGCCCTGACGGCGCTCCGCGAGGTTGCCGAGGAAGCGGAACAGCCCCGGCGTCTGGTGGAGCTTCTGGTGGAGAGCGCCGACGCGGTCGACTCCATCGCCGAGCGCGCGTCGCTTCGCCTCGAAGCGGCGGAACGACTGGTTCAACTTCAGGACACGGCGGCGGCGATTCCGCAGCTTGAGCTTCTCGCCACCACCTCGGATGTGGACGCTGGGATCGCCCGAGCCGCAAGTCGCATGTGGGTGGATCAACTGGGCGCGGCCGAGCGTCATGAAGAGCAGCTCAACGCGCTCGACCGGCTCTCCGCGCTGGAGGACACCCCGGCGAAGCGGCGGGATGCGATCGGTCGTGCGGCGCGCTTGGCGGCGCAGCTCTCGATGCCGGATCGCGCGCTCGATCTTTGGGAGCGTCGTCTTTCCGACGATCCGCAAGACGCGGAGGCGCTCTCGGAGTGCATCGCGCTTCTCGAACGTGAGGAACGATGGGCGCAGCTTGTGACCGCCCTTCGTCGACGCGCGGACACCGTTCCGGCGGCGTGGCAAAAGCGCGCGGACCTCATCCGTGTGGCGCGCGTGCAGTCGGAATCGCTCGGACAGCTCGCCGACGCCATCGCAACCTGGAACGAAGTTGCGGGCGGGTTCGGGGAAGACGCCGAGGTCGCGGATGCGCTCACGGCCCTTTACGAGTCGACAGAGCGCTTTGAGGAGATGGCCGCGGTTCTCGAGCGCGCAAGCGACCGGGAAGGCGCGCACCTCGCGGACATCCGCGCTCGCCTCGGTGGGGTCTACGGGGTTCGTCTTCAGCGCGCCTCGGAAGCGCTCACGTTTTTTCATCGCGCGCTCGATGCGGATCCGCAGCACGCCGGTGCGCGCGCCGGGCTCGCCGAACTCTGTGAGAGCTCTGAACCGGGGGTTCGTGCCGAGGCGATCGAGACCCTGGCGAAGTCCTACGAGCTAAGTGGGGAGTGGGCGCCTCGCCTTGCGCTCTTGGACGAGCGGCTGGCCGTTGCAAAGAGCGATGCGGTGCGCGCGGAGCGTCTTCGAGAGGCGGCTGTGATTCAGGAGAACGAGTCGGAGGCGCCTTCGGCGGCCTTGGCGTCGCTCCTCGGAGTGCTGGCGATCGATCCGGACGACCGCGAGAGCGAAGCGGCGGTGCTCCGTCTTGCGGAAGCAACGGAGGGGTGGGCCCCGACGGTGGACGGACTTCGCGATGCTGCAGCGAAAGCGACGCCGGCGCGCGCAGCCGAGCTTCGTTTTCTGGAAGCAGGTCTTCGACAGAGCAAGCTCGAGGATCCTTCCGGGGCCCTCGACGCCGCCCTTGCGGCGCTGGAGGCTCAGCCACTCCGCGCCGAATATGGGCAGACGGTTCTCGCGCTCGCGACCACGACGGAGCGATGGGCGGAAGCGGAAGCGGTCCTCGCCAACGCATCTGAGCAACCGCACGCGCCGGTGACGCATCTCGACGCCCTGGTCGCGGTTCAGCGGGCGGGAGCGAGCGGCGCGCTTCGAAGCACGCTGGCGCGTCTTGCGGAAGGCGATCCGCGTGATCTCGATGCCCTCCGCGAAAGTGCGGACCTCTCGCTTGAGAGCGAGGATGCGGTTGCCGCCCTTGAACGGCTGTACTCGCGAGCGGCCGGACTTTGGCGCCGGGGCGCGTCGCCGAGCGGTTCCCAGGAGGCTGGTCCCAACGCAGTGTGGGCAGTGCAGGAGCTCGTCGTGCGCTATGACGCGGCAGAGCATCTCGATTCGTCGGTCTCGATCCTGACGGATGCCGCGCGTCTTCCGGTGGAGGAAGCGGACGCTGCGGCGTGGCGTCGTGAGGCTGCAAAGCGCGCGATGAGTCTCGGTGATCGTCCGACCGCCATCGCGCTCTTCCAGGACGTAATTCGCGTTCAGCGGGATGACGTTGAGAGCCTGGCTGCCCTCGGTGATCTCCTTCGGGCGGAGGAGCGTCTTGCGGAGCTCCTGTCGCTTCGCCACCACGAGCTGAGTCTCACTGAGTCCGCGGAGCGCCGCATCGACGTGCGCATGGAGATCGCGCGTCTCGTCACCCACGTCGAGGAAAACGGCGGCCGCATGGAGGCGCTCCGCGCGAACCTCGAGGAGCGCCCCGGCCACGAGGAAAGTCTGGACGCGCTCGAGCAGCTTCTGACCGCACGTCGCGGTTTCGTGGAGCTCGCGGATCTTCTCGCTTCGCAGGCTTCGCGTTTGGAAGGCGACCGCGCGGCGGGTCTGTGGCGACGCGTGGCTTCGCTCGCGGAGGGGCCCCTCGGGGATGTGGAGCGTGCCGTTGAAGCGTTCAAGAAGGTCGTCGAGTACGAGCAGGGCGACATCCCTGCCATCGACGCGCTCTCGCGCATTCACCGGGAGCGTGGCGAACATGCCGCGGCAAGTCGCTGGCTCGAACGTCGTCACACGGTGTCAACGCCGGAAGAGCGTCCGGCCCTCGCAGGGAACCTCGCCCGAGCGTTGATCAGCGCAGGCCGAGCGGAGCGGGCCTGTGAAGTACTCGAGATGGCCCTCGAGGAGGCGCCCGCCGAGACCGACCTGCGGGATCTTCTTGCGGACCAGTATCGAAAGGCCAGCGATCACGAGGCGCTCGCGCGGACGCTCACCGAAGCCGCGGCGCACGTCGACGAGCAGGCGCGCGTGCTCGAGCTGGTTCGCGAAGCTGCGGCGCTCTACCGAGACACCCTCGGGCGACCGGCCGACGCGATTCCGGTGCTTCGAAAGGGCATTGAGCTCGCGCCGGACGATCGCTCGATCAAGCTGCAGCTCGCCGAAGGACTCCGGGAAAGCGGCGACCTCGACGAGGCGCGTTCGCTTCTCGAACAAGTTATTGCCGACTTCGGACGACGCCGCAGCGCCGAACGCGCGGAGGTGCACTACCAGCTCGGCGTGGTCGCTCGCGCGCAGGGGGATTTTGAAAGCGCCCTCGAGCAGCTCGACAAGGCGACGAAGATGGCCAAGGCCGACCCGTCGAAGCTCGAGATGTACGGCCGCATGGCGCGCGAAGCCGGGCAGCTCGATCGCGCCGAGAAGGCGTACCGCGCGCTCCTGATGACCGTTCGCCGCCAAGGACCTGCGGAAAAGCTCGACGTCGGAAGCGGCGAGGTGCTCTACGAGCTTCACGCGATCGCGAACGGGCGAGGCGAAGAGGAGCAAGCGAAGGAGCTTTTGGAGTCCGCCCTCGAAGCCGCCGCGCAGAACGATGCGGAGGCGCTTCGTTTTCGTGATGCGCTTCTTGAGCGTGACGAACCGGAACTCGCGCTTCGGGGTCTCGAGCGCCGGGTGCAGACCGCGGACGAGAAGCGCTCCAAGGCGCTGGTGCTCAGCGCGATGGTCACCGTGCTAGAGGGACTCGAACGCCACGACGAGGCGTTTTCGCGAGGGGCTCTCGCGCTCGAAAACGACCCCGGCAACCAGGATGTCCAAGCGGCCGCGGTGCAGTCTGCGCGCAAGGCGGACTCCGTGCCGAAACTTGTGGAGACGCTCGAGAGCCTAGTGGACAAGCACAAGCGGGGTGAGGACGCCGAGGTTCAGGCGTCGCTGCTCGTGTGCCTCGGTGAGGTTACCGAAGCGGATCTCGGTGACCCCGACCAGGCGACCAGCCTCTTCGGTCGCGCCGAAGCGCTTCTCGATCGTCCGATCGTGGCCTGGCTTGCCCTCGCTCGCGTCGGGGCGAAGCGGGAAGATCGCGCACTTCAGCGGCGCGTTCTCGAAAAGCTCGTGGACGCCGAGGAGCTCTCCAAGATCGAGCGCGGTGATGCGCTTCATCAGCTCGCCAATGTACTGCTACGCGATCCCGGCGCTCTCGATGACGCGGTGGACGTTGCGCGGCGTGCCTTCGATGCGGATCCGCGTCACGCGGACCTGATCGACGGGCTGGATTTCGCGACGGCGAAGCAGCCAAACCACGACGAAGCGATGAGCCTCTATCAAGACATCGCCCGCGACGCGGGGCTTGAGCCGCTTTGGCTTCGCTTTCTCGAGCGCCGCGCCCAGCGCGAGGATGCGACCGTGCCTCAGGTACGGGAGGCGGTGGACAAGGCGCGTTCGCTGGAGCTCGACGAACGCGTCGAGCCGCTTTTGGAGCGTGCGGTTCGCGTCGCGGAAGGTAGCGAGGAAGGCGTGGCGCAGGCGCGGTGGGCGATGCGCGATCTCGGCCAGCTTCGCGCGGATGCGGGTGACCTGCAGGCTGCGATCGGTTGGATGCGGCGCGCTGTCGACACTGCCGAGGACGAGGAGGAGCGCCGCGAGATGGAGCTTCACCTCGCGGGCTTTGCGGCAAAGGCCGGGGACCTAACGACGGCCGCCGAAACCTACGGACGGCTTCTTGAAACGGATCTCACCGACAAGAACATCTGGCTGCCGCTTCTCGA
>JBCDAA010000234.1:0-14280 GCA_039186435.1 Myxococcota bacterium | reverse complement strand
CGACGCTGGCGCGGACGACGCTGGCACCGACGCCGGCGCGGACGACGCCGGCGCGGACGACGCTGGCGCCGACTCCGCTGCCGATTCCGCGAGCGACGCCAGCATGATGGCCTGCGTGGAAGCGACGATCACCACCGAAGCCGTATCCAGCACAACCATCGACGCCGAAGACAACTTCGACCCCGTGGACGGATGCGTGGGCGGATTCGCCACCGGGGACGACGTCGTCTTCGCGTTCACCGCCGGCGACGCGGGCACCTACCGCATCACGGTCATGCCCTCACCCGAGTGGAATCCGATGGTCTACGTGCTCGACGACTGCAGCGGCGAGACCTGTTCCGACGGAACTAACTTCGGAAGCATCGGCGATCCAGAAACTCTCGACATCGAACTCGCCGCCGTAGAGACCGCCACCATCGTCGTTGACACCGCGCTTACAGACATCTTTGGGGGCGCGTTCACCATCGAAGTCGCCGCGCGATGACCGAGCCTGCCGAGCTCACGGACGAGGAAACGTCAGAGCTGGCGGAAGCCCTTCGCAACCTTGTCCAGCAGCTCGAAGCGGCGCTCGAAGAAGCGCGGGCTGGCGCCAAGCCGGTGAAGCTCGATCAGCAAAGCGTCGGCCGGGTGTCGCGCATCGACGCGATTCAGCAGCAGCAGATGGCCGCCGCGGGCAAGCGCTCGATGGACCTGCGCCTTCGGCAGGCCCGAAGCGCGCTTCGCGCAGTCGACGAAGACGAGTACGGCTTCTGCCGACGCTGCGAGGAACCGATCGGCTACCGGCGTCTTGCGGCGCGTCCGGAAACGCCCTTTTGCCTGGCATGTCAGAGCGGTCGCGAGCGCACGTAGGGCAAGAGGTCGACAACGTGCAGCTGCCCGCGCGAGATCGCGACGAACCGCTGCTCGTCGAGAATGAGAAGGTCGAGACGGTGCGCGCCATCGACCAAGCGTTCCCCTCCGATCGGCACTAGGTCGGGAAGGGAAAGCTGCTGCACTCCCCATCCTCTGCGGCGGCGATCCCCGACCAACATCCTCGACTCGCCGAACGCCCAGCTATCGAGATGCATGCCTCGATGCTCGCCGATCAGGTGGAGACGTTCGTCGCGGACCCGAAACGTCCGAATCCGATCGGGGTTTCGCAGTACAACGACATCTTCGCGAACCGTGAAACGGAACGTAGGGCCCCTCATCGGAAGGGTGTCGAGGAGCTCGCCGTTCGAGGATCGATAGAGGCCGAGCTCTCGCTCCGGTGCCGCCGCGACAAACCAGCTCCCATCCGCGGCAAAACGTCGCTCCCCACAGCTCTCGAGACATCGAAACGACTGAAACGACGGGAGCTCCCTCACCACGCGCCACGACGGGCTCGCTCGCTCCACGAGCACGGACCCCTCGCGCGTCGCCAGAAGTCGCCGTTCGCCGTGAACGTCCAAGACCATATGCTGCCCGGGGTGGACCAGTTCCTCGATGTCGGACAACTCCGCTGGAACACCGCGCCCGCGAAGCTGCCGACGAAGCGCGTCGGCGATTTCCAACCGGGCGCAGTCCACGAGACGACGCGCTTGTAGATCAAAGCGATAGACCGTTGATCGCGTCGACACCTCCACCATCGGCGCTTCGAGCGCCCGAACCTCCAGGACGCGTCGAGGAATCGACCGAAGAAACCGGCAGTCGAACGCGTCTCCTTCCCATCGGACCAGCGCGTCCGGTCCCGACGCAATCAGTGAGCTCTCCCCCCACCGTACTCGCGTCAGCAGCGAGCGCTCTTCGAGAGGGAGAGCTCTCGCGCGCCCTTCGCCGAACACCCGCGCACGCGGTTCGTAGTGACTCTCGTTGCCAACGAAAAGCTGGTCCCGCGGGCCGAACGAAAAGCTCTGCGCTTCCCCGCGGATTTCATGGGCGGCAAGCTGCTCCCCACTGCGGGTGTTCACAACCCTCACGACGCTTCCTGCTCCGAACGCGAGCCGCGCTCCGTCATGACTGAGCTGAAGTGCTTTGCGGATCTCCGGCTCCGCGGGCGCCGGAACTTCCCGACGAGGACGCTCCCCTACGACGTGAACCGTGGGCGTCGGCTCCATGCGCCACAGCGCAACCGTCCGCCCATCCCCGGAAAGCGCTGCCGCGACCGCATCCTCCACGTGGCTCTCGAGTTCACGTTGGGCACCCTCACGGTTCCAGATCTTCACCTCACCCGAAGGAGAGACGAGGCCCACCTCCGTCTCACTCCACACCCAAAGCGGCGTGGCTGTAAGGGGCTCGCTGCGCACAACGCTCTCGTCGCGAAGGTTCCAAACGTGCATTGCGGGTCGCCCATCCGTCGTCTCAAGCGTTGCCGCGACGGAGAGGTCTCCACTCGCCACCGGCTGCGCGTCGCTTCGCAAGCGATCGATGGGAACGAGCGCGCCCTCCGTCCACCATCCTCCGTCGTCACGGTTAATGCGCAACACGCGCGGTTCCGATTGCGACACGAAGAAGAAGCTAGGGTGGACGCTCGGTGATGCTTCGCCGAGCACGCCTAGAGAAACGCGATCCCACGGCGAACGAGGCGCTCGGTCTCCCTGAGGCGCGCGTTCCGGAGTCGCAGCCGGACGTGACACGCCGCACGCGACCACAACCAGGAGGAATAGGCGAATCATCGGTGCAAGGTACTGAGGAAGCGACCCCAACGTTCCCCTGAGACCCAAAACGCACCCGAAGCCCGAAACGTACCCGGAGCGGTCGCGAGCGCGCTTAGGGCAAGAGTACGGCGCCGATCGTCTCGGCGATGGCCTCGGAGAGAAGCCCGACGACCTCGGGAAGAAGGGCGTTGTCGGCATGGCCCTGAAACGCCTCGAAGATGTCAGCCGCGCGTGCGCTCCCTCCTGCCATCAAGGTGACGTAGAGCGACTCGTCGTCAGCTTCGGCGTCCTGCAGCGCAAGTTCGAGTTCGCCGCCGATGGCTTGGGTCTCAAGAATCTTGGCGCGGTCGACGCCAATGCTGATCCAAAGCATGCGACGTGTTCCGCCGCCCACGGGCACAAACCCGGTGGTGACGTCGGGGTAGCCAAGCGCGTCGCAATGCTGGAGCGCGGCATCGATGATTCGACCGAACGTCTGCGGCGGGTCGAGGTGGTAGCTGAGATCCCATCCCATTCTTCGTCTCCGTCATGGGACCGAGGCGGCCCCGCGCGGGAGTGTTGCGCCCCGTGTCCTCAGCTCAAAGCGGAGTAGCAAAAACGCCCCCCTCGAAGGCTTCGCCCCCCGGCGTCGACGCCGTACCCTTTCGCCGTGTCCCCCCTCACCTACATCGCGCCTCACGACCTCTCGGATGTTGCGCAGCAGGGCGACCAGCTCTGGGTCGCGCACGACCACGGCGTGACACTGCTCGATTCCGACGGGGAGGTCCTCCGGTCGATCGCGACGCCGCTGCGCCGCCCACAGCTGCACGCGTTCTCGGACGGCCGCACCGCGCTTCTGCAGAGCTACGGCCCATGCTTTTGGATTCGGAATGGCCAACTCGAGCCGATCGAGGTCCTCGCGAAGGGCGCGCGGCTCTCCGTCGCCGAAACAAACACGCTCTTCGCGTGCACGGATAAGTCGCTCCTCGTCGACGACGGCGCCTCGCGCACCTTCTCGGTCGACCTCTCGCGGCCCCACGCGGTGGTCACAACGCCGGACGGCATCTTGCTCTTGGCCCGCTACGGGTGGGCGCTCCTCAGCGAAGACGGCGCGATTCGCAACCAGGGCAAGCTGAAGCTGGCGCGAGTTTTTCGTACCAAAGAAACCTATGTCGCGGTCGAGGGAACGACCCTCCGGCCGTTCGCCGCCCTTCGATCGCTAGGCGCGCCGCTGCCGGTGGAGTTCAACGATGCGATCCCCTTCGCCGGGGGCGCTCTCTGCATCGCCGACGACGCGATCCGGCTCGTCGACGTGGACGAGGAGGGTCTTCGACTCCGCTGGCGCATCGACGTCGAGTCTGCCGCGAAGCGCTGCTGGGCTGGCGACTTCGCCGTGATCGAGCTTCCGGAGTTCCGGCAGTGTCTGTTCGTGTCTCCGCAGAGCGACGTCACCCGCGTCACGCTCGACAGTCGCCTCCGTCAGGTTTGTTTTCGCGAGGGCGAAGTCGCGCTGGGTACCGAGCGCTCCCTCCACCGCTGGCGGCCCGGAGCCGACACACTTGAGCCCCTGGAGTACGACGCCGCGCCGTCGCTTCGCGTGTTGCCTTCCGGCTTCGCGTCACTGGAAGGAGAAGTGCTGCGCGTATTCGATGCACGAGACCGCCCCCCGCTCGAGCCCACGTTCGCGGTCGCCGACCCAGAGTTGGGCGCACCGGTCGTCGTGGGAGGTTTTCTCGGAACGCGCATCACCACCGGTCGCTACGCGTACATGCTCGAGCACAACGGACGCCGGTTCCGAATTCGCCGCGGAACGCCGTTTCGGCCGGCGCTCGACCAAGAAACCGCGAGCGCGCTGATGACGCGGCTTTGCGCGCGAGAGTGCGACGCCTCGATCCCGACACCGCCGGACCTTGGGCCGGACCGAAGTGCGATCGCCCGAGGGTGGCCTCCCGAAGTCATGGCCACGCTGCAGCAACGCGCGTGGTTCGACGGTGACCTCTCCGACGCGGAGCGCATTCTCGCGCTTCAGATGCGCGAAGGCCTTCTCAGTGAGCTCGCGCTCGCGCTTCGGACGAGTCCGCGGTGTGTGCTCGCTGCAATTCGAGCGGGCGCGTATCCCCTCACGCCCGCGAGGGCGATTCCGAAGTACGAGTACCTCGGGTCGTTCCAAACGAAGGGGAACGTTTGCATCGCAGACCCTTGCTACGCGGCGCGTCCACGATTTCGGCTCGAGCTCAAGGTCGCCCCGGGCGAGTGGTTCGTCTTCGTTCGGCCCTGGGTGGACCCCACCTGGGGAAATCGAAACGGCGAACTGATCGTGGTGCACGAACGCGGGTACGCCATCGCCGCAACGACCGCCGTCGACGGGTTTATCGGCGTCGACTCGGGCACTGCGGGCGTCTTCGACGTCGCGTGCGAGGTTCCGGACGCAACCGAGGCCATGGGGGTCACGATCGACGGCCGCGGCGTCTTCGTGTCGAGCGGTCTCGGCGACGGTGGCTACGCTCCCTACGTCGGTCGCGAGAGCGGCGCGATCGTCAAGATCCGCCTTCCCTTCATCGACCCCCTGCGGGACGACCGATCGGTCGCTGTCGAAGCGCAGCCGGACGAGACCAGCGAGCCCTACTCACCGCGCAAGACCTTCGCGGTCGCAACGGTGATCGTTCATAAGAAGTTCGGCAGCGGACGCGTGATCGCCGCGACGAAGGAGCGCATCGAAGTGGCCTTCTCGGATGAAACCCGCACCCTCGTACACGGGCGCTAGGGGGTCTTCTTAGAGAGGTGTACCGTGGGTCAGGGTCTCCCACACCTGCGCGATCCAGAGCCCTGTGGGCCTGATCGAACGAAGATACGTTTCCGTCTCCGGTAACGAGGAACCGTGCGCCTTGAGGGCACGATAGCCAACTTCGTAGGTCGCGTCCGACCCGCGCAAGAACACCAGTGAACCCTCACAGAGATCTGCGGGGACCGACGCACCGTTGAGGTACTGGGCATGGAACTCGAAGGCCGCCGTGATGCGGTCTCGTTCCTCGGCAAAAAGATCCACACCGTGGATGCTCGCGGTGTGCGCGGCGTTTGCCATGGAGGCAAAGCCCAACGCCACATGGCCGAGATCGCGACAGGTCTCCTGCGTCATCCCGTTCAGGAATCGATCGGTCCTCCACAGGCGGTCTTGGTCGTAGGACGTGGGTTCTGCGCCGGGAGGCATGACCGGCGTCGGCCCGTCCGTCGACAGATAGATGTACGCAGGCACCCGGCGACGCCACATCGCCACGCCGGCCTCGAACGTCTCAAGGTCGTCAAGGAAGACCCCAATGCCGATGACCCCCTCAATCATACTCAGCTCCCAGTTGCCGTTCGTCCACCAGCCGAGCGGTCCGCCGAGGGGAAAGGTGCCGTTGATGATCTCGGGCAGGAACACATCCCGAAGCATCGCCTCGAAACGAGCGACATCAGCAGGCTCCCACATGCCGGACGTCGTGTGGCGCATGAGTTCGGCGGCTCGCGTAAAGATGCTGGCCGCCCAGGCGGTTATGAGTGGGGCGTTGGAGTTTGTGTGGGCAGTGAGCGTCCTCGACCAGGCGTTCAAGATGCGAATCGAGTTGGTGGCGTACGCCGGATCTCCGGTAATCCCCCAAAGCAATGCCTGGGTGTAGGCCGCTGCCGCATCGCGAATCTCTTCGTCGCACCCGACGTTCGGCATGTTGAACGACCCGCACTCCACCACGCTGAATGGGGTTGGGGTGTACGTTGGACTTCCGACGGCATGGTCCCGAGCGCGGATGAACGCGCTGTTCCAAGGCTCCCGGCCGGCGGCGACGTTCTCGCGCAGCGTATCGAGCTCAGTCTGTGCCATCAAAACACCGGGGTGCAGAAAGCCGCACTCTTCGCCCGAGCGCCGCACGTCGGGTGGACACATCCCCTCCGCGCTACACGTCTCTTCTTCGTCACAAGCGTCGGCAGCCGGCCGGCATACGCGCGTCGTCTCAGCGCGCGCGGTGCAGTCGGCGTTGCAGCAATCCCCGTCTTCGTGGTTCCCGTCGTCGCAGACCTCGCCCTCGGACACGAGGCCGTCGCCGCAGGTCGCGTCTCCGTCCACCGTGAGACCGCAGTGCGTCAGATCATCCCCATCGTCGTTCCAAACGACCCAATGGCCGAGCGACGTCACGTCCGCCTGGGTGGTACGAAACCGATAGCCACGAGCCAAGGCGGTCTCGGTCCCGTCGGAGTGTTCGAGGAACACGGAGTACGATCGGCGAGCAACGTCGCCTTCGACACGTATCGCGTAGCTCGCGCCCGGAGCGTAGGTAACCGGGGCATCCGCTCGATAGTCGTCCCCGTCACGCACGTCGATGAAGCCCATCTCGTTGAAGCGAATCATGATCGCGACGTCGTCGAAGGCGGATGCAGGGCGATGCGCCAACCCGACCAGGCCGTTCATCGGATTCCGGGCGGGTTCGAGTCGTACGTGAACCGAAAAGCCCGCGCCCTGCGCTGGCACTGCTTCCGAGAACCAACCGGAACCGTGCGCCCGGCAGACCTCTGGAACCGCCGCATCCGAAGGAAACGCGCCATCGCCTTGTGCGTCCGCATCGGCCGGCTGGGCGTCCGCGACCGGGTTCGCCGTCTCCGATCGACACGCGGTCAAACCTGGGATGGTCAAACATGGGATGACCATCCACGGCAGAACGGACCAGATCACATCGCAGCGCATCTTCGGCGAGTACCACAGCGGACGGCGGATCACTGGTGTCGAATCGGTCGATGTACGAGACAGGAGTCTCTACGCCGAGATGCCGTACTTCTTCATCAGTTTGCGGAAGTACTTGCGGTCGATTTCCGCTTCGCGCGCCGCGTGGCTGATGTTGCCGTCGTTCCGCTTGAGGAGCGCCTCGATGTATTCCTTCTCGAACGCGGAGACCCACTCTTCCTTCGCGTCCTTGAAGGTGCTCTGAAGATCTGGAGCCGGACCTACGACCGGCGCCGCGATCTTGCCCACCGTCTTTTCGACGTGCGTGGGCTCCTCGAGAAAGGGCCGGTGCTGAATGGCGATGTGGTCCGGCAGATCCTTCACCTCGATCGTGTCGGTGTCCGCGAAACTCACGGCGCGCTCGATCACGTTGTGAAGCTCCCGAACGTTTCCGGGGAAGTCGTACTCGAGAAGTCGATCCAGCGCGCTGCGGCTGATCTGACGAACGCGGCGGCCACCTTCCGGCGTGCGATTGAAGCGCCCGGTCTTGAGGAACTGCTGAATCAGGAGGGGAATGTCGTCTTTTCGCTTCTTGAGCGGCGGCAGGATCAGTCGCACGACGCTGAGGCGATAAAAGAGGTCCTCGCGAAAGCGGCCCGCGCGCACTTCCTCTTCGAGGTTGCGGTTCGTCGCCGCCACGACGCGCACGTCGACTTTGATGGGCTTCGTGCCGCCCACACGCTTAACCTCGCGCTGCTCGAGCACGCGAAGCAGCTTCGGCTGCAGGTCGAGCTGAAGCTCACCGAGTTCGTCGAGGAAAACCGTCCCGCCGTTCGCCATCTCGAAGACGCCCTGGCGCGTCGTGATCGCTCCGGTGAAGGCGCCCTTTTCGTGACCGAAGAGTTCGCTCTCGATGAGGTTTTCAGGAACCGCACCGCAGTCGAAGACCATGAAGGGACCACCGGCGCGTCGCGACGCCTGATGGGTACTGCGCGCGACAACTTCCTTGCCGGTCCCGGTTTCGCCCTCGATCACCACCGTCGCATCCGTCGGCGCGATCTTTTCCAGGATGGCGTAGATCTCGCGCATCTTCGCGTCGCGCCCGATGAGGTCCATGAAGCGCGACTTTTCCGACGGGACGATGCGGAACTTCTCGTCGCTCGCCGCAAAGCGAAGCTCGGTGGTGCCGAGCGAAAGGGTGCAGCCGGGCTTGAGCCACGCTTCGCGGATGCGCACCCGATTCACAAACGTGCCGTTGGTGCTTCCAAGATCGCGAACGAGGTACGACCCGCCTTCCTGAAAAAGCTGGCAGTGATAGCGGCTGACGGTCTCGTCGCGAAGGACGAGGTCGTTGTCGTCGGCGGCGCCGATCGAAACGGTGTCCCGCTGGTCGTAGACGTGCGTCTGGACCTTCTCGCCTTTGACGACCTCGAGCTTGCAGCGCCGCAGCGTGATGGTCGCCGGGCGACCGTCGATGTAGTGAAGCTTCGTGCCTTCCGGGTCGGTCGGCATGGGAGGGACGCTACCCTCGCGCTTTGGTGGGGTCAATGGTCCCCATCACTCTGTTGCAGTGTTTTCGGGATTCTCGGCGTTTTCGGCTTCGGCCTGTTGCTGAAGCTGACGGCCGTGAATCCCGCCGTGGGGTCCCTTTCCGGGAAGCCGGGCCGCCGGCGCCACCGCTTCCAGGCGAATCGGCCGCATCCGCTCAACGTGAATGTCGGGCGGGTGGCTCGTTCGGAGCTCCCGGACGAACTCCTCGATGCCGGACTGACGCTTTTCGCGCCAGAGGCGGAGCCGAATTCCCTCGCGGGTCTGTTCGATGGTGCGCGTCTCCGCCGGGCGTCGACCCGTCAACTTTACGAGGCTCCAGTGCTCCCCAACCGCAACCGGAGCAGCGGCGACATCCCCGACGTCCTCGAGCGCAAACGCCGCCTGCACAATCGCCTCGTCCACCGGCGGGTCGTCCTCACGAGCTCCCGAAGGACGACCGTCCTGGGTGAAGTAGCGAAGGTCACCGCCGCGCAGCTTGGTTTCCGTGTCGATGGAATGCTGGCGCGCGAGCTGGCGAAAGGTCCGCGCATCTGCTTCTTGCACTTGGCCCAGAAGCTCGCGCGCCGTGTCTTCGCCATCGACGAGGATATGACTCGCGCGAACCATCTCCGGGCGCGAGAACTCGTCGTCGTGCTCGGTGTAGTACGCGAGGATCTCTTCGTCGGTGATCGACTCGCGGGTGATGCGCTCGTCGAACTGCGTGCGAATCAGCTGCTGCACGAGGTTCTGTTTGACCGACCGCGAGACGATCGGGTTTTCGTCGTAGTTCTGGCGCGCGGCTTCCCGCGCCAGGAGCTCAAAGCGAATCAGCGAGTCGGCGAGTTCGCGCAGCTTGCCCGGCTCCCGATACCGCCCGCGCAAAAACGGCGACTGCTTGTTGATGGCGTCCTCAATGTCGCCCACGGTGACGGCTGCGTCGCCCACCTGCGCGTACACCCGGGCCCGACGGGCCTCGTTCGCCGCGGCCTGCGGGTCCTCCTCGGCCTGCTGCGCAACCGCGAGCGCACCCGCGGTCGACAACAACACTGCGATTCCAACTCGAAGCATCGCGGCACGGTTTCACGCGCTGCGGCCTCGGTCAACTCGTCACTAGGGACGAGCCGAGGGAACCCAGGCGAACTCGGTAGGCCGAACACCGACCACGCGTGGCTCGATGGTTTGGCAGCCGTGATCGCTTCCGAGGGTCTCTTCGCCGCGAAGGAGCGCGCGCCGATCTTCGTTCGCGTCGTAGGAGGTCCCGCGGAGCCACCAGAGAGTCCCGCTCGGCAGGTCGATCGGCTGCACATGCTGCGCCCTGGCGATGCCGCGAAAGGGGGGAGCCCGCGTCGATGCGTCCGCAGCCACGACGTGAACATCCCCGATGTTGATTTCGAGAGGCGCGCGCCCGGCAAAAAGGCGGTGGCGTTCCTGATGGATCGAAACGTCCCCGGAAGGACGCGTCCACACCGTTGTCGGTCCTCGATCCGGAGTGGGCTGCACCGCAATCGCTTCACCCCCTACTCGGATCGGAACGTTCCCCTCGGGAACGATGGTCCATCGACCTCCCGCCGCATCGTTCGCGGTCTGCACTTCCTCCGGGGTCGCGAGCTGCCAACGCGCATCGAGGATGCGAAAGCGCGGCGTGCTGTTGCACTCGACCATCCAGCGCTCCTGTTCGGACCAAAGAAGCGTGGTGACCTGACAGGGAATCCGGTGGACGTCTTCCCGAACGCGGCGGCGCTCCACACGATCCACGATCGTTTCCTGACCTTGCTGCCGAAAGAGCCAGAGGCCTCCGTCACCGACGGCAAGGCGTGAATCGTCCGACACGGTCACCATCGGTTCGAAGCTCGGGCGCCCGTCTCGAACGCGAATCTCGATAAGTTGCTGCGCGCCCTCCACCTCGGCGAGGGCGATCACGCGGCTCCCCCAACGAACGATTCGGCGCGGGTGAACCTCCGGAACGCTGCACGTCGCATCGGCGGAGACACAGGAGTGACACCGCGAGAGGTCGTAAAGGCAATCACCGCAGCCGAGCGTTCCGTCTCCGAAGCCGAGGCTCTCGCAGGTGGCGCCGTCGAGGTCCGCTCCATCGCACTGCTCCGCGACCGATGCGCAGCACTGACTGGGCTCCATGCTCTCCGTGCCACAGCCGCGGCTTTGCACGGTGTCGCAGGCAAGGATGTGCGCGCCACGTTCTCCGTCGCCGCAGCGCGCCGCGTCCTCGGGCACGGGCGCCGGCTGATGGTCGACGTAGGGATCGCAAGGGCGGCCGCGCTCCGCGTAGTCCTCCTCGAACTCCCTCTCGGCGGTGGTTGCGCCGCACGCGACAAGAAACACGGCGAGCATCAAGGAACGCTGCATCGCCATCTTGTATCCGCCCTCCGACAAAACCGATAGCGCCCCCCGTCGATCTGCGTCAGCTTCCGCCCATGGCCGAGGTGGTCATCGTTGGCGCGGGAATCATGGGGTGCAGCTGCGCGCTCCGTTTGGCCGAGGCTGGCGTGAAGACGCTCGTTCTCGAGCGCAGCGTTCCCGGTGCGGAAGCGTCGAGCGCAGCCGCCGGCATTCTCGCGCCCCTCGTCGAAGCGCATCACGCTACGTCGCGCGCACGGCCGGCCGCCGCACTGCAGCTCGGCCTGCGAAGCCAGACGCTTCACGCGGAACTCGCCGCCCAACTTCGCGACGATCACGGGATCGATGTCGGGCACAGGGCCTGCGGCGCGATGCGCGTGGCCCTAGGCGACGACGCGGACCTTCGGGATCACCTCGCCCTCGTCCAGGGACGACCGGTCGAGGCCATCAACGGAGACGAGGCACGTGCGAGGGAGCCGAGCCTCTCCCGCGACGTGTCTCTGGCGCTCGACTTTCCAACCTCGGCGCAGGTCGAACCCACGCGGCTGCTCCCCGCCATCGCGCTTGCGGCGGAACGCGCGGGGGCGAGCTTTCGAAGCGGCGCCTTCGTACGCGAGGTCGTCGTGGAAGGTGACCGCGTTCGCGGCGTGCGGGTCGGCGAGGAACGCATCGACGCAGACCACGTGATCGTCGCCGCCGGCAGCTGGACGCACCTGGTGCCCGGCATGGAGCGCGAGCTCGACCTCCGCGCAGTCGGCTTGCACCCGGTACGCGGTCAGATCGTTTCGACGCGAACGCGTCCCCCGGTCTTTCGCCGCGTGGTCTTTGGCGCGGGCGGCTACCTCGTCACGCGTCCCGACGGCCGCGTCCTCTGCGGGTCCACGGAAGAGCGCGTGGGATTTCGCCGCGAGGTCACCTTCGCGGGCATGCGCGCGATCGTGGATCTCGCCACGGCCATCGCTCCCTCTCTGGCCGACGCCGCGATCGATCAGCACTGGTCGAGTTTTCGCCCGGGCACGAGCGACGGTCTTCCCCTCGTCGGCAGCGCGGGTCCCGATGGACTCTGGCTCGCGAGCGGTCACTTTCGAAACGGCATCTTGCTCGCGCCCGTCACCGCGGAAATCCTTCGTGATCAGATCACCGGGGAGACGCCTTTTGAGGCGGCGCAAAGCGTCGACCCGCGCCGGTTTCGGAGAGCGTCATGACGACGGAGCGTTTCGTCGAAACCAACGGCCTTCGCTACCACGTCGTGGAGTGGCCCGCAGAAGGTCCCTTCGTGCTTCTCGCGCATGGCTTTCTCGACCTCGCGTGGAGCTGGCGCGGAGTCGCGGAACGACTTCAAGCGCAGGGCTACCACTGCGTCGCGTGGGACTGGCGCGGGCACGGCGAGTCCGACCACGTCGGCCAGGGCGGCTACTACCACTTTCCCGACTACGTCCTCGACCTCGAGTACCTCATTCCGCAGATCACCGGTGACCGCTCGGTGCATCTCGTCGGCCACTCCATGGGCGGCACCATCTCGACCATGTACGCCGGGCTTCGCTCGGACCGGCTCGCGTCGCTCACGCTCGTGGAAGGACTCGGCCCGCCCAACTGGGGGTTCGAAAAGACCCCCGAGAAGTTTCGGGCCTGGCTCGACTCGGTCGAAAAGATCCGGACGCGCCCCAAACGCAGCCTCACCCTCGAGTCCGCCCTTCGACGTATGCGTATTCAAAACCCGGAGCTCCCGGAGGAGCTCGGCGAATTTCTTGCGGAGAAGGCCACGGTTGAGATCGACGGTCGCCGGCGGTGGCGCTTCGACCCGCTGCATCGCACGACCGCGCCGATGCCCTTTCGCACCGAGGTCTTCAACACGTTTCTGCACCGCATCGAAGTGCCGACCCTGGTGATCGCGGCGGAACGCGGCTTTCGCTTACCGGACGAACGCGAACGCTATCAGCAGATTCCGGATCATCGCTTTGTGGAAATCGCGGACGTCGGGCACATGATCCACTGGATGCGTCCGGACGCGCTCGCGGATGCGATCGTCTCGCTCGTTCGTTAACGGGCGCAAGATGTGCGCCGCTCCCCCAACGAAGGAAGCGTGCGAGCCCGCATCCGTTGAGACAGAGTGGAGCCATGCGCTTCCTCTTGATCCTTACTCTCTTCGTGGTCGCCTGCGGCGATGATGACAGCGGCGCAGACGGCGCCGTTACGGACAGCGGCGCAGACGGCGCCGTTACGGACAGCGGCGAAGACAGCGCCGTTGCAGACAGCGGCGAAGACACGATCGACAGCTCGGTTGTGGATGGCGGGGACGATGGCGCAGTGAGTGACGGTGCCGTACGTGACGCAGCGCGCGACGGCGCTGGGAGTGACGCTGCGCGTGACGCCGCGATGGATACCGGCGAAGATGCGCTCGGCTTCGACGCGGATGTGATGGCCTGCGCCGCATCGACGCTTCGCTTCGAGTCCCCGCTCCCTCAAATGACGAACGGCGCCGGAGACGATTATGACCCGGTCGACGGATGCGTCGGTGGCTTTGCAACCGGCCCTGACCGCGTGTACGCGCTCGTCCCGAGCCTCGGTCCAGGCACGTATCGCGTAGTCGTTACGCCGGTGACCGACGACTGGAACCCCATGATCTATGTGATCACCGACTGCACCGGCGACATGTGCATCGACGGAACCAACTTCAATGGAATCGGGGAAGCCGACTCCCTCGACGTTGAGCTCGAGGAGGGAGAGGTCGTTTACATCGTGGTCGACACTGCCCTGGACGGTGCGATCAGCGGCGGTGCGTTTACGATCGCGGCCGAACGCCTCCCCTAGAGCGCATCTCACCCCTAGAGCGCATCTCACCCCTAGAGCGCATCTCAAAAAATACCGTCAGTCGATCCGTGGCTCGGGGGCGTGAGGTAGGCCGTCTACGAACCGAGGAAATGCCGCGCATTTTTGAGCGTGAGAAGAGGGGGCTGGATCGCGTGTTCGTGCCGCGAAGCGGCGACGGTATTTTTGAGATGCGCTCTAGGACTACTTGATCACATCCGCGAGGGCGCCCTCGGTGGGGCCCTCGGCGTGATCGTGCGGCGGCACATCGGGCAGTGACCAACCATGCAGAGAAGCACCGCT
>JBCDAA010000233.1:0-14288 GCA_039186435.1 Myxococcota bacterium | reverse complement strand
AGTGCGCCCAGGTGAACGTGAACTCGGCGACGCTCCTGTAGACGCACCGTGGCCCGCGGCAAACCGTCGACCTGCAGCGAGAGGACTGTTCGCGCTCGGTTGAGGAGCGACGACGGCTCGAACTCGAGGTCGATCGCGGCAGGACCGCCGTAGGTTTGCACGGTGGTTCGCCAGGATGCGTGGGTTCCCCGCATGGTTTGCGGTGCGAACTCCGCCTTCGCGAGGGAGAGGGTCCCAAGCACGAACCCGATGGCGAGAACCGACGTGAGGACCGGCGCGTTCACAGCCGCACCTGATAGCGAGCGCCGACCAAGGTTCGCCATCCGAGGGTGAGGACATCGGCGCGAAGCCCGAGGGCGTGCCGCGGATGAAACTGCCACCAGAGACCGGTGCCGAGGGCCCCGAAGCGGGCGGTTCCCACCGAGACCGACCCATCGATGCGCCATCGGAGGGGTCCGAGCGCAGTGCCTGCGGAAAGGGCCACGCTCGTCTGACGTTGCGTTTCGTGGTCGGCACGAAAGACCGTCGCGCCGACAAACGCCTCGCCGCCGAGGGCGCGCTGAACCCCGACGGAGCTCATGTGCTCGAGTCGCCCGTCGTCCCGGCGTCCAGGGCGAAACGACGCGAGCAGGGTCCACTTCTGAACCACCACGGCGCCCGCCAGGAGCAGGCGGTGGACGCGGCGACCTTCGGCGCGCTGAAGCTGGTAGCCCCCCTGAAGGGTGAGGTTATGGATACGGCCCGCGAGCAAGACCGTTCCGCGTCGTGCGACGGGGCCCTCGTCGTCGACGCGCACATCCTGCTGAACCTGACCGGAGAGACGGATTTCCGGCGTGGCCTGGATGTTCATGCCGAGGCTTCCGCGCGGCGCGGGATCGGCATCCGGACCTACGACCACGCCGGCGCCCACCACGATGTCGCCGCGCCAGGTTTCGTCCAGCTCGCGTAGCCCTGCGGCCGCTTCGGCGTTGTCTTGCGAAAGCTGCAGCGCGCGACGGTAGAGCGCGCGGGCCGAGCGGCGCTGAAGGCGACTTCGGCGGACATCCCCGAGGCCGACGAGGGCTTCGGCGTTGTTGTCCTCGCGATCGAGGACATCGATGTAGGCCGCGGCGGCCTCGGCGTGGTCACCCTGCCAAAAGAGGGTGCGAGCCACGCCGAGGCGCGCCGGGGTGTCCGTGGGGTGAAGGGAGAGCACCTCGCGATAGCTGTGAAGCGCCGCTTCGAGGTTGCCCCGCCACGCCTGCGTCGTCGCAAGCTCAAGGCGAAGGCTGCGGTGCGCCGGGTCGCGGGTGAGACCCTGCTGAAACGAAAGCTCCGCGGCTGCGAGCTCGCCCGCGTCTCGTTGAATCGCGCCGAGAAAGAGAAACGCGTGAGGATCGGCCTCGGGTTGCTGCGTCACCTCGGTGAGCGCCCGCGCTGCTGCGGTCGTTTCTCCGCGGCTGAGGTGCGTGACCGCGTCTTCCAGCGTCGCCTGCGCGCTCGCATGTCCGACGTTCAGCAGAGCCGCCGCGATGAGGGCGCGTCTCAGCATGCCACTCGCTCATCGCGCCGAATGGCCTGCACCTCGACGAGCGTTTGCTGGACGTATCGATAGCGACCGATGGTGTCGGCGCGGTGGCTGTCCGTACTGGCGAGAACGGGCACGCCGAGCGCAGCGAAGGCGGCGACCACGCGAGGCGAAGGACAGCGCCACCGCTCGTCGATCTCGAGGTCTACGTCCTGACGCGCACACTCGAAGGCGAGCTCCTCGATGAGCGCGAGCGGAATGTCGTCTTCGGAGAGGCCGACCTTGGGAACGATGCTGAAAAGGTGGGCCAGCACCGCGCCGGGATGACGCCGGACCGCCCCGAGTATCGCTTCGACGAGCAGCTCGAAGAAGGGAATCGGGCGCAGCTGCCCGAGCTGAATCTCCCGCCGGACCGCAGCCGGCTTTCGGCAGCCCCCGATCCAGGGAACCTGGTGGTCGGCGATGTACACGCGATCGACCCCGGCCAGGGAGCGAGGGATGTCGAGGCGACCGCTGCTGTCGAGAATCTTGGCTTCAACGCACGCGAGAAGCTCGACCGGCGACCGGTTGTCGAGTTCGCGAACGGCACGGGTGAACTCCGGCAGCCAGTCCGTGTCGACGCGAACGTGATCCACGCAGGCCATGCGAAGCAGACCGCGACCTTCGGCGGCCCCGACGTTTGTGGCGAGGTCATCGCGGCCATCGGAGAAGGTGCTGTGTACGTGCATGTCTTCGAGCATGGGTGGCGTACAGAGCACGGGGCGTGCCACCGGAACGGACATGGGATTCGCGCCGGAGCGTTCCAGCCTGGGACTCCGTTGTTCCAGAACGGGGATCGCGTCCCAGACGAAGAGGCGCGGCACCCGCAAACGCGTCCGTCTCAGTTCGGAACGCCGACGTTCCAGGCTGGAACGGTCGGGCGAAATTCACGCTGCAATCGGGTTGGTCCAAACCCTGCAGTAGCTCCTCGCCATGTGCGGAATCTTTGGAATGGTCAACGGTCACCCGGTCGCGAAGGATCTTCTCACCGGGCTTCAGCGCCTCGAATACCGAGGCTACGACTCAGCAGGCATTGCGACGCTGGACAACGGAGAGTTTCAGCGTCGTCGCTCGGTGGGATGTGTGTCCCACCTCGAGAGCCTCATACGCAGCCTACCTCTCCCAGGTCATGCAGGCATCGCGCACACGCGGTGGGCAACCCACGGTCCCGCAAGTGAGCGAAACGCCCATCCTCACATCGTTGGCCGCGTTGCCCTCGTTCACAACGGCATCGTCGAAAACGACGTGGCCCTTCGCGCAGGGCTCACCCGCCGAGGTCGCATTCCCCAAAGCGACACCGACAGTGAGCTGCTCGCGATGCTTCTCGACGAGCTACTGGAGGCGGGAAAGACCCCCGTCGACGCGCTTCGTGCGCTCGCGGATCAGGTCGAGGGAAGTTACGCCGTCGCGATGCTCGTTCAGGGCGAGGGCGACGAGATTTTCGTGACGCGCCGCGGCAGTCCTCTGGTCGTCAGCTATCGCGAGGGCGCCTCGCTTCTCTCCTCGGACGCGCAGGCGCTTGGCGAACTGGCGTCGGAAGTGATTCCCCTCGCCGATGGGGACGTCGCCGTCCTGAGCCACGATCCGCCGGTGATCTTCGACCAGGAACGCACTCGCGTGACCCGGAAGGCGCGAGACGTTGAGCACCGAAAAGCGCCCACCAAAGAGAATTTCGACAGCTTCATGCTCAAGGAAATTCACGAACAGCCCGATACGATCCGTCGAACCCTAATGGACCTTTCCAGCTCCGAGCTTTCGCTGTCGTCGCTCGGTTCGGCGACGTCCCTCACCCTCGCGGCGTGCGGTACGTCGTACTACGCCTGCCTGCTCGCGCGGCGCTGGCTCGAAGAGGCCGCGGGAGTGCCGGTTCAGGTCGAGTTGGCGAGCGAGTTTCGATACCGCGAACCACCGCTTCTGCCGGGCACGGTTCTGATCGTGGTGTCTCAATCCGGGGAAACGGCGGACACCCTGGCAGCGCTTCGCTACGCGAAAGAGCACGTTCGAACCGCGGCGATCGTCAACGTGGACGACAGCTCGATGGCGCGGGAAGCGGACCTGGTGATTCCCACTCGGGCGGGGACGGAGATTGGCGTCGCGTCCACGAAAGCGTTCACCGCGCAGCTGGCTGCCCTCGCGAGTGTCGCTTC
The DNA here is from genome assembly GCA_039186435.1 of Myxococcota bacterium. Lineage (GTDB taxonomy): Bacteria > Myxococcota_A > Polyangia > Polyangiales > Houyiibacteriaceae > JALVDI01. The sequence continues at coordinate 10,595 of JBCDAA010000233.1, read as the reverse complement.
CACGCTCCGTCACGGGTGCGACGTTGACTTCCGTGAGCTCAACTCGGCGCCGATGGCGATTCGGGAAGTTCTCGCGCTTTCGCCTCTTCTTCGGGAACACGCGCAAAAGCTCGCCCGCGCCTCGCGGGTGATCTACCTCGGCCGCGGTGCGGGACACGCGCTTGCGATGGAGGGAGCCCTGAAGCTGAAGGAGATCGCGTACGTGCACGCGGAGGGGTTTGCCGCGGGTGAGCTCAAGCACGGTCCCCTCGCGCTGGTAGAACCCGGCACGCCCGTGGTGGCGATCGCGCCATCCGGTCCGCTTCAGGCGAAAACCCTCGCGAACCTTCAAGAAGCAAAGGCGCGCGGCGCGGAGATTTTGGTGCTCACGGATGCAGCGGGAGCGCTCCCTGCGGAAACGGTGGGGGAGGTTGTGGTGCTCCCGTCCGGTCGTCCGTACCTGCGCGCGCTCATCGATTCGGTCGCGCTGCAGCTCCTCGCCTACCACGGCGCGTCTTCCCTTGGGCGTGACGTGGATCGGCCACGCAATCTCGCAAAATCCGTAACGGTGGAGTAGTGCTCGGCGTTGTATTCACAGAGATGGTGGAGATGCTCGAGGCGCGCTTTGGTCCGGAGGAGCCCGAGCGACTCCTGCAAGCGATCGCGCCCACCTCCGGCGGGAACTACACGTCCCTTGGCTACTATCCCTTCGAGGAGATGCAGCGTCTGCTCGCGGTCCTCGTCGACCGCCACGGGGGGAGCATCGAAGAGTGGCTTCGCGAGTTTGGGCACCATCTCCTCCCACGCTTCGCCGAGGGTCATCCTCAGTTCTTTGCCGACCAGCCGGATCTCTTTTCGTTCCTTGGAGGGATCGAAACGCAGATTCACGCGCGCGTGCGAAGTCTCTACGAGGGCGCCGAAGTCCCGCGGTTTGAGGTGCGCCGAGAGGGCGATACGCTCACCCTCCGCTATCAGTCTCAACGCGGCCTCGCTGCGCTTGCGCGGGGGCTTCTCGAGGCGAGTGCGGCGTACTTTCAGGAGACGATTTCGATGGAGGAGACAGACGCGAGCGGAGATCGGACGGATGTCGTTTTCGTCCTCCGGAGACGCGCGGCGTGAGTGATCTGCTCCGCGATCGCCTGGCGCGAGAAAAGCGCGCTCGACGGGATGCGGAGCGCCTGGGCGAAGAGAAAACGCGAGAACTCTTCGAGGCGAAAAAAGAGCTGCAGGATCTCAACCAGGAGCTTCAGCAACGCATTGACGCGCGGACCACCGAGCTTCGAGAGGCCCGCGACGAAGCGGTCGCGGCGAGTGCGGCCAAGAGCGCCTTCTTCGCCACGATGAGCCACGAGCTTCGAACGCCGCTGAATGCGATCGTGGGGATGACGGAGCTCCTTCTCGACTCGTCGCTTAGCCGCGAACAGCGAACGATGCTCCGTCGCGTGCTCGCTGGCAGCGAATCGCTTCTCGCGATCATCGACGACCTCCTCGACATCTCTCGGATCGAGTCCGGGCATTTGGACATTCGAGAGGAGTCTTTCGATCCCCGCGAACTGGTGGAGGGGGTGTGCGAGTCCCTCGCCGTTGCCGCCGGGCAGCAGTCGCTCGAGCTCGTGTGCGATGTCGACGCGGAGATGCCGGAGCAACTTCGCGGGGATGAGCAGCGGCTTCGTCAGGCCCTCGTCAACCTCGTGGGGAACGCCATCAAGTTCACCGCGCAGGGGCACGTGGCCGTCAGTGCGCGCTATGAGAGTGGTTCGCTGATCGCGCAGGTGGAAGACACCGGTCCGGGGATTTCGGAGGCGGACCAGGAGCGGATCTTTCAGCGCTTCGTGCGGGTCGGGGAAGCCACGCAGCGAGGGACGGGCCTCGGTCTCAACATCAGTCAAATGCTCCTCACGCGAATGGGGGGAACGATCCGCGTGGAAAGCGAGCTTGGCCGCGGGAGCGTGTTTGAGATCGCGGTGCCGCTGCCTAAGCTAAAGGACGCTTCAAAACGTCGACCGCTTCAGGGTGTGCGGGTGGGTCTTCGAGACTCGCTTCCGCGTTCTAAAGTGGCGATTCAGCGAATCCTGGAGAGCGCTGGCGCCGAGGTTGTGGAGAGCGACCCCGAGGTTTGGATCGCCGCGGAGGGGCAACCGCGGTTCGACTCCGCAATTCCCAATGTCCTTCTGGCAGGTCATCTCGACGCGGAGGCGGCTCTCGCCAAACCCGTGCGACAGACCAAGCTCCTCAAGGCGGTGGAGGGCGCCCTCCGGCCGAGTCGAAACGATGCGTCGAGCGTGCGGGAGTCTCGCGTCGTCGCGGATCGCTTTCGTGTGCTCGTGGCCGAGGACGATCCTGACAACCGGGGCCTCATCGCCCGCTGGCTTCAGCGTCATGGGTACGTCGCCGACCTCGCGCGCGACGGCAAAGTGGCGTTCGAGAAGTTTCGGCGCTTTCGGTACGACGTCGTCCTGACGGACCTGGAAATGCCGACGATGGACGGCCTCGCGTTGATCCGCGCGATCCGTCAGGCGGGCGAACGATCCGAGACGCCGATCGTGGCGCTGACGGCCCACGCCCTTTCGCACGTGCGAAATGAGGCGTTGGAGGCGGGGGTGACCGAGTTTCTGACCAAGCCCTTTCGAACCGACTCGCTCCTCGCGACCCTTGGGCGCGTGGTCGATGCACGGCCGGTCGTGCTGGTGGTCGACGACGATCCGAGCAACCGTCTCATCGTGGCGCGACATCTTTCCCACGCGAATGTCGTGAGCGTTCCCTCGGGTCATGAAGCGCTCGAGACGCTGCGTCGCCAGCGGATCTCTCTCGCGCTCGTCGACCTCCAGATGCCCGGCATGGACGGCTTCGCGTGCGCGCGCGGGCTGCGCGTCTTGGCGCGTGACCTGCCCCTGATCGCGATGAGCGCCTCGACGGATCCGGCGACGGCGCAGCGCGCTCGAGACGCGGGTTTCGACGATGTCCTCGCCAAGCCGCTCCGCAAGCCGCAACTTCTCGCGCTTCTCGAGGATCGCACCGACGGAGCCGTGTCCGCGCAGCCGGACGTCGAGGATCTTCTCGAAGGGTTCTTCCGCCGGCGCTGGGCGGACGTCACCGCCGTCGACGAGGGTCTTCGCGCGGAGGACCACGAAGCCGTTCGTCGCATCGGACACGGCCTCAAAGGGGTTGGAGGCGCGTACGGCTTTCCCGCGCTCTCCAACGTGGGCGCCGCGCTGGAGCAGGCCGCCGAGACCGGCGACGTGTCCCAGATGAAGCATCACGGCGCCGCGCTCGCCGCAGCGCTCGAGAACTTGGTCGTGCGGATGAGTGACGGGAGCCGCCTCGTGGTTCGCGAGCTCCGCGGTTCGTCCCACTCCTAGCGCGCAGATTCCCGCATTGGAACGCTCGCCGGCGCTTCTTCGGAAAAGCCAGCTGGAACGACCTGTGCAGTTCCTTCGTTCCAAGGAGAACGAATATGACCGTGGTTCGTCGACGTGTGCTGGTCGTGGAAGACCATCCGGATCAGGCGCTGGTACTCGAGCGCTGGCTGGAGCGAGAGGAGATCGAGGTGCACATCGCGAAGGACGGTGAGGAGGGGCTCTTCCTTGCGCGCCACGGCGACTTCGACGCGGTCATCAGCGATCTGCAGCTTCCGAACGCGAGCGGAATCGAGATCACGCGGGCGAGCAAACAGGCGTCCCAAACCCGCCCGGTGATGATCATGACCGCGTTTGGGGGCGTCGATGCGGCGATCGAGGCGCTTCGCGAAAACGCGGATGACTTTCTGCAAAAGCCCCTTGAGCGCCGCGATGTCATCGAGCGGCTTCGGCGGCTCTTTCGCGCCCCCCAGCCGATGCGCCAGCGACGCTGTGTTCTCGCGATCGGAGCGCACCCGGACGACGTGGAGATCGGCGTGGGTGCGACGCTTGCGCGGCACGTCGCGTCCGGCGACCGGGTGGTGATCGCGGTGTGCTCCCGGGGTGCCGCGGGTGGCGTCGCGGACACGCGTGTGCGGGAGGTCGAGCGCGCGGCGGAACGACTCGGTGCGGAGGTGCACGTCGGCAACCTGATGGACACCGCGATCAGCGATGGATCCGACACGATCGGATGGCTTGAAGAAGTGATCGGCGTGGTCCGCCCCGACGTTGTCTACACCCACACGATTCACGACCTCCATCAGGACCATCGGGCGGTTCACCGAGCGACCCTGGTCGCCGCGCGAGCGGTGCCGAATGTGTTTTGCTACCAGAGCCCTTCGACCACACCGTCGTTTCAGCCGGCGCGTTTCGTCGACGTCTCGGGACACCTGGCGACGAAGACCGCTGTCCTCGCGTGCCACGGATCGCAGATGGACCGGCCGTATTTTGACGTCGACCTCGTGGTGTCGACGGCCCGCTATTGGGGACGCTTCGCCGGCTACGCGGACGCCGAGCCGCTCGAGGTCGTTCGCGCGTCGCGCTAAAACACACCTCAAAAACCCCGTCAGTCGATCCGTGGCTCGGGTGTGAGACGGCGAGGGGTCTTTGAGATGTGTTCTAGTCTAGAACTTCGAATCGGTGGCGAGGGAGTCGGTCGCGAGGGCTACGCCGTCGCGGCTCTCGGGAAAGGGAGCACACCTTCCTCTCGCGAGAAGAAGTTGCGGGTCTCCGGATTCGCCCAGCAGACCCAGAGCGCATAGAGCGCGTAGAAGGTTCCAAGCGGAAAGGTCATGATGAGGGCGAGCGCCAGAATGGTCTGAAGGCCGCGACCCGTGCGCCGACCCGTTCGACCCAGGGTGGCCGCGAGAAAGAGGTGCGCCACGCCGAGGCTTGCCATCACCAACGCGATGAGTCCGCCCATCGTGCCGAGAAATCCCTCGCCGCTTCCCGCGATGGCGGGGTACGCGAGAAAGTGAAACGACGCGCCGCCCACTCCGAGAGCGAGGAGGGCGAAAAAGGCGTTGGTGATGCGGAGGGCGACGATGTGGGACACGCTCCCCCCTAGAGCAACGTCTGTTCCGTCCAAAAACAGCGTAATTACGTGCAGCGATCGTCACGTTTCGAGTGTTACGCGTAACAGCCGAGCGCAACGCGTAACACCTCCGGTAGACTCCCGCGCCATGCCGACCTTCGATGTCGTTTGCAAGCTCGACCGCCACGAGGTCGACAACGCCCTTCACCAAACCTCCAAGGAGCTCTCCCAGCGATACGATTTCAAAGGGACGAACTCGACGGTCGAACTCACCGAGGAGGGCATCGTCGTGCGCTCCAATAGCGAGGGGCGAGTCGACGCCGCGCGCGATGTGCTGGAGACGAAGATGGTGAAGCGCGGGGTGTCCCTGAAATCGCTCGACGCTCAAAAGATGCAGCCCGCGGGGAACCAGACCTTTCGTCAGCTCATCAAGCTCGTCGAGGGCATCTCGAAAGAGAAAGCCAAAGAGATCGTCAAAGCGATCAAAGACTCGAAGCTAAAGGTGCAGGCGTCCATTCAAGGGGACACCGTGCGCGTGAGCGGAAAGAAGCGCGACGACCTCCAGTCGGTGATCGCGTCGCTGAAGGAGCAAGACTTCGGCATGCCGCTCTCGTTTATCAACTTTCGGGACTAGCCCATGCCCACCGTCGCCGAGCTGCACGCGATGGACAACGACGCGCTTTGCGATGTTCTCGTCCACGGCCACCCCATCGATCCCAACGAGCTCGCCGACCGCGACTATCGCGGCGTGAGTCTCGGCGTCTGGGAGGTCGTTAAGCGACTCAGCTGGACGAAGTTTCGAAAGTCGTTTTATCGCGACCCCACCACGCAGGCGCTCCGCGGATGGAACGTCCGCATGCAGCAAAACGGGCTGGAAGGGCCAGACCTGCCGGTTCTTCGGCGCGGCGTTCCGCTCACCTTCGGTCACTACGCGGTTGTGCCGACACGGGGCTACGCGATGCCTCGACGAAAAGGAGCGCCGGTGTTTTGCCACCGCGGGCTGATGCTCGACTACGGTCTTGGCCGGGGCAATCCTCCGCACTTGCGTTCGCTCCGCGATCCGATCGTTGCGGTGCAGCCCGGCGACGCGTCGCTCCTTCTCGGCTGGACCTACCTCGACCTTGGAATCGCGCGGGTTCCCACGCCGAGCTTCTTCACCCTCGAACGTACCGGCCCGATCAGCCACGTTCCGAAGTAGCTACCGGCGCGGGCGCGTTGGATCGCGAAGGAGGTGAGGCTCCGGATCGCGAACCCATCCTCGTTGACGCCATTCGAAGTGCAGGTGAGGCGCCCACGCGAAGCCGGTGTCGCCGACGCGGGCGATGGGCTGTCCGCGTCGAACGAACTGTCCCGGAAACACCATCGTCGATTCGCAGTGCGCGTAAAACGTGGAGTAGCCCTCGTGATGGAGGAGAATCACGACGTTGCCGTAACCGGTGATCTCGTTGTTGCTGTACATCACCAGACCGTCCCGCGCGGCGACGATCGGCGTGCCGGCGGGCGCACCGATGTCGATGCCGTTGTGGCGCCGGTTGCGTAGTGAACCGCGTCGCGTGCGTCCAAACCCGCGCCCCATATGACCCCCGGGAACCGGGAACTCGAGGTGTCGCGAATCGTTGAGATGCGAAACCGCCGCGAGCCATTCGTCGAGGGGCCGCTTGTGCATCAGGTAGCGCGCAGTGAAGCGGTGACCGAGGCCGAGGCGCTCGCCGAGTTCGGCGGCCGGACCGGTCGGCGTGGGGACGCGACGATCCCCGGAGCAGTGCTCGCGGTAGCCGCCTTGGGTGCGACAGCGGCGCGGAAGACGCCGGCGCCATCGCTCCGGACGAAGGAGGTAGTCGTCGGTGTTGTTGTGAAGCCACCGCTGCGGCACGCGCTCGAGAAGGTCGACGCGAAGATCGGGAGAAACCGCGGCCGCAAGTTCGGGCGCGCCCGCCGAGACGGTCAGTGGTGCGGGGGCTTCAACCTCGCTCTCGGTGTTTTCCTCTGTCGCGGTGTTTTCCTCCGTCGCGGTGTTTTCCTCCGTTGCGGTGTTTTCCGCCGTCGCAGTGTTTTCCTCCCTCGCAGTGGCTTCCTGCGCCTGCGTCGGGAAGACGATCGCAACCAGAAGAACGAGGGAAAACAAGCGCACGAAACGCGAGGGTACCCCGCGGGAGCGGCAAGCGGGAATTGTCGGCCGTTGCGTGTTGGTCGGGTCGCGCGCATTCTGCCGCGGTGGACGACACGGGTTATTGGGAGCTGATCGAAACCTCGCGCGACCGGGCCGCCGATCCGGAGGGCCAGGCGCGCCGACTTACGGAAGTCCTGAGCCAGCAAAGCGCCGTGGAGATTCAGCGTTTCGGGGAGTGGTTTCAGCGCGCGATGTTGACCCTCTACCGCTGGGAGCTTTGGGGGGTTGCGAGTTTGGTCCACGGACACGAGGACCAGGAGAGTTTCGTTGCGTTTCGGGCGTGGGTGGTGTCTCGGGGACGGGAGGTCTTCGCCGCGGCGGTGGAAGATGCGGACTCCCTTGCGCCGCACGTGACCCCGAAGGTCGATGGATCCCCGCTTACCTACGTTGCCCGGGACGCGTACGAAGCGGCGACCGGCAACGAGCTTCCGACCGCAACGCTCGACCTCTTTGCGGAGCCTGCGGGGGAACCGATTCCCCCCTCGGATCTCACGACGCGCTTTCCGAAGGTCGCCGCGAAGCTCGCGCGTTAAACGCCCGAGCTCTGGCAGTTCGAAGTTTTACGGCTCGAACCAGCGTGCACACGAGGACGCCCTCGAGGGAGACGATCCACCTCGAGCTGAGTAAGCCGACGCTAGATGAAGACCGACTGGCATCCGAAGGCGACGCTAACGCCGGCCGCGCCGGTGTCACGAACCGCGTTCTGCGCCTGGGTGCACGACGCCGGGCAGAGGATGACCTGCGAGGGATTCGCTTCGTCATCGTAGTGCCAGCCGCCGACCGGTCCGCAGGAGTCAGGACCCTCGACGCGGAAGAAGGGCTGCGCGTCGCCGTCCGCTTCGAAAAGCACGTTCACCTGAGAGGGGTTCAGCATCATGCCGTCGGGCGGCGCGGGGAGCGGGATTTCGCACTCGATGCGGGCGGTGTCCTCGACGGTGGTCGCGACCGCGTCGAAGAACGAGTCCCACGCTGCGGACGATGCCTGGTCGCAGATCTGTGCGCGCACGCCGCCCGTTCGTTCGACGAGGGCCGTGTAGGTGTGGCCGGCCGCGTCCGCTTCCGAGTCGTCGGGGTAGATACACACCACGTCCGGGTCGCGTTCGTCGCCCCAGCCGTAGATCGCGTTGAACGTGTAGCCCTCAAAGAGGCTGCCGTACGTGTCGCTGAGAATTCCCGGTCCGAGCTGGTCCCCGTTGAAGGGGTTTCCTCCGCCCGGAAAGTTCTCGAGGGACGTCGGCGTCAGGGCGGGATCGCTCGGCTGGCACTCGCAGCTCGGGCACGGACGATCGCAGGTGCGCTGGTTGTCGTCCGTGACGACGACCATCGTCTTTGTGGCGTCGCCGCGAAGCAGGTCCCGCCAGGGGGCGGAGCCGCGCGAGTCGCCGTCCGCGTAGCCGTCGCTTTGCGCGAGCGTTCCGAGGATCTGTTCGATCGGCTGAGTGCTGCGAATGTCGACCGAGACGTGAAAGAAGCGCTCGCCGTCGCCGCAGGAGCTGTCGCCGGCAAGAGGCTGCGGAATGCAGACGGGAAAACGGTCGCTCGCTGAAGTTCCTCGCAGCGAGAGCATCAGCACGCGAAAGTCGAGGCCGCTGCTCGCGATGCGGCCCGCAAAATCGTTGAGGCCGCTCTGCACCTGACGAATCGCCGGTTCCATGCTCGTCGAGTTGTCGACGACCCAGATGATGTCGACGGGACGAACGGCAACCTCAGCGTCCGACGTTGCCCTGGCGCATGCGGCGTCCGGGTTCCAAGGAGGGGCATCCCGGTCCGCGGCATCGCGTGGGGGCGCCGCGCCGTCCGTGCCACCGTCCCGGCGTGGCCGGCGAGAGTCATCGCAACCTGCGGCGATCACCGCGGCCAAGAGAAGCAGTCGAAGCACGGTGTTTCCTAGCACAGCCACGGAGGGCGTGCCCCCAGCGAAGACACGCTCTAGCTTCGCCGGGAAGGGCGTGGCCCTTCCCCCAATCAACTGTGAAACTTGATTGGGTCCCCCATCCACTTCCGAGAGCTTCGCTCTCGCGCCCTCTTCGAGGGCGTGACCGGAATCCTTGGCCTTTCGGCCAAGTTTTAGGTCATGATGCGGCGTGTTTCTCGCAGAGGATCCTCGGGTTCCAGGGGTCAAACGACTTTCGAATCGCGACGGGTTTCCGCGGCCGTGGGTTGGGGTTCTTGCTGCCCTTCACGGTGACGAGCCCTGTGGACTGATCGCGCATCGCCACATCCTTGAGCAGGCACAGGCAGGTACCTTCGGGCTTTCGGCCGGAACGCTGGTTCTCATCGAGGCGAACCAAGCGGCCGCGAAGCTTGAAAGGCGACACACGCCAACGGGAGACGACCTCAACCGAATCTGCGATCTCGCGTTCGAGGAATCCCTCGCGCCGGAGCGCTGGGGCTACGAACACCATCGCGCAATCGAGCTTGCGCCGGTGCTCGACGGCCTCGACGCGGCCCTCGATCTTCATTCCGCGTCGGCACCCACCGTGCCCTTTGCGGTGGCGATGCCGGGCGCGCTGGAGATCGCGAAGGCGCTGGGAGTTCGTTGGGTCACTCACGGGTGGGACGAAGCCTCCGACATTGCGGAGGGCGTGGCGATCGCTCGCGTTGCGCGCCTTGGGCGGCCGGCCGCCGCAGTCGAGTGTGGACAGCATCGTGACCCGAGCGCCGCGGATGTGGCGTTGAAGGTGATCGCTCGCTTTCTCGCGCACCTCGGGTTGTGGAACCAGCACGTTGATGCAGGGGAGACCGCTCGCGTGCTTCGGGTGTTCGCGTCGCTGCCGAAACCCAGCCATGAGTTTCGTTTTGCGCAGCCGATTCAGGGGTTCGAGCCGGTTCGGGAAGGGCAGCTCCTCGGACGCGGCGAAGACGACCTGCGCTGTCCTGCGAGCGGTATTGCGGTGCTTCCCAACGATCGCGTCCCGCAAGGAAAGAACCTCGTCTATCTCGCGAGGGAGGAAGACGAGGGCGCGCGATGAGTCGGGCGCAGCGTTTGCTCCTCTGGGCCGCTGCGACCGACGGTTCCTTCGACGTGATCACCGCGGGGGACGAAACGGTACTCCACGGCAAGTGCATTCATTGCGGACGACGCCTCGCGGTCGGCCTTCGCGGAAAGTCCGCGGCGAGCGTGGAGCATATCGTCCCGCGGACCCACGGCGGTACCGACGCGCTCGCGAATCTCGCCGTTGCGTGCCGCCCCTGCAATCACGGGAAAGGAGCGCGGCTTGATTCGAGGTCGTGGAACGACCCAACGCTTCAGTCGGTAATTCGTACGCTTCAGGAGAGGCGAGCGAAACGCATGCGCGAACCGCCTGAGGAGCTCGCGCACCTTCTCCCCGAGCTGCCGTGTTGATCCGAGCTGCCGTGTTGATCCGAGCTGCCGTGTTGACGAGCTGCCGTGTTGATCCGAGCTGCCGTGTTGATCAGATGAGAAGTGTTTCGCAGCCGAACTGAACGTCAACGGCGCGGGTCTCGTCGTCAACCGCTTGAACGGCCTCGCACGTCGTCGGGCAGAGCACGACTT
>JBCDAA010000232.1:0-14362 GCA_039186435.1 Myxococcota bacterium | reverse complement strand
CCCCAGCAGGGTGACTTCGCGATCGCCGGAAGCATCAACATCAACCTCGGCGTCGAGCGTCGCGGTCTTCTCGCTCGAAGTAGCTACGGCTCCTTCAACACGTTTCGTCAGCTTCTCCTCTGGGCACCCAAGGAAGCGCGCGACGATACCTTTGCCGCGGTTCAGTTTCGCCGGAGCGACGGTTTTGGCGACAACCGAAACAGTCTCGGCGCGTCCTCCATGATGCAGTACGGCTTCGGCAACGGGCCGTGGCGCTTTCGTCTGACGGGCATCGCCCACGGGATTCGCGCACGAACCGCAGGTGTCCTTCGCCGCGACGACATCGACGCCGGCCGAGTCGGCTTCTATCGAAGCTATGATCACCCGACAGCGGACAACCAAAACGCGCTCTCGACGCGGGCGATTATCGGCTTTTCAGGCGAGCATCGCGCAGCGAACGGTGCGAATGCCGAGGTCGGTTTGTGGCTGAGCCACGACGTGTTTCGGCTCCAGGCGAACTACACCGGTTTTGTCGAACGGTCCGAGTTCAACTCGGATTGGGTTGGGCGCGGCGACCTCATCGAACAGCAAAACCGCACGACCAGCCTGGGATTGCACGCGCGTTTTCGCACGAAGCCCTACAAGCCCGCGTCCTGGTTCCGCTCGACCATCGAGGTGGGCCTCGCCACGCGCCTCGACTTGATCGAGCAGGCGCAGTTTCTGATTCAGGCGCCGCAGAACCAAACCTGGGACGAACGGGACGACGCCGATATCCGCGGGACTGACATCGGCGTGTACGGCGACCTCGCCGTCGACCTCACCGATTTCGTGTCGCTTCGGGTGGGCGCCCGCGCGGACATTCTCGTCTACGAGATCGACGACCGCCTCGGAAACCGGATTCCCGATTTTCGCGCGGACAGCTTCATCGTGGGGTTTCGGCGAAGCGCGTTTGGCGTGGCCGCCGGACCTCGGGCGAGCGCGGTTGTGCGTCCGGCGCCGTGGCTTTCTTTTTTGGCCTCCTACGGCGAGGGCTTTCGCTCGCCGCAGGCGCGAACCTTGGACGACGGGGAGACCGCACCTTTTTCGAAAGTTCGCGGCGGCGACCTCGGCGCGCAGATCACCGTCGAGGAGCAGCTCGAGCTTCGCGCGTCGGGGTTCTACACGCGCCTCAGCGACGACGTCGCCTTCGAACCGCGCGAAGGGCGCCTGGAACGAATCGGCGCCACGCGCAGGCTGGGCGCGACCGTCCACATGACGCTGCGTCCCGTGCCCTGGCTAGTGGCGGCGGGAAGTCTGACCTACGTGGACGCCGAGCTGTTGGAACCTCCGCCTGCGACCGCGGACGATCCTCAGCCACCCTTCGAAGAGGGGCAGAACCTTCCCTATGTGCCGCCTTGGGTGCTTCGCTTGGACGTCGGCGCGCAAGGGGCGCTCGGCCGAATCGGCTCGGAGGATCTGCGCGGTCGCATTGGCGTCGGCTTCAATCACCTTTCGTCGCGACCGCTCCCCTTTGGCGAATCGGCGGCGCCGGTCTCCTTGCTTGACGCCGCCGCGTCGATCGGCTGGGGACCGGTCGAACTCGGCGTGCAAGCGTTCAACCTCGCGGACGCGCGCTACGCCGCCTTTGCGTTCAACTTTGCGTCTGACTGGAACACCGGCGGCGGCGCTCGTTCTCGTTTACCCGCGCGCCACATCGCGGCCGGCGCGCCACGGACCGTGATGTTCACCCTGGAGTTACACCTATGACCCGCACAATGATTCCGCCCTTCTGCGCGATGCTCCTTTTGGTTGGCTGCATCGACACGGGTCTCTCACCGGTCGAGCCGGAACTCGTGGTCCAAGGAAGCGCCGTTCCCGAATCCTTCGAGGTGCGCGACGGATGGGTGGTCGAACTTCGCCGCGCCGACCTAGCCTTTGGGCCTCTGTACCTGTGTGCGGGGGCGCAGGCGGGCGACCTCTGCGAGGTGGCGCGAGGGGAGTTTCTACGGAGCATTACGATCGACGCTCTCGATCCCGAACCCCGCTCGATCGGAACCTTTCCAGCACTCGACGGGCCGACCCGTTCGGCGATGTGGGACTACGGCTACACCTGGGATCTGACCGAGCAGATGCCCGCGCCCACGGAAGCCGGGGAGGAGCTCCAGGCCTCGGTCGTTCTTGAGGGCACCGCGCGACGTGACGACGACGTAGTCGACTTCTTGGCGGAGGTGGTGATCGCGCCGAACCGCGAAGGCTTGGTCATCGTGCGCGCGCCGAACGCGTTCGAGCACTCCATCGACGACAACGATCGACTGGTCGTTTCCGTTGACCCGGAGGGGTGGCTCTCGGGGGTTCGCTTTGATGATCTTGTCGATGCCGAGCGACCGGATGGGCAGCCCGCGACCTTCTCAGAGGACGGTCAGCCGTGGCGGTCGGTGTCCAACGCGCTGACAACGCGTGAACAGCCGAGCCTCGAGTGGGTTCGTGGCGCGCGTTGAGCCCGCGCTTACGGAGCGGTGCTCGAAAGAGGGCGTAAGTTGTCGAGGCGCCACGGCGGGCTAACGTATCGGCGTGAATGAGCGGGCGATTGGGAGGGCGCAGGCCGGGTGGGAACTCGCTCTCTTTGCGCTCGCCGGCGGCACCTTCGTTGTGTCGGTCCTTCTCGATGTGCCTCGCCGGTGGGCGATCGGAACGCTCGTGATCGCGCTGCTCGTGTACGTCGTGATCCTTCGACGACGCGGCGCCGAGACGCTCCACGACTTCGGCGTTCGCACCGACAACCTTCGCGTGAGTCTGCGTGAGGTTGGCATCTTCACACTGCTCGCCGCGCTCGCGATGGTTGTGTACGCGCTTGCGATGGATGTTTCGCTTCAGCGGCCGGAGATGCTCGTTCTGCTGCCGCTCTATCCGCTCTACGGCGTGGCGCAGCAGCTCGCGGTCCAGGGGGTTCTTCATCGTCGTGCGCTTCGGGTCAGCGGAAACCCGAACGTGGCTCTCGTTGTCACGGCCGTAGGCTTTGGTCTTCTTCACGCCGGTAATCCGCCTTTGCTCGCGCTCACCACGCTCGCAGGTTTCGCGTGGTCCTGGCTCTATCGGCGTCATCCCAACGTGCTAACCCTCGGGCTTTCTCACGGCGTTCTCGCGGCGCTGGCCTATCCGTTGATGCTAGGCACCAATCCGTTGCTCAACGTTTGAGCGCTTCTCTGTAACGGATGCATCTCCCTTCCGTAGAGGTCCGCACATCTCTCAGGAAGGAAGAACGCATGACGACCAGTGGCAACGCGCAGCTCACGATTCATGACCAGGACTCGGCGCCGGACGCCGCCAAGCCGATCCTCGCGGACATCGCGAAGAAGTACGGCTTCACGCCTTCGCTTTACCGAATCTTTGCGGGCTCTCCCGCGGTCCTGAAGGCGTATTTGGACGCCGCCGCAAACTTCGCGGACACCAGTCTTTCGAACCAAGAAAAGCAAATCGTGCTCCTCTCCGCGGCCGTCGAAAACAAGTGCCACTTCTGCGTCGCGGCGCACACCTGGACCTCCAAAGGCGCGGGTGTTTCCGACGCGGACATCGAAGCCGTACGAAAGGGAGAGGCCCCCTCCGACCCGAAGCTCGCCGCGATCGCTCGCTTCACGCGTCATCTCGTTAAGGAGCGTGGATTCGGAACGCCCGAGGAGATTTCGACATTCGTCGAGGCGGGCTTTGAACGCCACCAGATCTTGGAGGTCGTGCTCGGAATCTCGCTAAAGACCTTGAGCAACTACGTGAACCACCTCGCGGACACGCCCCTCGACGAGCCGCTTCAGCAGTTCGCCTAGGGTTCTACTCCAGTTTCGCGAGGCGCGGATCTTTGGGGCCCTCCACGGCGACGACCTCCACGTCGTGCGCGCGGAGGTACTGCACGCCGTTGGCGCCCATGTAGCCGCCTTCCACGATGATGACGCGCGCGATGCCCGCATGGTGAATGAGCTTTGAGCACATCATGCAGGGCTCGCCGGTCACAATGATCCACGCGCCCTGGGTTCGAACGCCGTTGGCCGCGCAGTTGCACACGACGTTCATCTCGGCGTGATGGCAGCCGATCTCCATCCGGGTTCCCGACTTCACGCGCATCGTGTCGCGAAAGCACTCGTCGCCGCCGCAGAGCTCGCCGCCGCCTCGCGGGCCCCCGTTGTATCCGTCCATGAGGACGACGTTGCGCTCCGGATCGAGGAGTAGAGCGCCGAATTTGCGTCGCGGGCAGTTGGAAGCCTTCGCCAGCGCGAGACATTGCTCGATGCGGATGCGGATGTGCTTTTCCTTCACGGGCGACCTCCGAGCTTCCTCATCGCACGCGCGGCGCCGCTCTGTCGAGTCGCTTGCCGTGCGGGTCACAAGGCCACAGGGTGAGAGGAGATGGAGTTTCTTTCCGCCGCGTGGAACGTCACGTTGCAGCTTGCTCCCTGGCTGCTTGTGGGTGCGATCGTTTCCGGCGTTCTTCATGTACTGCTCCCCCCAGGATTCGTTCGCCGAAACCTTCGCGGGCGGAGCGGCGTGGCCAAGGCGGTCCTCGTCGGTGTGCCGCTTCCGCTCTGCTCCTGCGGCGTGATTCCTGCCGGCCTCGGGCTCAAGCGTGATGGGGCCAGCGACGGAGCGTCGGTGGGTTTTTTGATCGCGACGCCACAGACCGGCGTCGACTCGGTGCTCGTGAGCGCGTCGATGCTCGGGTGGCCTTTCGCGCTTTTCAAAGTGGTCGCTGCGCTCGGCCTTGGCCTCGTGGGGGGCTACCTCACGGACGGGGTCTCGCCGAAGCGGTCGTCTCTGCCGCCGCCGAGTTCGGTTGCGACGCGCCCTCGCTGGCGTGATGGCTTCGCGCATGCCGTCGAGCTGATCCGTACGATTTGGGTTTGGCTCGTGGTGGGAGTTTTTCTCTCCGCGGCGATCACGACGGTCGTTCCCCCCCAGGTACTGACCGGCTTTGCGGCCGCAGGAACCCTCGTCGCCATACTCGCGGCGCTGATCGTCTCGCTTCCTCTCTACGTCTGTGCGACCGCCTCGGTGCCAGTGGCGGCGGCGCTCGTCGCGGGAGGGTTTCCGCCCGGCGCAGCCCTTGTGTTTCTCATGGCGGGGCCGGCGACGAACGTTGCAACGATCGGCGCGGTCTCGCGGGCGTTCGGCGCGCGCGCGCTCGGCGTTTACCTCGTCACGATCGTCGTCGGAAGCGTCGCGCTTGGCTGGGCTTTCGAGTCGCTCCTGCCCATGAGCCCGCACGTACATGCGCACGACCACGACTCGTCGTGGATTGCGGCGATCGCGGGGCTTGTTCTTTCCGGGCTTGTGGTCTTCTTCGCGGTTTCGGAGGTGCGCGCCCGCCTTGGTCGGCGCGCTGTCGGCTCGGGTCCGTTCGTTCGTGTCGACGTCGAAGGGCTCACGTGTGATGGCTGCGTCCGCAAGTTGGAGACGAAGCTCCGCGCGGGGGACGCGACGGAGGTTCGGGTCGATCGCGAGGCGGGGATCGCCGCGGCGCGCGGTCTCAACGAAGACGAGTTACGTGCGCTGGTCCGAGCGGCGGGGTTCGTGCCGCGTTGATCGGCGCTGGGAGACGACGCGATGGACGCACGCATGATTTCGGTTCTTCATGCCACCCCTGAGACCTTCGAGGAGCTCGCGCTCGCGCCGCGCGGGGAGCTCGTCATCGTGTATTTCTGGGGGCCGGACTGCCCGAACTGCGATTTCTTCGCGTCTCGTTTCGACGGTCTTCGACAGGCGCTCGGCGACGTGTCCGCCCGCATTGTGAAGGTCAACGCCTACGAGCACGACGAGCTCGGTCGTCGCTACGCGATTTTTGGAATCCCGCAGTTTCATCTGTTTCGGGATGGCGAACACCTGGGCAAGATGAGCGAGTTTCGCGGCGACGCATTTTGGCTCGCGGTCGTTCGCGAACACCTGCCGTCATAGCGCGAGACGCTGGCTTCGGGAGCGCGCGGGCGGTTCTCCCCCTCGCGGCGTTGCTCGTCTTGAAATACTGCCAGTATCTCGCGCCTTGCGAGGAACACCGAGCCCAGCGACCACGAGATCAGCTTAAGCGACGAGCAGTCTAGGCCGCGGAGCGTCGGCGCATCGCGCGAAGGAGTTGCTCCGCGTCGTCGATGCTGGCGTGGACGGCGGCGCGCCATCGGGGGAGCCCGGCGATGCCCCACCGTTCGAGCGAGTCGTCGTCCGCGAGCGCGGTGACGCGTTCATTGCGCACTGCGTTGGCAACACCCAGGAGATCTTCGACCGATGCGCCTTTCTCTTCGACGAGCCAGGCGAGAACGTCCCATCCGTGCGTGGCGTGGCGAGCTTCGTCCCGCGCGATCGTTGTGAGCGTCTCCGCGAGGGCCGGATGAGCGACCTCGGCAACCTCGCGGGCCGCACGCGCCGAGGCGCCCTCGAGAATGCAGGATTCGCGCAGACACTCTGCTGCAAGCGCGCGAATGCGGAGAGGCGGAGCCGGAAGAAGCGCTGCCGGAAACGCTGCTGCGCCCAGATCCTCGCCATCGATTTGACCTGCGATCGCGTAGCACCGGCGCGCGTGATCGATCTCGTCGAGGGCGTCGCGATGCGCCATCTCAAGAAACGGACTCGGCGCGCCCACTGCGAGGAGCTGCTGCGAGAAGGTCGAAAAGGCCGCGATCGACGCCGCCTCCGTCGCCCCCATGGCGCGCCATGCGCTCGCGACCCGAGGTCGAAGCTCGGGGTCGATCGCCGGGGCCTCGACATCCGTTCGCCAGTGGTCATTCGGTGTCGTCGTCGGGAGCTGCGCTCTGCCTCGTCGACGAAACGCGCGGCCGCGATGAAAAGGGATGAAGATGAGCGACGAAAAAAGGGTGATCGGTGGAGTGATGACCCCGAGGGCAACGGCGAGCAGCCCAAGGTTGTGTCCCCGGCGCCAGGCGCGAAGGCCTTGCACGATGCCGACGAGCGCGAGAAGGCAGGTGCCCGCCCACACCAGCGCGCCGATCTCGAAATAACGCAGTCGATGGCCAGCGAGTTCGACGGATGCGATCCATCCCGCGAGGCCGAATAGCGGCAGGACCGAGAGGGTGATCGCCACCCGGACCATGCGGGGTACGCGCTTCGGGGGTTCGTCGATGTAGGGTTCGTCTTCCATCGGGTCCTCTTAGGCTGCGAAGGAGAGGGAGCGAAGGCGTTGCGCGGCGTCGTCGATGCTCGCGTGAACCGCGGCGTGCCAGTGAGCCGAACTCGCGACGCCGTAGCGTTCCCAGCGAGCGTCTTCGACGATGGCGGCAAAGCGCTCCTTGCGAAGATCGGAAAGCACACCCGCAAGCGAGGCGGGGTCGACGCCCTGCGCCACCAACCACGCGAGCATCGCCCAGCCGTGCGCGGCATGCCGCGCCTCGTCCGCGGCAATCGTTTTCAGCACATCTCGGAAGGGCGTTTGCGCGACCGCGGAAAGCTCCTCGGCCGCTCGCGCGGATGCGCCTTCGAGAACGCACGACTCCTTGAGGCACTCTCGGGCCAACGAGAGCAGCGTGATGGTTTGGGGTCCCGGCAAGAGTGCGGGCGGAAAGGGAGCAGCGCCGACCTCGCGGCCGTCCACCGCGCGCGCGATCTCGTAGCAGCGCCGGGCGTGGTCGATCTCGTCGAGGGCATCGCGGTGCGCCATTTCGAGAAATTCGCTGGGCGCGCCGACCGCGAGGAGCTGCTGCGAGAGAGAGGAGAACGCTGCGATGGAGGCCGCCTCGGTGGCTGCCATGACCCGCCACGCGTCCGCAACGCCATCTCGCGCGCTGGCTTCGATGACGATCGGCTGCGGGGCGGTTCGCCAGTGTTCGTTTTCGGTGCTGGTGGGAAGCTGCGCCTTGCCGCGACGACGAAATGCGCGTCCGCGGGTGAAGGGAATGAAAAAGAGGGAGAGAAAGAGCGTGATGGGAGGCGCAAAGAACCCGATCAAGGCTGCGTAGAGGCCGCGCATTTCACCTCGCCGGTACGCGCGAATGCCCTGCACGATACCCACGACCGCCAGGGCGCAGCTCGCAAGCCAGATCCACGAGACGACCTCAAAGGCTTCCGCGCCACCGACCGCGATCGCGATGGGAAACCCGACGAAGGCCAGCACGGGGAGGAGCGCGAGGGTGAGCGCGGTATTCGCCATCCTCCGCCGGTTTCGTTCCTCCGGCTCTTCGTCGATAAAGGGCTCGTTCATGCCTACGTTCTAACACCGCCCATCGCACCGCTAATCCAACACGCTGAAATTGCTTGGCTCCCGGATTTTCATGACGGCGCCGCGGCCGTGCTTAGGTTGAGAGGGTGACACCCCGCTGGTCTTCCGCTCTCGCCACCGTCGCTCTCCTCTTGGGCCTCGTCGCTGTTCTCGGTTTTGTCGGCCTTGCTCTCGGGGGCGCTGCCGGCGGCGTGATGGCCTTACTCATGGCCGTAGGACTCATCGCGTTCGGATCGCCCATCAGCGCGCGCTGGATGCTTCGCCGAAGCGGCGCCCGCGTCCTCAAAAGCGGCGAGGTGCTTCGCCTCGTCGAGACGCTCAGCAAGAAAGCCGGCATTCGAGCGCCGGTGGTGATGCTCATTCCGAGCGACGTGCCCAACGCGCTCGCCACCGGAGAAGGCAAGGGACGCATTCTTGCGGTGAGCACGGGTCTTCTCCGCCGACTCAGTCCGCGCGAGCTTCGCTGCGTACTGGCCCACGAGATCGCGCATCTTCAACGCGGCGACACCTTCCTGCTGCGCGTGGTCGCGGTCTTCGAATCGTTCACGCGCTCGATGAGTCGCCTCGGGATGTGGCTTCTCGTGCTCCAGCTCCCCCTGGTGATGTTCGGGGCGCCCGCGCTGCCGTGGTCGACCTTTCTTGTCTTTCTCGTCGCGCCCACGGTCGCGGCACTTCTCCGGCTCGCGGTGTCGCGCTCGCGGGAGTACGCCGCGGATGCAGGCGCGGTGGCCCTCACCGGCGATCCTCAGGCACTCGCGGCCGCGCTGACGAAGCTCGACGCGTTGGAGCGCCGAAGCCTCTTTGCGGCCTGGGCGCCCTCCTGGCTTCGCACCCATCCGGCGACCCGGGAGCGAGTTGGGCGCCTCGTGGGCGCTCCTCGCACGGTGGCTTCGGATCCCGTCGATCGTTCGCAAACTCCTCCTGCGTGGAGCAAGCCCGCGGCGCGCTGGCCGGTCATGGGCCCGGCTCGCCGAACGCGTCGGCAGACTGCGGCGCGGGTGCTACGCCCTTCAGGCTTTCACGAGCTATAACCGCATCCCATGGCTGCCAAGATGATCACCGAGGTGAAGGCGGGCCCTTACACCCTCCGCGGGATTTCTCTCGGTGGCGTGTACACGAGCATTCGCGTTCCCGAGCTCGACATCGTGCTCGACGCCGGCATGCCGATTCGGCAGTTCGCAGGCGCGGACCATATCTTTCTCAGTCATGGACATGGCGACCACGTCGGCGGGCTACCGGCGTTGATGGGGATTCGCGGGCTGCTCAGCAAGAAGGCCCCGCCAAAGGTCTACCTGCCGGCGCAGATCGGCGACACGCTCCAGGACGCGCTGGGGCTCATGAGCGAGCTTCAGCGCTACGACCTTCGGGTGGACGCGGTGCCGATGAAACCGGGCGATGAGGTTCAGCTCCGCCCCGATCTCTTCGCCCGCGCGTTTCGGACGCACCATCCGGTTCCCTCCCTCGGGTATCTCTTTCTCGATCGCGTCAAGAAGCTCAAAGCCGAGTTTCGCGGACTGCCCGGGAGCGAAATCGCGGCGCGCCGGCGGGCGGGCGATGACCTTTTCCAGGAGGAGGAGCGCCTCGAGCTGGCGTACGCGACCGATACCTTGATTCGGGTTCTCGACACCGCGCCCGAGATTCGCAACGCGCGCGTTCTCTTGATGGAGTGCACGTTCTTAGACGACGCGAAGAGTCTCGAGGCGAGCCGCGCGGGGTGTCATATCCACCTCGACGAGCTCCTCGCGCGCGTGGATGATCTCAACAACGAGGTGGTCGCCCTCATGCACTTTAGCCAGCTCTATTCGCCTCGCGATGTGCACCGCATTCTAAAGGCGCGCTGTCCGAAAGCGCTCCTCGACCGGCTCGTGGTGTTCGCGCCGACCTCCGGTTCCTGGCCGGGATGATCTACGCGAGCTGCTGAAAGAACGTTTCGGTCGCCTCGTCCGCCGGAAAGGTGAACTCGACGCGAAGCGAGTCCAAGGTCACGTCCTGGGCGGTTCCAAAACGCGCGACCGTTGTGAACGTCGAGAGCATGGCATCGCCGATTCGAAGCCGCGGGCATGCAACCGGGGATGCGAGGGTTTCGGCCGAGGGCGGCGCGGCGTCTTCCAGCCAGCGCTCTACTTGCGCAACGCGCTGCCAAAAGGATTCGTCCTCAAGCCGAAGCGCGTCGTGGCGAAGCTCCTTCAACGAAAACCAGGCGATTTCCTCCCAGTTTTCGATTACCTCGCGGTACCCGCCGGGTGCGAAGAAGAGCGCAAGCGCATCGGCGGGTGTTTTGAGTGCAGGAAAGAGGCGCTTCGCGGGTTCGTTGGCATCGAGAATATGCCAGCGCGCGTTGAGGACGAACGCGGGAAAGGGGGCGTGGCGTCGCAGCATTTGCTCGACCACCTGGCGAAAGGGCGCGAGGGCGTCGCTCGACCACTCGCGCTCGACGTAGGCCGGCGCAAACCCCGCTGCGCGGAGGAGGTCGTTGCGATCCCCCAGCGGAACGTCGAGCTCGTCCGCGAGACGAATCACCATCGCTTCGCCGGGCCGTGAGCGTCCGGTTTCGAGAAACGAGAGATGCCGCGGCGACATTTGGGCACGCGTCGCGAGGGCGAGCTGGCTCCAGCCGCGGCGCTTTCGCCAGTGTCGAAGGCGCTGCCCAAAGGGGGAGGTCATCGGCATGGAACTACTCTACGAGAACGCGCCGCTCTCAGCGCTTCCCTTCGTGGGAAGTGTTCTGCCGTCCGCACGACCTCAGGTTGAGGGCATGTGGAAAATTGGCAGTACGATCTACGTGGTTTCCGGTGCAGCACTGAGTCTTTTGGCGCTTTGGCCGGAAGTTCTTGAGCCCATCCAGCGCGTCGTCTTTACGACCGATCCCCCGGAGGCCTTCGGACGGATGGCGCGCCTCGATCTTGCGGTTGCGGGCGCTCTAACCGCCGGTTCCGGAATGATGATTCGGCGAACGCTCGTCGCGCCCGTGTCGCGCGCCGGCGTTGCGCGCGGCCTCCTCGAGGGGCTCCTCACCTGGTACGTCCTCGACACGGCGCTTTCGATCGTTCTCGGTGCGCCGTGGAATGCCCTTGGGAACACGGCGTTCCTGGCGTTGACGTTCCCGTCGCTTCTCTCGATGGCGCGGCAGGGCGCGACGCCCTCGCAGACGAAGGCCGTGCAGGCCCACTGAACTCGGAATTCCGCGCCTGCCCCACGAACGCCAATCCGGCGCGCGATGGTCCGAGATCACGCTCGTCTAGCGCTTTGCGGAACGACGCGTCTTCTTCGCGGGTGCCTTCTTCGTCGCCCGTTTCGAAGCCTTTTTTGCGGTCTTCTTGGACGGCTTCTTGGCGGTCTTCTTGGCGGTCTTCTTCGTGGTCTTCTTCGTGGTCTTCTTCGTGGTCTTCTTCGTGGTCTTCTTCGTGGACGCCTTGGCGGTCTTCTTGGCGGTCTTCTTCGTGGACGCCTTGGCGGTCTTCTTCGTCGATGTCTTCTTGGTCGTCCGCTTCGCATCCGCCTTCGGAGCGGGCTGCCGTTTTCGCGTCGAGCGTTTTCCCACCGCGTCGCCCAAGATCGGCCGAAGAAACTCGGCCGTAAAGCTCCCCGAGGCCGCCGCCACGATCTCGGGGGGCCCGCTCGCCACCAGCGTTCCGCCCGCAGCGCCTCCCTCGGGTCCAAGATCGACGATCCAGTCCGCGCTCTTGATCACGTCGAGGTTGTGCTCGATCACGAGCACCGTGTTTCCCTGATCAACCAGCCGATGGAGCACGTCGATGAGCTTGCGAACGTCCTCGAAATGCAGACCTGTCGTCGGCTCGTCGAGAATGTAGAGGGTGTGGTCTTCCCGGGCGCGGAGCGTGCGACCCTTGCCGAGCTCACTCGCGAGCTTTACCCGCTGCGCTTCGCCACCGCTCAAGGTGGTCGAAGGCTGTCCAAGCGTGAGGTAACCGAGGCCCACGTCGACCAGGCATTGCGCAAAACGCATGATCTTGGGGTGGTTCGCGAAGAACTCGCAGGCGTCTTCGCAGGTCATCTTCAAGACGTCGGCGATGTTCTTGCCGCGGTACTCGATCTGCAGTGTTTCGCGGTTGTAGCGGGTTCCCTCGCACACCTCGCACTGAACGAAGATGTCCGGCAGGAAGTGCATCTCGATCTTCTTGACGCCCTGACCCTGGCACGCCTCGCAGCGTCCGCCCTTCACGTTGAAGCTGAAGCGCCCGAGCTCGTACCCGCGCGCGCGCGCGTCCTGCGTGCCCGCGAAGATCTTGCGGATCTCGTCGAACATCTTCGTGTATGTCGCAGGGTTTGAGCGCGGGGTGCGACCGATCGGTGACTGGTCCACTTCGATGATGCGATCGATGCGGTTCAGCCCGTTGATGCGCTGAT
The DNA here is from genome assembly GCA_039186435.1 of Myxococcota bacterium. Classification (GTDB taxonomy): domain Bacteria; phylum Myxococcota_A; class Polyangia; order Polyangiales; family Houyiibacteriaceae; genus JALVDI01. The sequence goes on along the minus strand of JBCDAA010000232.1, from coordinate 1,830 downwards.
GCACCCCCGGCTTGGCGCGGGAGCCGTGGAGGTGCCGTTTGACGCCGCGCAGGAGGATGTCGTTGACCAGCGTGCTCTTGCCGGAGCCGCTCACGCCTGTCACTGCGAGGAGCCCACCGAGGGGAAAGGTGACGTCGATGCCCTTGAGGTTGTGCTGCTTGGCGCCTTTGACGACGAGGGCTTCCTTTTCCGAAAGCGGGCGACGGTCGTCCGGGGAGGGCGTCGGGACCTCGAGCTGCCCGGTGAGGTATTTCCCGGTCAGTGACGCGTCGACCTGAGCGATCTCTTCGATGCTTCCCTGCGCGATGATCTCGCCGCCGTGCACGCCGGGACCCGGGCCGATGTCGATCACGTGGTCGGCCGCGCGAATCATCTCTTCGTCGTGTTCGACGACGAGTACGGTGTTGCCGATGTCGGCGAGGTGCCGAAGCGTTCGAATCAGTCGGGCGTTGTCACGGGGATGCAGCCCGATGGTCGGCTCGTCGAGAACGTACGCCGTTCCCACGATCCCCGAACCGACCTGCGTGGCGAGCCGAATCCGCTGTGCTTCACCCCCCGAGAGCGTGGAGGTGCGTCGACTGAGCGAGAGGTAGCCGAGGCCCACCGACTGCAAGAACCCAAGACGCGCGCGCACCTCGCGCACGATCGGTTTCGCGATTCGCTGCCCTTCGGCGGAGAGCTGCAGGTTTTCGACGATCTTCACCGCGGTCTCGATGTCGAGGCGGGTGAAGTCGCTGATGTTCACGCGATGGGGATCGGCGCTCAACCCCTGGCGCATGCGTTCCGTGACGACGTCCGCCGGGAGTTGCTCCTTGCAGTCGAGGTAGACGCTCAGCGCTTTGTTATTGAGCCGGTTGCCCTTGCAGTCCGGGCACTCCTGTTCGCCCATGAACTCCTGCAGGAACTCCTTCACCCACTTCGACTCGGTGCGTTCGAACCAGCCCTGAAGGTGCGGAATCACGCCGTCCCAATGGGACCCGTACGCTTCCTCCTGTGCCTCGGTTGTGCCGTAGAGGAGGATCTGCCCCATCTCCTCGCTTAGATCGCCCACGCGGGTCGACCCCTTGAGATCGAAGCGGCGAAGAAAGCGGCGCTTGAGGCGACCGGAGAACATTCCCGCGGGGCCCGCCTTCTTCCAAGGCGCGATCGCGTCCTTGCCGAGCTGCGCGTCGGGGTCCGGAATCACGAGCTCCTCGTCGAACTCCATGAGAATGCCGAGGCCGTGACAGGTCCCGCAGGCGCCCTGCGGCGAGTTGAAGCTGAAGAGGCGCGGCTCCAGTTCGTCGAGGGACCGACTCGGGTGAATCGCGCAGGCGTAGTGTTCGGAGTAGGTCGTGTCCTTCCAGTCGCTCCCGTCTTGAACGGAGATGACGACGACACCCTTCGAGGTCTTGAGCGCGGTTTCGACGGAGTCCGCGAGACGGCCACGGCTTCGGTCGCGGACCACGAGGCGATCGACCACCGCCTCGATAGTGTGCTTTTCGTAGCGGCCGAGACCGAGCGGGTTTTCGCCGCTGTCCTTTAGAACTTCCGAGAGCTCGACGATCGTGCCGTTTGCACGAGCGCGCACATAGCCGTCCTGGGCGAGCTCTTCGAGGATCTCGCGGTGAAAGCCCTTCTTGGCGCGAACCACCGGCGCGAGCACCATCAGCCGGGTGCCTTCCGGAAGCTGAGAGACCGCGTCGGTAATCTGGGAGGGGTGCGCCGCGCTGATCACCTCGCCGCAGCGTTCGAGCACGGTGCCGTCGCGTTTGGTCTTGGTGGGATGCCAGCAGACCGGCTGTCCGGCGCGCGCGAAGAGAAGACGAAGGTAGTCGTAGATCTCGGTGG
>JBCDAA010000231.1:0-14382 GCA_039186435.1 Myxococcota bacterium | reverse complement strand
TTCAGGCGAACCCGGGCGAAGAGCGACGCTGCGGTGGCTGCCATGAGGATCGCACCGGTCAGGTTCTTCCGCGCATGGGTCCGACGACCCTCGCGCAGCAGGCCGGCCCGCAGGACTTCGACATCGCGATCGCGGACCGTCGGGAGCTTCCCTGGCTGAACGCTTCCAGCGGACCGAACGTCCAGGACGTCTTCAACGAGAACTGCGTGTCCTGCCACAACGGCGGCGCGATGGACCCCTTCGCGGGCCGCACCTACCAGGTTGAGGCCACGACGATGGACGGCGAGATGTTGAGCTACAACATCCCGTACCTCCTTCTCACCGACGCGCCTCTCGAGATCTACTACGAGGACGAGATCGTTCAGTACCCCGCGTCCTACGTCACGCTGCTCTACCCGAGCGCGATGATGGGCGACTCGGTTGCCACCGGCGACCTTCCGCCCGAGTGGGTTACGCCCGGCTTCGCGCGTACCTCGCGCCTCATCGAAGCCTTGAACATCAACGCCGAGTCCGATGCGTCGCAATGGGCGTGGGACGGTGCGAGCCACCCGGAGGATGTTGGCGTGGACCTCACTCGTGAGGAGCGCATGGTCCTCATCCAGATGGCTGACCTTGGTGGTCAGTACTGGAGTCGTCGCAACATCGAGTCCTACACGGGCGAAGAATACTGATCGGTTTAGGAGAGAGAACGATGCAACGCATGATTCGAAACCTCCTCCTCGGCGCCTTCGCGGCAGTGCTCGGGCTTCCCGTGGTCGCCAGCGCCCAGGTGGAAAACGGCAACGTGCACGACCGTGTGCGCGGTGAAGCGAGCCCCGGTGCAGAAGCGCCGACACGGGACGAACTGGTCAACGCAATCCAGACGGCAGCGCCCGGGCGACTGATGGCGATGCTGGAGTACGGAGAGCTCGTAGAGTGCCACGCCTGCGTGCCGCTCCTGGAGCGCAACCTCCTTGAGAATGGCGACGCGGATGTTCGCCGCCTTTCCGCCTGGTGGCTTCGTCGTCGCAACTTTGCGATCTCCGCCATCATGAACCGCATGCGCGTCACGCTTGAGTCGGATAGCGATCCAGTGCGTCGTGCGCGTGCGGCTCGCGCCATCGGTGAGTTCCTGGATCCGAACGGACTCGGGCCTCTCACAGAGGCGGCCACGAACGACAGCGACGACGGGGTGCGCGCTGCGGCCGTCGCGGCCCTCGGACGCCTCAATCATCCCGGCGGCAACGTTGTCATCGGCGCGGCCCTCTCCGATGCCTCGGTCGAGGTTCGGCGAGCCGCCATCGACCAGGTGATTATGGCGCACTTCTTCCGGGAGCACGACGCACTTCTCGGTGCGCTCGGTGACTCGGACAACGAGGTGCGGATGCGCGCGGCGCGTCTTTCCGGCGTCTTTGAACTCAACGCCGCGGTGCCCGCTCTTGTGGGCCTGCTCCGGGGTGATGCTGTTCGCGAGGTTCGCCAAGCGGCAGCGTGGGCCCTCGGCAAGATCGGAACCGCGGAAGCCACCGCAGCTCTTCGAGAGGCGATGGGAACCGAGAGCGAGTCGCTGGTTCGCGACGCGATCGAAATCGCGATGCGGATGTAGCGAACGCGGGGTGGATGGGCGAGGCCCCGGCGTTTCGGCGCCGGGGCTTTCGTTTGTCGGTTGTCTTCCAACGTCGCGTAGTCCTAGGCCTCGAGCAGCTTTTCGCTCGACTCCGCTCAGGGGAAAGACGTGAAGCTTGAACCCAAGAGCGGTAGAATGACGTCGATGCGACTTTACGGAGTGGTGCTCCTCGCAGGCTTGCTCGTCGCAGCGTGCGACGACGTTCCGACGCCCGGCTCGTCATTCTTTGACGACCGGTTGCAGCCCGTGCTCGAGGTGGGCTGCGCGGTGCAAACGAACGGCTGCCATGTCGATGTGAATGGCGCCGCGACGGGCAACCTCGATCTTTCGAGCTTCGACGCGCTCATGCAGCGTAGTGATGTCCTGCCGGCCTACGGCCCCTACAGCGAGGGGCTCTTGCTTCTGAAGGGTGGCGACAACATCAACCTCACCGTCGAGACCTGGGACGACGATCCGATTTCGGGCGAGCGCTTCGCTGCGATCACAACGGACATCAAGCACAACGCGGGAACGTTCCTCGCGGTGGAGTCTCAGGGCTATCGCGAGCTTCGTCGCTGGATCCAGGAGGGCTTTGCGCGCACCGGTGTTCCCGATGAAACGCTCGTCGAAAACCAGGGCCAGTGCCGCACCGAGCTCGGCCATCCGACCGGCTTTGATCCCTCGGTCGCACCGGACGCTGCGAGCTTCGACTCCTTCGTGAACAACGTGCAGCCGGTCATCCGCGACACCTGTGCCGGGAGCAGCTGCCACGGAACTCCGGTCGCCGACCTCTACTTCACCTGCGGCGACAACGAAGAGCAGCTCCGCTGGAACTACTACGTGGCCCTCAGTCACGTCACGACACCGGCCGTGTCGAGGTCCGGCCTCTTGCGGCGTCCTCTCACGCAGCTTCGCGGAGGCACCTTCCACGAGGGCGGCGCCGTCTTTGGTTCGACCGACGATCCCCGCTACCAGGTCCTTCGTGACTGGGCGCAGAGCATTCAAGACACTTCGCCCGAGCTTCTTGTCGACGACGACCCCGATCCCGGTCTTCGTTATTTCGCGAACCGAGTGCAGCCGGTACTCGTTCGAAAGGGCTGCATGTTCCTGAACTGTCATGCCCCTGCGATGTTTCATGACCTGCGTCTACGCGGCGGTGACCAGGGAGTCTTCTCGCGCATCGCGACGCGCCGAAACTACGAGATGTCGCGTCTTCAGCTCTCCGTGGAGTCGCCGAATATCAACGACAGTCGTCTCGTCGCCAAAAACCTCTACCCCCCGACCTTTGTCGACGGGGCAGTCGGGATTCAACACCGCGGTGGCTCCCTCTTCGAGGATTTTGCGGCCGGTGGCGAACTCAACCCCGCCACCCCCGATGTTTGCGACGGTGTCGACGCGGACAACGGCGACCTCAACGAAATCCCGGCGTACTGCGTGCTCGAGCGCTGGCACGAAATTGAACGCGAGGAAGCGATCGCGCGGGGCGACATTCTCCCCGACGCCGTCGACTCCGTGGTCTTCGTTTCGCGTCCGCCCGGAACCGGTGACGTACGTGACTTCGACACCTTTCGCGGTGGCGCCGACCTTCGGAGCGCACCAGCGATGATGGACGCATCGGGCGCCCTGACCCTCGGCGCATCGACGAGTCTTCTCGGCGGCTGTCCGGTCTCTGCGGGCGCGGACATTCGCAACCCGGCCGTTCGCTGGGATGGCCAACAGATTGCGTTTGCGGCCCGAGCGAGCGCGGGCGATACGCTCCGCCTCTATCGAATGAACCCGGACGGGAGTGGCTGCGAGGAAGTTCCGGACACGGATACCCCAGACGGCGTTCACGACTTTGATCCGGCGTACGTTCCCGATGGACGGCTCGTCTTTGCGAGCACCCGCGGAAACGTCGACGGGAACGTTGGCTACCGAGGCCCCACGCGAACCCCTGCCAATCTTCAGCCAAACGCCAACCTCTTCATTCTCGAAGACGATTCCGTTCGGCAGATGACGTTCCTCTTGAACCAAGAGGTTGCGCCGAGCTTCATGGCGGACGGTCGTGTGATCTTCACCGCGGAGAAGCGACAGTTCGAGTTCTATCAGCTCGCGTTGCGACGGCAGAACGTTGACGGGGGTGACTACCACCCGCTCTTTGCGCAACGAGAGAGCGTCGGGTTTCGCGCAGCGACCGAGGTTATCGAACTCTCGAACCGCAACCTCGCGTTCGTCGCCAGCCATCTTCCCTGCACCGATACGCTCCCCGGCGATATTCCCTGCGCGGAGGACGGCGCGGGCGGCATCATGGTCGTCAACCGCTCGATCGGTCCGGACCAGGACGACCGGGGTGAGGACCGCGACTACATTCACTCGATGCGCTTTGCCGCGCCTGGCGCGTTCGGTCGCATTCCAAACGTTCCCTCCGGTCGCATGGCTGCCGCGAACGGCGCGTTTCGGTCGCCATCGCCGCTTCCGAGCGGTCGCATCTTGGTGTCTTGTGAGACCGGCGCATCGGATCTCTCTGCGGGCCCCTTCGCCTATCAGCTCTGCGAGCTCGAACCCAGCACGGGTGCGGTTCGTCAGGTCGGGGGCGAGGCCGGAATGGCGAATGTTGAAGGCGTCGCCGTCTACGGCCGAATCTTTCACGAGGTCTTCGACTCCCGTGCGGACGAGGCGAACGGCGCGACCGAGATCCTCCCGGAGCGAAGCGAGATCTCGCGCATTAACATCGCGGACTTTCCGCTGCTTGCGACCCTCCTTTTCGCCAACACGCGCGAAGGTCGGCCGATCGACTTCAACATCGGTGGGCTTCGCGCATTCGAAGCGATGCCGCCGCCAGACTCGGGGGACTTTGGCAGTCTCGAAAACGTCATCACCGACCGCTTCGGTCCGGTGTACGAGCAGCTCGACCAGCTTGGCTTCGCGCCGCTCTCTGCCGATGGATCGGTGAGCATTCAAATCCCCGGAGGAATGCCGCTGGTCATCCAGCCGACCAGTGGAGGCGGCGATGATCTTTCCTTTGTCGAGGACAGCCTCTTTAGCGGTCGGATCATTCAGCGCGAGCAGATGCAGTTCTACCCCGGCGAGCACATCAACCAGTCGTTTCGCAGGGATCTCTTCAACGGCCTTTGCGGCACCTGCCACGGGTCGATCACCGGGCGAGAACTCGATGCAGCGGTCGACGTGGATGTCCTCACCCGCGCCTCGCGCTTCTTTGCGATGGAGACAACGGTTTCCTTCGAGCGCTAGCGGCTCCCGGCGAATCCTCCCAAAACGTTGGCGTTTTAGCCGGCTTTCGGGTCAGAATCAGGCCGCGTGCCGCTTCCCACCCTCATCTGCTTGGCGTTCGCCTCCGGCATCGCAGCGGCGCTCGCGGCGCGCGTCGAACTGCGCGTAAGTCCACGACCCCCGCTCCTCACGCAGAGCTTTGGGGCGTACCTCGTCTTCGCGATGCTCGTGCTCGTGCCGGTTGGCGTCTACTTCTACGTCTTTCACGGGGACTGGTTTCTTCTCTACACGTTTGACGTTTCAAGAGTTCCCTCCGCCCTCGCGCTCATTGGCTTTCTTGTCCTCGCGGGTGTTGGCTCCCTCGGGTTTGCCGTCGGGGCCAGCATGGTTCGTGGGCAGCGAGACACCCTCGGCGGGATTTTGGTCGGGCTTTCGGTTCTCGCCGCGGGGGCGGTGGCGGTCGTCGCGCGAGATCGCCTTGGGGTCGTCGGCAACTTTGCCCAGTTCGAGGGTGGTTTCGGACTCAAGACCTTCGGATCGGGACCCTTGATGCAGGGAGCGCTCACGATGGGTGGGATTCTTCTGGTCGGGGCGATGTTTTTGCTGCTCCGCCTCCGTGCGAGCGGCCGCCGAGGAGCGTGAGGGTCTTGAACAGGATCACGGGCCCTGATAGCCCTGTTCGAGGGATGAGACGACTGCCGCGGTGGATGATGGTGTGCCTGTGGACCCTCGTGGTCGGCTGCGGGCCCACGATCTACACGGTGCACGTCCTTCCCGCGTCGCGCGCGGTGCGCCAGGCCGAGGAAGCCGGCGCCGAAGAACACGCGCCCTACGAGTACCACTACGCGAACGAGTTCCTTCAGAAGGCGCGGGCGGAAGCCGGCGAGGCGTCCTACCAGGATGCGATCCGGCATGCCAAAGTCGCGGAAGAGTACGGCGTCAAGGCGCGAGATCTGGCGCGACGTCGCATGCGTGAGCAGGGCCGATGATTCGCGCGGGCAGCTTCGTCGCGCTCGCTCTGCTCCTCGTCTCGTGCCAGAGCGCATCGGGTGTTCAGGGACGCATCGACGGACTTCGCGACGTGCTGGAGCAAGCGGAGCGAAACGGCGCCTATCGATGTGCGCCTCGGGAGCTCGCGCTCGGGAAGGCACACCTCGAGTTTGCGAGTGACGAGCTTGAGCAAGGGAACGCCCGCGAAGCGCAGTCGCACTACCTGATCGCAGAGCCGAACGCTCGTGCTGCGTTTCGCCTGAGCCCGGCGGCGCGCTGTTCGCCGCGCGAGGTTGTGGTGCACCGTCGACCGGAGCCTGCGCCCGGCGATCGCGACGGCGACACCTTCCTGGATCCCGACGACGAGTGCCCAGACGATCCGGAGGACTTCGACGCGTTCGAGGACGAGGACGGTTGCCCGGACGATCAGGACTCGGACGGCGACGGGATCCCCGACAGTCGCGATCTCTGCGTCGCCGAACCGGAAGATGCCGATGGGCGCGGCGATGCGGACGGCTGTCCGGATTTGGACGACGACCTCGATGGTGTTCCTGACACGCAGGACGCATGCGTGATCGAACCGGAGGATCGCGACGGGTTCCGGGACGAGGACGGCTGCCCAGATCCGGACAACGACGGCGACTCGACAGTCGACGTCACCGACAACTGCCCAGACGAGCCCGGTCCCGCCGACGAGAACGGCTGCCCGCGCGTGTACCAGAACGTCCAGGTGACCCAGACGGAAATTCGAATCACGCAGAAGGTCCACTTCGCCTTCAACCGCGCGACGATCCTTCGCGACAGTTTCGAGCTCCTCAATACGGTGGCGCAGGTGCTGCGCGACTTCCCCGAAGTGACCGTCGAGATTCAAGGTCATACGGACAGCCGAGGAAGCGACCGCTACAACCAACGACTCTCCAACCAGCGGGCGGAGGCGGTGCGAGACTACCTCCTTCGGCAGGGGATCGAGCCCTCCCGCATGACGGCGCGGGGCTATGGTGAGAGCCGCCCGATCGAATCGAACAACACGAATGCGGGTCGCGCGGCCAACCGGCGGGTTCAGTTCGTTCGTACTGACGCCGCTGCCGAGCAGTTCCGCAGTCGAGCGGTGCCCTAGGGCCCGACAAACCCGAGCAATTCCGGGCGGGGCGCTTTTTCCTGAGCATGCGAGGGATCACAAGCAATTTCCCCCGTCCCCTGCTATGAATCGCGGTCGCAGATGGGTGACCGCATGATGAAGCGCGCGTGTCTTTTGGGGATTGTTGCACTGGCGACCGTAACGGCCGCGACGCCAGCGGAGGCGCAGCTCCGGCGTGTCTTGGAGCTCAACCGCCAGGGAATGGACGCCTACAACAACCTGGAGCTCGAGCAGGCGATGGACCTCTTGCAGCAGGCGCTGCAGACGGCTCAGCGATCCAGCGTGACGGGCTCCCCGCTCGCGCGAACCTACGTCAACCTCGGCGTGGTGAGCATCGCAGGGTACGGCGACAACGGTCAGGGGATGACCTACTTCGTCTCCGCAATTCAAGCGGACAGTTCAGTCCAGCTTGACCCGCTCCTCAGCACGCCGGACGTGCAGTCCGTGTTCCAGCTTGCGCAGCGGCGCGCGGGCAGCGGGAACAACAACGGAAATAGCGGCAACAACGGCAACAACGGAAATAACGGCAACAACACCGGCGATCCACCGAGCGCCCCGGGTACGATTCCCCATCGGCCGGCCCGCGAGCAGCTCACGAACACCGCGCTTCCGATCTTCGTCGAGGCTCCTGACACCGCGCCGGTCGCGGATGTCTACGTGTATTTCAAGGCGCCCGGGATGCGAGATTTTCGCCGGCTCGAAATGCAGCGAGTGCGCGGTGGCTTTGGCCTTGAGCTCCCGTGCGCTGAGGTGATGGCGCCTCGGATTCAGTACTACATCGTCGCGTTTGACCGCGGTGGTTCGCCGATGGGTTTCTCGGGTAGCGCGGAGGAGCCCCTCTCGGTTCCGATCGTGGCGACCCGCACGATGCCGCCGCCGGCACTGCCCGGTCAGTCGCCTCCGCAGCAGTGCACCGAAAACGAGTGTCCCCCGGGGATGGCCGGCTGCGATGGTGGCGGTGGCGCGGGTCTGGGAGACACCTGCGTAACCTCCTCGGACTGCCGTAGTGGGCTGTCCTGCGAGGACAACTTCTGCGTGGGCGATGACGAGGGTCCCGAAGAGCCCGGCGACGACAGCGACGCGCCGGTCTTCTTCCTGCGCGCGAGCTTTGCCCTCGGCTTTGGCTATGCAACCTCGGGGCGCCCCGCGGATTCGGCGCCAGAGGGCGATCCCGACGACCCTTCGAACGCCGGGTACATCGCTGCGGAAAGTACGACGGTGAGCTGCTCCGCGGCGGACGGCGAGTACTGCGTTCGCCTTGAGCGGGCAGGGTTTCTTCCGGCGCTGGCGCTTCGTTTCACGGCCGGGGGATGGATCATTCCGCGTTTCGGTGTCGCCGGGACGTTTCGATTTCAGTTCAGCGCGGGGGAGGGGAGCCTCGCGAACATCATGCTCGGTTTACGAGCGATGGTCGCGTTGACCGAGCCAGTCGCGGAAGGCTTTCACGCGGACGTTCATCTCGGAACCAGCTACGGGCAGATTCAGCTTCAGGCCCCGCAGGGGCAAGGCGTGACCAAGCCCTACATCATCAGCGGTCTCAACAGCGTTCAGATCGGTGGCACGGTCGGATATCGGGTCGCGAAGAACTTCGGCATCCACTTCACGCCCGAAGTACATCTCCTTTTTCCGACGTTCCTCTTCGCCTTCGATCTCAACATTGGCGTCGGCGTTTCGTTCTGACGTGAGTCGCCGCTCGTCTCGAATCCTAGTTGTCGATCAGAGCGTCACCGTTCGACGTGTGGCGCGACGTACCCTGGAGACGGCCGGCTATGAAGTTGCGGTGGCCGACGATGGCCACGCTGGGCTGGAAGCGGCACAGGCGTTCGTTCCCGATCTGATCTTTGTCGACGCGATCGTTCCTGGTCTCGACGGTGAACGCTTTTGTCGGGCGCTCCGTGCGATCTCCAACCTTCAGTCGACGCCGGTGGTGCTGATGAGCGCCAAGGCGGACCGGATTGCGGACGCATTCATGGCGGCCACGGGAGCCGTCGACGCGATTCTCAAACCCTTTTCACCGGACGCGCTTCTCGCAGTGACCGGCCACGTTCTGGAGCGGAGTAGCGAACCCGCCGAAGATCCTTTTGCGGCGACCGGAGACGCGGCAGCGCAACTCCTCGACGAGCGGGCGAGTGCGGTCACGGAGCTGCTGACGAGCTTTCTTGAGCCCCATTTTGGACAGACGGTTCGGCCGATTCTCAACGCGATTCGCACGGACGAGAGGTTGCGTCTCGGGGAGTCGCTGACGAGCGCGGCCTATGGCGGTGAAACGGCGCTGCAGGGGAGTCTCGAGCACGTCCCGCTGGGCGACGTACTTCAGATTCTGCAGCACCCGGGCATGTCGGGACTCCTTCACGTTGAGAGCGTGGCCGGTCGCGCGATTCAGATTGCGCTTCGCGAAGGAAAGGTCGATCTCGTGCTCGCGCGCGGGGCGCCGCCGGAGTTTCTCCTGGGTCGCTACCTGGTGCGGGACAATCTCCTCGATCCAGCGGATCTGGAGGCGCACCTCAACCGGGCGTCGCGAGGAAAGGGTCGACTCGGCGAGCAGCTGGTTCGCCTCGGGTACATCAGTCGCGACGACCTCAATGGCGCCCTGGCCAAACAGAGCAGCGAACTGGTGTACGAGGCGCTCCGCTGGCCTCGCGGCCGCTTCGCACTTCTGCGCTACGCGACTCGCCCCGAAGCCGAGTCCGCGCAGCTTGGTCTTCCCGTGACTTCGATTCTCATGGAGGGGCTCCGCCGCGTGGACGAGTGGCGTTTGATCGAGGAGCAGGTCAGCTCGTTTGATCTCGTTCCCGTCGTCGACGCACAGGCTGTTCGCGATACGGACCCACAACGCCTCAGTGCGGACGAAAGGACGGTGCTTGCTGCGGTTGATGGAGCGCGCACCGTTCGCGACATCGTGGCAACGACACGTCTCGGTCGTTTTGAAGCGTGCAAAGTGCTGTACCAGCTCAAGGTGTCGCGACTTATCCGGTAGCGGGTGCGACGGGCACGGTTTTGTGCGCTGGTGCCCGGCCGGCGAAGAGTGGGGCGTCGCGTGCCATCAGTTCGGCGACGAAGTCCATGAAGACGCGTACGCGAGCGGCCCGGCGAAGAGGTTCGTGGGTCAGCGCCCAGAAGTGAAAGCCCCCTTCGAAGTACGGGCCGAGACGTACCAGATTCGGCAACCGATCCCCGACGAAACAAGGGAGCACGGAGACGCCAAGACCGTCTTCGATGCAGCGGAGAAGTGCTCCCCACGCGGTGACCCGTAGCGGCGTGTGGGCGCCAGGGCCGTACTTGTCGCGAATCGAATCGGTCGCTTGCGCGAAAGGCTCGTCCCATCCGATCCACGGGTACTCCGCGTAGCTTGCGAGGGAGTTGCCACCGTTGGTGACGCGCGCGACGAGGTGCTGGCTTGCGTAGACGGCGTAGAAAACTTCGGCGTAGCGACGTCCAACGAGATGCTCAGGCGGGGACGCGGTGAGGCGCAACGCCACGTCCGCTTCGCGGCGGCTAAGGTCGACCTGGCGATTCTCAGTTGAAAGCACGAGCTGCACATGGGGAAGCCGGTCGTGGAGCGTGGCGATATCCTTTCGCCAGGTTCGAAAGACGACCTCGGTGGAAGTAACTCGCAGACTTCCTCGGAGCTCACGGTCGAGCCCACGAATCTCCGCATCGACCGCGAGGATTTCGTCCTCCATGCGGGTGGCCGCTCGAACCGCGGCTTTCCCTGCGGGAGTCACACGCATGCCGCTGGGGTGACGATCGAAGAGGCGAACTTCGAGGTGTTCCTCAAGGGCAGCGATTCGTCGGGTCACGGTGGACGCGTTGACATGAAGCGTGCGGGCTGCGGCGGATGCGTTTCCACATCGGGCGACGGCCAACACGAACCTCAGATCTTCCCAGGGAATCAAACCGAACCCGCGCACCGAGTCTACAAACGCACGGGTGGAAAGGCAGTCTGCACTCTTGCATCGCAGCATTGCGTGGTTGCGGAGTCTAGAGGTCGAGGCGTGCGACGACGTCGCGAAGGCACGCCTCAAAGGCCTCGACGCGTCGCGAGACGAGTGCGAGGTCGGCGCGGACGGTGTAGACCGGTGCGTACGCGGGAAAGTGGGTCTCTGGAAAGAGTTCGATGAGGTCGCCGCGCGCGAGTTCCTCCAATACCGAGAAGCGTGAGACGTAACCCGCCCCATGACCTCGGCGAATCGCCGTGAGGAGAGAGACCCCGTCGTTGACCGTCAGCTTCGGCCGAACTTCGAGCGTGTGAACCTCGCCATCTTGCTCGTAAGGCCAGGAAGCGACCGACACGGTGCCGCTCTTGTACGCGACGACGGGCCACGCCAGCAGGTCCTCCGGATGGTCCGGGACGCCGTGCGCTTCGATCAGGGAAGGGGAAGCCACCACGCTGACCCGGTTGTCGCAGAGCTTTCGAACCACGAGCTGCTCTGCGCTCGGGAGGCCGACAGTCAACGCGAGATCAAGACCGCTTTGGTGAAAGGAAAGAGGTCCGTCGTCAAAGTGGAGGCGCAACTCTACGTGAGGGTGCGCGCGCGTGAATGCATCCACCGCGGGCATGACGATCGCGTCGCCGACGTGGACCAGCGACTGGATTCGAAGCTCGCCGCTGATGACCTCTTCCATCTGCTCGAGCTCGTGGAGCATTTCGAGGTATCGGTTACCAATGCCCTGCGCGTGACGAAGCACGACCTCCCCAGCGGCGGTGAGCTCTTTGCGGCGGGTGGTGCGCGTCATGAGGGGCACGCCGAGACTCGTTTCGAGCTCTTTGATTTGGCGACTGATGGTGGAGTGAACCGTTCCCCGCCGCTGGGCGGCCTGGGCAAACCCGCCGGTCTCCACCACGTCGCGAAACACCAAGACCCGATCGATATCGTTCATCTTTTTGTCCGTATTTCGACAAATATTGTCGTTTATTCGTTCTTTTTTCTCAATGTCGTCGGCATCAGGCTGTCGACATGGAGGAAGCGATGACGAACGCAGCTGATGAAATCCTCGGTGTGATTCATGACGTTTTTGGCGGTGCGGACGCCCACGAATGGGATCGGGTTCGCGCGGCGATGACAGCCGAGGTGCAGGTCGACTACTCCGATCTGGGAGGCGTGGTGGGGCGCGTTTCCTCGGAGGAGCTTGTGGCCGGGTGGGCAGCGTTCCTCCCACGTTTTGATCGCACCGTTCACAAGCTCCACGAGGTCTCGGTGCACGTCGCGGGAGAGCGCGCGACGGCGACTTTTCACGGGATTGCGGCTCATGCGCTCCGGGTGGGGGAGCGCGTGGAGGTGTGGACCGTGCTTGCGGGATACGACACCGAGTTCGTTCGCGATGACGGATCATGGAAGCTGGCACGAATCGACCTGACGCTTCGCGGACAGGGCGGGAACGGTGCGCTGCCGCAGCTGGCGATGGAGACGGATCGCGCTCTTCCTGTGAAAGCGACCGAGGCTGCTCCGGTTGTGGAGCGCTTCTTTCGGGGACTCGAGACGAACGATCTGGATGCGGTCGTTGCGACGTTGAGTGCGGACGTCGTTCAGCAAATGCCATTTGTGCCGGAGGGATTTCCGAGGGAGATCCGCGGTGTCGATGCGATGCGAACGCTGCTGTCGAATATTGTCGGCTGCGAGCAGAGCTACGCGCGAACACTGCACTCGACGAGCGACTCTTCAGTCGTGCTGGTTGCGTTCGACGGGGACGTTCGCTTTTCGAGCGGTCGCAGGTACCAGAACGCGTACGTCAATCGATTCGAGGTGCGCGAGGGGCGAATCGTGCGGATTGAGGAGTTTCTTGACCCGGCGACGCTCATGCGTGCGTGGCCCGGGCTTACGAGCCATCACTCGGTGCACCCGTCGGGAGCGTCCACGTCGGAGGCGACAGTTCAGAACGTCGCGTTTTCGAGCGGGAACGAAACGCTGCGGGGACATCTCTTCACTCCGAATGGGCAGCCGTCCGGGCATGCCGTCCTTGTTGCTGGAAGCTGGACGAGCGTGAAGGAGCAGATGCCCGATGTGTATGCGAGCCGGCTCGCGGCAGAAGGCTTCACCGCGTTGACGTTCGACTTTGCGGGCTTCGGAACGAGCGAGGGGGCGCCGAGGCAGCTGGAAAACCCATCGCGGAAGGTCCAGGACATTCGCGCAGCGCTCACGTTTTTGTTGGCGCAGCCGGGCGTCAATCGCGTTTCGGGCCTTGGGATTTGCGCGGGGGCGGGATACACGGCGCACGCCGTCAAGGAGGACGAGCGTTTCTCATCGCTCTTGTTGGTTGCACCGTGGCTTCACGATGAAGCGCTCGCCCGGACGATCTACGACATGCGTCCTGGAGGTTCCGAAGGGCTTATCAGTGCAGGGCGCGAAGCCCATCGCCGCTATTTGGAAACCGGGGTGATGGAGTACGTCCTCGCCGCGAGTGAGCTTGATCCCCTGAGCGCGATGTACGTTCCGGAAAACGCCTTCGACTACTATCTCAACCCCACCAAGGGCGCGGGAAGTCACTACGACAACCGCTTTGCAGTTGCGAGCTGGGAACCCTGGATCACCTTCGACGGGATTTCGGCGGCCGTAGGTTTGAAAAGGCCCGTCTTCGTTCTTCACAGCGACCAGGGGGCGGTGCCAGATGGTGCGCGACGTTTTGTCGAGGACGTGCCCGGTGAAACGACCGTCGTCTGGGACAACGACCTCACCCAAGAGTCCCTCTACTTCGACCCCTCCGCTGTTCGCACCGCCATCGAGCATCTCAAGGCGTACCTCCGCGCCTAGGGACCGCCGATCAAATCTCACCTCCTGGTCGGGCGGGCGCGTGCCTCCTGGTCGGGCGGGCGGGCGCGCGATCGAATATCCATGCGACAACCATAATAGTTGACACCTTCGAGCTGCAGCCGAGGGCGCACGCGCGAGCCGGGCCGCGAGTCGACAGATGTTTCGACAGGCCGGGAAATAGTATATCTAAGGCAACCATAATTATTGACACGCTCCGCCGCCTGGGTAGAGTGGGGTATGCCGCAACCGCGTTCGGAGCAGCTCAACCTCGACACAACCCTGCACTACCACTGCGTCTCTCGGTGCGTCCGCCGAGCGTTTTTATGCGGACGAGACGAGCGAACAGGTCGCAACTACGACTATCGGAAGGAATGGATCGAAGACCGGCTCATCGAGCTCTCATCAATCTACGCGGTTGAGATCTTTGCCTACGCCGTCATGTCAAACCACTTTCACATCGTCGTGCGCATCGATCCTGAACGCGCCTCGAAGTGGTCCGAATCAGAAGTCGTGAAGCGCTACCGCCGGCTGTTTCGCTTTTCACCGAGCTCCCTCGACACACTGCCTGCGTCGAAACGAAAAGAGCGAATCGCGACCTGGCGTGAGCGGTTGTCGAGCCTCAGCTGGATGATGCGCTCGCTCAACGAGAATATTGCTCGACGGGCAAATCGAGAGGACGAGTGCACGGGTCGTTTTTGGGAAGGTCGTTT
>JBCDAA010000230.1:0-14415 GCA_039186435.1 Myxococcota bacterium | reverse complement strand
TGCCTCGTCGCGCAGCGCGAGAACGAGCCCGAGGACAAGACCGTCAAGAAAGCCCGTGGCGTGCAACCGTCGAAAGTCGCTTCCGGAGACGCGGTTCGTGAAAGAGGGTGATCTCGCGAACGACGAATCTTCCCGAGTCGGTGGAGGGAACGACAGGATCTCCCCGCCGCGCGACCCGATAGGTTCCGCAAGCGCCCATGCGCGCAAGGGTCAGCGCGGGGGCAACACGGGCAGGGATTTCGCCCGTGAGGGCGCGAATCTCGACGAGTTCAACCTCGCGGCCGACTCGCCGAACGGCGGTTTGGAGCGTTGCCACGTCTCAGACGTAGCCAGGCGCGCTCGTTCTGCCTTGGAGACTTCGGGTGGATGATCCCGTTGTACAAAACTTACGTTTCGCAGCGGACTCTCGGTTCAAACTCGCGGGAAGGCGAGCCCCGACGGGTGGCGACGCGTCCGGTCTCCCCTTCGGGGACCGTAAGGGTCTGCCATTCGGGGTCCACGTTCGTCGCGACCTGACAGCGAAGCGTGTCCTCGCAGCCGTTTCGAACGACCACGATGTGCGTGTAGCCGAAGGCCTGGTAGGGCGCCTCCGTACGAACCTCCGCGCATTCGGGAACGTGAACGTCCGACTCCTGCAGCTGCACGGCATCGGACGCTCCTAGGGAAGAAGCGAAGGGGAACATCGCGAATGCCAGAAGAAGGCCGAGAAGTACGCGCCGCATGCCTTCAAGGTGGGGTCTGAACCGCCAGCGCGTCAACCAATGCGCTATGGTCTGGGCATGGTCCGCGCGATTGCCCTGGTTCTTTTGGTGGGATGCGGTTCGAGCGAGTCTCCGCCGCCCACGGAAGCACCGCCGGAGACGCAAAGTTCGCGCGCGTCGGAGCCGGTCGTCGAAGACGAGGATGAAGCCGACGAGGCGGAGGAGCTCGCCGAGGAAGAGGCGGAAGAGGGCCCCCCGCGAAGCCTCGACGACATGGACCGCGGCGAGCTAGAAGCGGAGTGCTACGAGGGGCGCCAGGCCGCGTGCGACCGCCTCGGCCACTAGATCGCTGCGCGCTCGGTTGTTGAAATAGGCCAGCTTTAGGCGCTGCCAAAACGAGAGACGTCTTCGAGGTTCACCGACGCGAGGTCGACCTGGTCGACGAGTACGGAAAAGGCGAGGAAAGCGGAGAGCGAGGGGAGCTCCGCCGCCCATCGCGGCGTGTAGCGCGGCGTGTTGATCAGCGACCCGAACTCGTCCTCGAGGGAGAGGGTGTCGCTGAGGGTGAGCCGCCCGACAAACAGGCGTTCGACGAGCTCGGGGCGATGGTCCGCGATGGCTTTCCGTAAGAACGTGTGCACCGCGAAGAGTCCCTTGAGGTAGACGACGTCCTTCGTGAAAGGGTAGCGACCTTCGACGTTGCCGCCGCGAAAAATACGCATGGTGCTTCGGACCGCTTCGGAGGGCGTTTCGCCGGCTTCGACGAGGTGAGTGAAGAGCTCGACGAAGTTCGCGCCGTCTTCCGCGAGACCGATCGCACGAATGCGGAGGGCGATGCGGCGAAGGCGTGCGAGATCGATCGCGCCGGTGACGAGTTCGGCGAAGGTTGCGATGCCTTCCTGGGTTGCGGTGGTCCGAGGCGCGCCGAGGCTCAGCGCCCGAAGCTTCGGTTGCGCGCGGCCGTTCCGTGCCGTCAGGCTGTGCACGCCGATCTCGTGCGCGGAGAGCTGGTTGATGTCCTGCTCCGAAAAGCAGGTTCCCGACCGCAAGCGCACCCGCCGCGAGGACGCCGCTGCTTTTGCGCTGAGGTCCGCATCGACCACGAAGCGCATCGGCTCCGCGAAAAAGCCCGCCCAGCGCGTTTCGAGGTCGCGCGCGACGACCTCGGCGGGCAGGCAGTAGTCGCCTTCGCTTGTCTTTGTGGTTTCCGCCATGGCATCGGTGGCCGCGAGGAGCTGCTCAGCCGCGTCGCGGTGACAGAGCGACGAGCCCCGGAGCGATCCGTCCGCGCCGCCGTAGACCTCCCGGCTGATCGCGTGAAAGGTCGGTGTGCGTACGTGGTCGATCAGCTCGGCGACGCGGCGATAGCTCGTCGCAGTGGCCGCGAGATAGGCGCCCACCGGATGCGCTTCGTCGCAGCGCGCCGCCACTTCGCGAAGGGCTTCCTGGGCCCTTTTTGTGGAGGGTGTGTTCTCCCGAGGCGGCGGCGCTTCGGGCGCTCCCTTGCGCCAGCTGTCGAGAAATTGATCGGCGGCAGACTGGGGCCAGCTCAGCGCGCTGAGGACTTTGACTTTCCGCGCGGAGGTCACCAGCGCATCGGATAGCTCTTCGATCTCGTCGGCAAATCGAGCCACCCATCCCTTCTACCATTCTCCGTGTGAAAGGCTTGGGTCTTGCCAAGCGGCCTTCGCGTGGTCACTTCTGAAGTTCGGGCGCTCCTCCGGGTACGCAGTACGCGGAGACGGTGAGCTCGAAGGGAGACGGCATGGCGTGGATCGAAATGAAACCTCTCTCCAAGCGGCTCACCGTCGCGCGTCGCGCGGTTGCGGTGGAAATGCTCGAAGCGTTCGGCGTGGATCGCGGCGAAGTGCGAGTGGCGCTGCTCGAGCAGAAAAAGCGGATCGGTGCGGTCGGCTCCCTGGAGGATGCGCGAAAGCTTGCGCACGCGCTGCGGGTGGTCTGCGAAGGTTCGTACGAGGTTCGCGTATGCCGCGGGGAGGTTGCCGAGGCGGCGTTGTTCGCAATCGACGAGCTTGCGGGTCGTCCCCTCGTCGCGCTTGTGGCGGTGTACGAAAAGGGCTACCGAGACGCCCCCGTTTCACTCTACGTGCGCTCGGACGACGAGTCGTTTCACCGGCTGCAAACCCATCGAGGCACGGCGGTGTGGGAAGACTGGGGCGGCTACGACGAGGGCGACGAGCACTACGACTACGTCGATGTCGGCGCCATGTGGGGCGTCACCGGCGCGACGATCGAGGAGGTCGTCGCCTTTCCGGATCCTGCGTTTTCGAATGCGGCACGCGTGCGCATTCGTCTGCGTGGACTTGGCCACGTTGACATCCTGCCTTCACCGGTCGATGCATCGCGGCCCAATATGCCGATCGTGCACGTCGCGCCCGACGGCATCACGCGCGGCGTCTAGCGTCTGAGTCTGACTCACGCGTCGAAGGTTCGGCCGCAGCTTGGACAAACCAGCGCCGGGAGCGCGCGAAAGCGATGGTTCACGGCGCCGCAGTGTGGGCACGGACGTTCCTCGGGGAACTCGCGAGACACCCGTCGCGAGGGCGACGACCAGAGCACCGGCAACCGAAAGGGTCCCTCCCGAGGAACGGGAGCCGGGTGCTCTGGAACGCCGTGTTCGCTTATTCGATTACCTGAACTTTGAGTTCGGCGAGCTGCTCCGCGTCGACCTTGCCGGGCGCGCCGGTCATCAAATCGTTGGCTCGCTGGGTCTTCGGGAACGCGATGACGTCCCGAATCGACTCCGTCTTACACGCGAGCATGGCCACGCGGTCCATGCCGAAGGCGATGCCACCGTGGGGCGGCGCGCCGTAGGTGAGCGCGTCGAGAAGAAAGCCGAACTTGTCGCGGGCGTCCTCGTCGGTGAGGCCGATAACCTCGAAGACCTTCGCCTGCACGTCGGGCTTGTGAAGACGAATCGATCCGCCGGCGATCTCAAAGCCGTTGAGCACGAGGTCGTAGCGGTAGCACTTCACAAGACCAGGGTCGGTGCCGAGCTTTTCGACGTCTTCATCGTGGGGGCGCGTGAACACATGGTGCGCCGCCGCCCAGCCGTCCCCGTCTCGCTCGAAGAGCGGCGGTTCGACGACCCAGAGAAAGTTCCAGTCGCCATCGGTGCCAACCTCGGGAATCATGCCGAACTTCTTGCCGAGGTGAACGCGCAGCTTGTCCATCACGGTGTGAACGACGCCCTCCGGGCCGAACTGCAGAAGGATCAGGTCACCCGCCTTCGCGCCGCAGGCCTCGTTGATGGCCAGGCGCATCTCCTCGGTGATCGTCTTGGCGAAGGGGCTCTGCGTCCACTCGCCGGTCTCGCTGACCTTTGCGCGCGCGAGACCCTTGGCGCCGTTTTGCTTGCAGAGCTTTTCGAGAAGGTCGGTGTCCTTGCGGCTCAGCTTGTGCTCCGCCGGCACGCAGATCGCCTTGACGATCTCTTCCGGGAGGTCGCGCCGGTAGGTGCCGTCCTTGAACTTCGCCGCGATCGGCTCGAGGAGGGGCACGCCGCCGCCGCCGTGCTCGATGACGACGTCGGTGAGCTCGATGTGCTCCAGGCCGAAGCGCATGTCGGGCTTGTCGTTGCCGAACCGGCGCATCGACTCGTAGAAATCGAGACGCGGAAAGCGCCCCTCGGGGTAGCGCTCCGTGAGGTCGACACCGAGCACTTTCCAAAGCCGAAAGACGAGGCCTTCGAGAACCGTGAAGAGGTCGTCCTGGTTGATGAACGACATCTCGATGTCGATCTGCGTGAACTCGGGCTGACGGTCGACGCGCAGCGCCTCGTCGCGAAAGCAGCGGACGATCTGAAAATACTTGTCGTAACCGCCGACCATGAGCAGCTGCTTGTAGAGCTGCGGGCTTTCGGCCAGAGCGTACATGCTCCCGGGGTAGAGACGCGCCGGTACAAGAAAGTTCCGCGCGCCGCCGGGCGTGTACTTCACCAGGTAGGGCGTCTCGACCTCGAGAAAGCCCTGCTCGTCGAGGTAGCTTCGCGTCGCCTGGTTGAGACGGCTCCGAAGACGGAGGTTTCGCTGCAGGGTCGGGCGCCGAAGATCGAGGTAGCGATACTCGAGGCGCTTGTCCTCGTTCGTGTCGATCTTCTCTTCGATGACGAAGGGGGGCGTCTTCGCTTCGTTGAAGACGGCCATCTCGGTCGCGAGCACCTCGATGGCGCCCGTTGCGAGGTTCGGGTTGTGAAGGCTCGATCCGTCGTCCTTGGCGCCGCGATCGCGGACCGTGCCGCGCACCCCGATGCACCACTCGCTTCGGCAGCGGTCGGCCTCCGGAAAGTCCGTTGCGGGATCGAAGACGACCTGGGTGAGACCGTCGCGATCGCGGAGGTCGATGAAGATGCATCCGCCGAAATCTCGCCGGTACTGAACCCAGCCAAAGAGGACGACCTCCTGGCCAATATGGTCTGGGCGAAGCTCGCCGCAGGAGTGGGTTCGCTTCAGTTCATCGATGAATCGCGCCACCTGAATCTGCCTTTCTGCCGCGGCGGGCACGGTAGCCCTGCGCACGGTCCCGTCAAGGCGGCGTGAAGCTCAAAAGACGACGGTCTACGCGCATGAGGGGAGGGGAGATCGCGTAGACCGTCTAACACCTCACGAGCGGGGTGCTTAGGAAACTCTAGGGCCGAAGCGGGGCAGCGTAAGCCCACCCCATCGCTTCGCGTCGAATTGTCATCATGCAGGAGCCAGAGGCGGTTGCGGAACGAGCGGAATCGGCGCGTCTTGGACGAAGTTGCGCGTTCGCAATGGCTGCGATTCCGGGCCGGGAAGCACCCGCTAGGGAACGAAGGCGAAGTCCGACGGCTCGCCGGTCCACGCGGGAAGGGAGTCGCCGGGAACGTCCGGGCTTTCGCATTCGCCGGAGTCGCCGCAGGTCATCGAGGCGTCACAGACTTGGCCCTCGCAGCTCGCCTGTAGACGAAGCGGAAGCGCCCGCGACGAGTTTCGTACAAAGCTCGTCACGATCGTGCGCTCGATGGTGCCGGTGGTCGTCGTGCCCCGGGCGGTGACGACCACCGGATCGGGATCGCTGCCGTCGAGGACCAGTCCGAGCGAAAGAGGAAGGGTTGGCGCGTCTTCGCGGCGAAAGTCGACGCGGGTGTCGACGACCGGTTCGCCCGTCGGTCCTTCGATCCGAAGGTCGATAAGCTCGAGCTCCGACGGCACCATGAGATCGGTGTCGAGTACGAGAACGAGCTCCGTGAGATCACCACCGCAGCTCGCCGCAAGAAGAAGGAGAGGAAGCCACCTCATGGAACTCGCACGCTCCCCGGAATGAGGTTGCCCTGAAAGGGGTCATCCCCGCCTCCCGCGACGAGGATCACAACCACGACGGCGACGACCGCCGCGACGGCCGCTGCGCTCAACCCGACGATCAGCCCAACGTTGGGACCGTCGTCATCGTCGTCCGTGGATCCCACGATGGCGCCATTGTTGTCGTCCGGCTCGACCGTCTGCTGGGCGACCTGCTCGGGCTCGACGAACGCCGGCACGGTGAGGGAGACCTCTTCGCGGCCTTCCGGCTCGCAGCGAACGCTCACCGAGGAGAGAATGCGCTCGCCGCGGAGTACCTGGACTTCGCGCAGACCCGGGTTGGTCTCGAAGGGTTCCTCGATGCTCGTAAGAGTTTGCCCATCGACGGTCACGCGATCGCCGGGGGCGAGGTTTTGCACCCGAATCGTGAGGACGGGGATCAACGCTTCGACGTCTTCGAGTTCGGCCTGCACGCGTCGCTTGAGGCGCCGGTCGTCGGAGATTTCGAGGAACTGACGATAGGAAGCGCGCGCTTCGAGGAGCTCGCCGAGCTGTCGCTGGGCGCTCCCGAGGTTGACGAGGATCGAAGGTCGATTGGAGAGTTCGAACGCGCGCTGAAACGCGTCGCGGGCCTCCTCAAAGCGATCCGCCCGAAACGCGGAAACGCCCTCGCGAAAAAGTGCTCGAGCATCGTCCTGCGCGGTCGCGGGGACCGCAGCGACGACCGCGCTCAGACCCAGCATCCATCCGAGAACTCGTCCGAGGACCGGCCTCGACCCAAGAGCCAACGTCACCCTCGGTTTCTACCACAACCCGTGCCCAGCTGTGCCACGGACCGGAAAGCACGAAAAAAGCGTCCGGCGTGGACCTTCCGCGGGAACTCCGCTACCCGAAGCTGTGTTTGCGTTCGATTCGGTGGGTCAGGCCGTGATTTGCTGGCATCTAGGCAGCCCTAGCGCGGACGAGGCGCGAGAAGAGGTCGCTGCCGTGCGACGGATCGCGGAAGAAGAAGGCGGCGCCGCGCTGCTTATCGTCATCGAGGGCGCGAAAGGTCCGCCGAGCGCCGAGGCTCGCGCCACCTATCAGAGCGCTGCTCGTGGGGATGGAAAGGTGAACGCGGTAGCTCTTGTCGTCGTTCAGCGAGGGCTCGCTGGCCGCATGATTCGGGCGATGGCCCAGGCGATCCTCAAGGTCGTCGCGCGAAACAAGCCGGTGCGCCTTTTTGGGGAAGTTGAGGATGCCGCCCAATGGGTCGCGTCCCGAGTGGGTCAGAGGCCCGAAGCGTTGATCCAACGAGCCCACTCGCTTCGTACCACTCTCGAGCGATGATCCTTCAGGCATACATGTTGCTGAGTTTCCCATTCGGAGGAGTTTGGGATGAAGGACGACGTCTGCGCGCGACTGTGGCATCTTCGCCGTGGCCAACACGCCACAGGTATGAGCCAACACGCCACAGGTATGAACCGCTGTTTGCCCATCCTCGCAGCCCTCATGTGGTTCGCCTTCGGCTCCTTCGCACACGCGCAATCGTCGCTTGGGGTGGTCGGAAATTTACCGCCCGCGCTCGCGGAAGAACTCGAGTGGTCTTTTGGAACGCTCGTCTCCGCAAGCTCGGCGCAAGAGGCGTTTCAGCGCGGCGCGCGTGGGGTGGTGAGCTACGACGGCCAGCGCGTGATCGCGACACGCCCCGATGGCCGGAGTCAGGCGTGGCTCTACGTGCCTTCGAACGATCCCCAGGAGCGCGCCCTCGCGGAAACCGTCAAGCAGTGGATCGAAGCGCCTGCGGTCACCCCTCAGGTGGGGGGCGCGCCGCCGCAGCAGTGGAACGGTGCGCAGCCGCCGCAGCAGTGGAACGGTGCGCAGCCGCCGCAGTGGAACCCTGGACAACAGCGACCTCAGCGTCCTCGCATCGACTGGCGGGAGGAGCGTTCGCGCCAGCGCCGGGAGCGCCCTTGGACCTTGCGCATCGCCTTTGCGGTGGTGGCGACGCCGCGGGACAGCGAAGGACTGGGACCGACCTTCGACACCGATGCGGATCTTCAGGCCTATGGTGGTCCGGGTCTTCGCTTGACGGCGAGCCGCTACCTCTCGCCCATCTTTCGCATCGATCTCAGCCTGATGGGCGCCTACATCATCGGCATCATCGGCACGCAGGGCCCGGAGGGATCCTTGGGGGCGTCCGTGATCGCGAGCAGCCGCGGCAAAGTGCGATGGGGGGGCGGCGTCGGGATCGATGCCCTTCTCGTGCGCGAAGTGGAGCTCGGTGGTGATGATCACTTCGGCTGGATTTCGACACGCCTCAACCTCATTGCCGAGGTGGCGTGGCTCGGTCGCCGGGCGCGCGGTGTTTCGCTGCAAGTTAATCCGACGTTCACCTACGTTCCCTACGCCGAGCGCTTCTTCCCGGGCTTTGTGCTCAGCGCCGGTTTTGAACTACCCGTCGGTTCCTAGAGCGCGCTCTGTTTGTGTCGCGGCGTGCCGGTCCGTTACGCTAGGAGTCGCGCACAAATGAGAGTTGGAGAGTCCATCGCCGGCTACGACATCGTCGCCCGGCTCAAGTCTGGAGGCATGGCCGCGCTCTACCTCGGAAAGCGCGAGCGCGCTGCGGGCTTTGCAAAGCACGTTGCCATCAAGGTGGTCCACGAGCACCTGGCCGACGACGAGGGCTTCATCAAGATGTTCCTCGACGAGGCGCGCATCACCGCGCGCATCGAGCACCCGAACGTCGTTCATGTGCACGACCTCGGCGAGGCGCACGGCAACTATTTCCTTGTGATGGAGTACGTGCCTTCGGTGGCGCTCTCGCAGCTGCTCCGTGCGGTGGGCAAGCTCGGGCGAAGGCTCTCTCCGGAGGTTGCGTCGTGGATCGCGATGCAGATCGCCGCGGGTCTGCACGCGGCGCACGAAACCCCGGACGATGAAGGTCGTCCTCTGGGGATCGTGCATCGCGACGTGAGCCCCAAGAACATCCTTTTGGCCTACAAGGGGTACGTCAAAGTCATCGACTTCGGCATCGCGAAGGCCGCCGGTCGCGCGACGCAGACGCAGGGCGGTCTCCTCAAAGGAACATTTCGCTACATGTCGCCGGAGCAGGCGACCGGCCGAATGCTCGACGCGCGCTCCGATGTGTACGCGCTGGGCATCGTGCTTTGGGAGATGCTGGTGCTCCGCCGCCTCTTCGATGCGGAAAACGATCTCGCCCTTCTCGACATGGTGCGCGATCCGACGATCGTGCCGCCGGGGCAGCTCGTGCGAACGCCGCCCGCCGTCGATGCGGTCGTGATGAAGGCGCTGGCGAAGAACGCCGAGGATCGCTTTTCGAGCTGCGATGAGTTTCGTGCAGCGCTTGCGGCCGCGATTCCGAGCGCGCTGGGCATCAACGCCCGTCAGGTGGGGCAGCTCATCGGCGCGACCTTTGCCGATCAGGCGGCCGCAGATGCGGACCCTTCGGTGGCGTCCGCCATCGGCAAACCCCTGACCGTTCAGGTGCCTGAGGATGTGCTCGCGCGGATGACCCTCGATCCGGAGGCGCCCATCGCGGGGATGGCCGCGCTGAAGTCGATGCCGGTGCTGGTCACGCCCACCGGCGCGGGCTCGGTGCCGACCTCCGGCGTGGTGGTTCGAGAGCCACCGACAACGGTAACGCCGACGCCCGCGCCGCTGCTCGATCAAGCCGCGCCGCCGAGCATGGAGTTCAGTGCGCCGCCCGCGTCCAAACCTCGTCGATGGTTGTGGGCGGTGGTCGCCGTGCCGATTCTTCTCGGTGGGGGCGCGACCGCCGTGTGGCTGAGCCAATCGCCGAACGAACCGGTGGCGGTTCCGCTGGCGCCGCGTCCCGTCGAAGTGGAGCCGCCGGCACAAGCCGCGCCGCCCCAGGCGGTCGAGGAGCCCCGCGTTGCGGTTGGAACGCCGGTGCCTTCGGAAGCGCCTTCAGCCGCGGTGCCTTCAGAGGCGGTGCCTTCGGAGACGGATCCTCCTGCGGTCGCGATGGTGGAAGCCGAGCGCACCGTGGACAGCGCCATGTCCGACCGGTCGACGATGTCCGAGCGTCCGACGATGTCCGACGTGACGAACCACCGTACGACGTCAACCCGGATGAGGACACCGCGCGATACGCCGACGATGATGACGACGATGCGGCGGCGCCGAACCACGATGAGCGACGACGCGATTCTGATCGAAGACTGGTAGCTCTGCTCAAACGAGCGATTGCTGAAACGCGTAGAAGTCGCTTCCGAGATCCAGGATCTGTGTGAGCTCGTCGAGGGCGGTGCGCACTTCGATCATGAGGTTGGGATCGGCGAGGTCGTCCGGCGCGAGCGACTCTCGGTAGCGGCGCTCGGCCCAGGCGGTTAGTTCCTCGCGCAGCGCCGGACGAAAGACGCATCCCGGATGAACCGAGGCGCGCTCTTCCGCGTTGAGGGGAACCCGGAGGCGCAAGCACGCGGGACCGCCGCCGTTGCGCATGCTCTGGCGTACGTCGAGGTAGCGGGCGTCGCTCAGGCCTTCGGTTTTGAGGCGTTCGACCACCGCCCGCGCTGCGTCGCTTTGCTCGGCTTCTTTCGGGGCGATGAGGACGAAGGCGCCGTCCACGGTCACGAGCTGCGAGTTGAAGAGGTAGGTCGCCACGGCCTCGCCGAGGGAAAGCTCCGCGGGGTCGATGCGCCAGGAAAGAAGATCGATGCCGAGGCCCTCGGTGGTTCGGCGGAGCGAGTCGACGGCGTTCGGATCGGCGAAGGCTGCGCCGTGCCAGAGGAGAACTCGTTCGTGCGCGACCGCGACGACGTCGTTGTGAAAGGCGCCCGCGTCGATCGCTTCCGTCGCCTGCTGCGTAAAGAACGCGTGGCGGATGCGGTGCTGGCGCGCGATCGTCTCGGACGCGAGCTTGGATTGCCGCGCGGGAAAGCGTGCAGGCGAGGGCGTGCCCGGTGCGGTTCCCCAGACAAAGAGGGAGATCGCTGCGTCGCCCGCGTGAAGACGACCGTGGTTGGCCGCGCCTTCGTCCGCGAAGGGCGTCGCGCCCGGGAGAGGCGGATGATGGACAAACGCATCGCCCGAAAAGATTCGGCAGAGCGCGCGCGCGGTGGACGTCGCCTCGAGGGAGCGATGAAAACTCGAAAGAAGATTCGCCGGCGTGAAGTGGACCTTGCCGTCGTGGGAATCCGCGCTCGCCGTGACGGTTGCTGCATTGGCCGCCCACATCGACGACGCGCTGTACACCGCGGCGAGCAGCGGAGGCGTCGCGGCGGCTTGCGCGAGAACCGAGGCGTCGTCCCCGGTCAGTCCAAGACGACGGAGCACGTCGAGGCGCGGGCGCTCCTGAGGCGGAACGATCCCCTGCGGCACGCCGAGCTCGTGGAGGGTCGCCATCTTCGCGAGGCTTTCAAGAACCGCCGCGCGCGGGCTGCTGACCTGCCCCGCATTGGCGCGCGACGCGACGTTGCCAAAGGCGAGGCCCGCAAAGTTGTGGGTCGGCCCAACGAGGCCATCGAAGTTCATCTCCACGAGATTTCCAGGGGATGTAACCTTCTTTGGGTGATCCGTCGCAAGGAGATCGTGAACGTCTTGAGGCGCCTGGCGTTCGCGGCGGACCTCAAGGGCGACAAGCGCGCGAAAGCGTGGAGCGGCGCGGCGTGGGCGATCCGCCAACTCGACGAAGATCTTGCGGTAATGGTGGAAGAGCGTCGCCTCGCGCGGGTGCGCGGCGTGGGGCCGGCAACGTCGGCGCTGGTCGCGGATCTTCTCGACGGAATTCAGCCGCGTGTTCTCGAGGAGATGGAAGCGGAAATTCCCGCTGGGCTCTTTGAGATTCAGCGCATCAAAGGGCTCGGCGCGAAGAAGATCAAGATGCTCTGGGAGGACCTTGGCATCACCACCGTTGGCGAGCTGGAGTACGCCTGCCGCGAAAACCGTCTCGTCGATCTCAAGGGCTTTGGCGTGAAGACGCAGTCGAAGGTGCTCGCTCAGATCGAGATGTTGCGCGCCAACGCTGGTAAGCGCCGCCGAGATCGCGCGGCGGCGGTCGTCGAGCCCTTCTTGGCCTCGCTGGTGCACAAGGGGATTCGCTGCGCTCTCGTTGGTGATCTTCCGCGCGGAATGGAGCTCATCGAGGACCTTCGCGTGGTGGTCGATCGAGCGCCCGAAGGCGAGGTGCCGGAGGGTGTAAAGGTCGATGTCGCGACGGGCGCGTGGGGTTGGGCGGTTCTTCGGCGGACGTCGTCCGAAGCGCACCAGGCGGCTCTCCAGGAGCGCGCGGCGAGCAAGGGACTGACGCTCGACGATCTCGACGCCGACTCGGAAGAGGACGTGTACCGAGCGCTCGGACTTCTTCCGACGCCGGCCGAGCGCCGGGAGGCGGACGTTCCTCTCGTGGGAAGCGGCAGTGCGACGACGCCTCTCGTCCGCCGCGAGGATCTTCGTGGCGCGCTTCACAACCACACCACCGCGTCGGACGGTTCCCACACCCTCGCGCAAATGCAGCAGGCTGCGGCGGCCGCAGGACTCGCGTACCTCGGCATCAGCGAACACAGCGTGAGCGCGTTTTATGCGGGCGGCCTTGATTCGACGCGCCTCCAAGACCAGCGAAAGGCGATCGACGAACGAAACGCCGCCGCGCCGGGCTGCACGCTTTTGGCCGGCGTCGAGAGCGACATTCTCCTCGACGGTTCGCTCGACTACGACGATGACGTCCTCGACGGCCTCGAGTTTGTGGTCGCGTCGGTGCACGGCCGCCGCCGTCAGGATGCGCCCGCGATGACCGCGCGTTTGGTCGCGGCCGCGAAGCACCCACAGACCTCGGTGGTCGGGCATCCGACCGGGCGTCTGCTCCTCGGGCGCGAACCTGCGCCCTTCGATGTGGAGGCGTTTCTCGATGCGTGCGCGGAAAGCGGCTGCGCGGTGGAGCTCAATGCGAATCCGGCGCGTCTCGATTTGAGCGTTGCTCACCTCAAGCTCGCCAAGGAGCGGGGTGTGTTGATTTCGATCGCCGCCGACGCGCACTCGATGCAGGAACTTCAGAACCTGGAACATGGCGTGGCGATCGCGCGGCGGGCCGGCCTTTGCGCCGAGGATGTGCTCAACGCGCGAAGTCTGGAAGAGCTTCGGCAGTGGCTTGCGGCACGGGGCTGAGAGGAGAAACGCCGCTCGCAAACGTAGGGTGAGAGGTGAAATATCCGCTCCCGACGCGCGACGAGATCCTCGATCTTCTTCCGGCGCTCTACGCGGCGAGCGGCGAAGATCAACCGCGTCCGCTACTCGGGGTGGAGGGTCGGCGCACGGGCTCTCCGTATGTATTCGGCGTGCTTCACACGTTGAGTCCCGCGCAGGCGAACCCAGACTTTGAAATCTCGCTAGAGGGTCACAGCGAGCTCGAACGCGCGTTCCTGCATCGGCAGATTGAACGCTCCCACCGCAACAACCAACGCAACCTCGTGTGGGAGGTACGCGGCGTCTCGCGGATCGTGGATTGGACGGTTCAAGATTCCCCCGAACTCTTTGGGCTCGTCGCATTCGAAGTTCCGCTCGTATCGACGAGCCGAGATTTTGCGATTCTTCGAGGGCAACGCTGTGAGTCCTTCGGGGCGGAGGACTTCGAACATCGACTTCGCAGGGATGGGACGACGTGGGCTTCGGGGAGCGCTGGGAGTCCTGCGGAAGGAATGCCCGAGGACGATACTGCGCTGGTGACGCTTCTCGAGGCCGCGGCCTCTTCGCTCGGTCTTCGGGAGCCGCTTCGTCCGTGGTGGCTCGGCGAGGAAAAGCCGCGGCTCCCGAGTTCCCTGAACCCCATCCTCGCGAGTCCGCTCCCGCTTCCCTACGACCTGGATCCTTCGATCGTGGAAGGCGCATTCCTCGCGGAGGATCGCGCGGAGATTCGGCGGCAGCTCGAAGAGGGCTTCAACACGCTTCGGGTATTGCCGATGGAGTGGGGACCTGCGGATCGCGAGAGCGTTCGCGTGCGGTTTGGGCTTCCGCTGATCGGGCGCGACCGCGTGTTCCTCCGGATTCAAACGACCAACCTCTACGGCGAGTCCCTTCGTCGTGTCGATGGAGACTTCTTCGTCTGGCTCACGCCGGAGGGCACGCCGCTCCCCGATGCGCCGAAAATGCAGCAGAACATGCTTTCGCGGTGGGCCATCGGGCGTTCGCCTGGGTTGCCGGCGCTGCTTAACCTCAACGACGCGACGGAAGCGGAGCTGCTGCGTTTGCCGGGGCTCAACCTGCCCAAGGCACAGGCGATTCTCGCGCGGCGGGCGCAGGGGCCGCTTTCGACGATCGAGGAGCTGACCCAGCTTTCGGGGATCGGTCCTGCGACGATCAAGAAGTTTCGCCACCTGGTGACGTGCTGATCCATCAGGTCGGCGTCAGAGCGATCGAAGCAGTGCGCGGGCGGCCCGGGCGTCTTCGCGATCGCGGCGCTTCACGTAGGGTGG